>JBKEBP010000043.1:0-17618 GCA_047973235.1 Suipraeoptans sp. | reverse complement strand
AAAGTGGTTGAAATTAGCCACTTTTTTTCTCTTTTTATAAAGTTTTAGGGAGATGATAACTCGTTTTCGAGTTATCATCTCCCTATTTTGGAATCTGCCCTATTTCCCGACAGCCCCTTTTCTATTTGTCAATAAGGTGGTATAATAATCAGATTATTGCGTATTTGAATTAATGTGAGGATAAGGAAAAGATGAAAATAGTAATTATCGGAGATGGTAAAGTAGGACATAAGCTTGCCTACACCCTGTCTCAAGAAGATTATGATGTTGTATTAATTGATCAAAAGGAAAGTAAGTTAAGAGCATCAGTTGAAAGACTGGATGTTATATGTATAATCGGAAATGGAGCAGATGCAGATATACAAAGAGAAGCAGATGTACCTAATGCAGACTTGGTGATTGCTTGTGCTTCAACTGATGAATTAAATATGCTCAGCTGTTTGTTAGCAAAAAGGCTTGGGGCTAAGAGAACAATTGCCAGGGTTAGGAATCCGGTTTATTATCAGCAACTTAGCATATTGAAAGACGATCTTCGCCTGACGATGGCAGTTAATCCGGAATTTGCATTATCGAATGAAATTGCACGAATTCTGATTTTCCCGGATGCTAGTAAAGTGGAAACATTTGTGAAGGGAAGAGTTGAAGTAGTTGAGTATGCTCTAAAAGTGGATAGCCCACTCATTGGTAAAACACTTGCTGAAATAAATAAAAAGTATCAAGTAAAGATACTCATATGTGCAGTTAAAAGACATCATGAAGTTCACATTCCGGATGGAGACTTTGTGCTTGAAAGAGGTGATGTATTACATATTATTGCATCTCATCAGACATTAGAAGAGTTCTTTGCAACGATTGGGAAAAGGGTAAGAAAAGTTAAGAATGTTATGATATGTGGTGGCAGCCATGTCAGCTACTATTTATCACGTCAACTATTGAAAATGGGGATGAGTGTTAAAATAGTTGAAAAAAATGCAGATAGAGCAGAGTATCTGTGCGAGAATCTTCCTAAAGCCACTATTATAAATGGTGATGCGGGTGATCCGGATCTATTAAAAGAAGAAGGAATAGAAAATGCAGATGCAATTGTTTGTTTAACAGGAATGGATGAAGAAAATATAATCATGTCATTATATGCAATGAATCTGGGTGTTGAAAAGGTTATTGCAAAGATAAATGATGATTCAAGAGTTGAAATGGTGGAAGGTCTGGGAATTTATAGTACAGTCTCTGCCAAGAGTGCAACTGCTGATGAAATAATAAGTTATGTTAGAGCAATATCTAATTCACAGGGTAGTGCTAATGTACAAACAGTATATAAGTTAGTTGGTGAAAGAGTTGAAGCAGCAGAATTTGTAATACATGATGATGCGAAATATATAGACGTACCACTAAGAGATTTGAAAACAAAAAATAATAGCCTTATTGCTTGTATTGCAAGAGATGGCAAAATAATAATACCTGATGGTATGGACACGATAAAAGCTAGAGACAGTGTAGTAGTAGTGACAGTTGAACAAGGAATTGATGACTTTTCCGATATTTTGATTTAGGGGGCTGTTATGAATACAGGAATTATGCGTTATGTTTTGTTTAAAATGATGAGTGTCGAGGCTGTTCTTCTATTGATACCGGCAGTGGTAGGGTTGATATATAGAGAAAAAAGTGGAATATGGTTTGTAGTTGTAGCTTTTATTCTATTATTGATAGGTACTGTTTTTGGAACAAAGAAGCCTAAAGATATGCAAATGTATGCAAAAGAAGGCATGGTAGTAGTTTGCCTTGCATGGATTTTGTGGTCAGCGTTTGGTGCGCTGCCGTCGTTTTTATCCGGCGAAATCCCTAATTACATAGATGCTTTTTTTGAAACAATATCAGGGTTCACAACAACGGGTTCGACAATTCTTAAAGATATTAATAGTTTATCCGCGTGTATCTTATTTTGGAGGAGCCTAACCCACTGGATTGGTGGTATGGGTGTGCTGGTATTTGTTTTAATCTTAAGTGCACCGGATAAAAAAAATTCTATGTACTAGATGAGAGCAGAGATGCCCGGGCCGGTAACAGACAAATTATTACCTAAAGCCAGAGAAACAGCAAGACTTTTGTACATTATATATTTCGGACTTACTATAATACTGGCAGTAATGCTTATGTTTGGCGGGATGAGTTTCTATGATAGTTTAATACACGCATTCGGAACAGCCGGAACAGGAGGGTTTTCCAATTATGGAGCCAGTGTGGCGCACTTTGGCAGTGCCTATATCGAGTGGGTAATCACCATATTTATGCTACTTTTTGGTGTTAACTTTAATATGTTTTTTTTATTAGTTCTTAGGGAATATAAACCCATTTTTAAAAATGAGGAACTTAGAGTTTACTTAGGGATTATTATAACAGCTACTATAGCAGTTACTATTGGTATTGCAGATAAATATGAAACGATAGGAATAGCAATTCGTGAGTCGGCTTTCCAAGTGGTTTCGATTATTACGACAACAGGTTTCTCTACGGCTGATTATACTAATTGGCCTATGTTTACTAACTGTATAATATTACTGCTTATGGTTATTGGAGCATGTGCATCCTCAACGGGTGGTGGTATAAAAATATCGCGTGTTATTATGCTATGTAAGAGTGTGAAAAACTACTTAAAAGAAATGCTTCATCCAAAATCAGTTAATATAATTAAAGTAAATGGTAAAAAAATACAACCACATATACTAAAAGGAGTTTACATTTATATTATAAGCTATATACTTATATTAATAGTGTCTGTAATTCTTGTTTCTTTTGATAACAAAGATTTCGAGACGAGTTTTAGTGCAGTTCTAACTACACTCAATAACGTTGGCCCCGGTCTTGGGGCTGTAGGACCTAGTGGAGATTTTGCAGGATTTTCAGCACTGTCTAAAATTGTATTATGCATCAATATGTTGGCGGGAAGACTGGAAATATTTCCGTTTTTGATGTTGTTTACGTTGCCTTCATGGAACAAAAAATTCTAAAACTATAATATTTGTAAGGGAGACATTATGAAAGGAAAGTTTAAAGCTTTATTAGCACTAGTAGCATTAGTTGTCATCGGTATTTATTATTATATATATTTACCGGCATTTAATATCCATTCCAGAGATATTTGGCACTTTATATTTGGAATCTTGGTTATTTTAGTAGTATTTTATATAATCAGAAAAAAACTTGCATTAAGCGAAATCAGAGAAGATAAGGGTGTGAAAACTTTTGTACTGATTTTTGGTGCCGTTCTCGTGATATTTCTAGCAGGTTCACTATTATCTTCTACAATATTTAATGCAAGCAAATACCAAAAGTTAATGAAGGTTGAAGAGGATTCTGATTTTACTACTGATATAGAAGAAATCAGTTATGATAAAATCCCTCTTCTAGATAAGGATTCGGCAGAGATTCTAGGGGATAGAAAGATGGGAAGTATGGTTGATATGGTATCGCAGTTTGAAGCTGACGAGGTTTATTCTCAAATCAACTACAAGGGCACACCTATGAGGGTGACACCGCTTAAATATGCGAGTCTAATCAAATGGTTTACTAATCGTTCCGAGGGTATTCCTGCTTATATCACAATAAATATGGCAACTCAGTCAACGGAGCTTGTAAAACTTGATGAAGGTATTAAGTACACAACTAGTGAGCATCTTAATAGAAACATATATAGACATCTTAGATTTCAGCATCCAACTTATATATATGGAGAGTTAAGCTTTGAAATTGATGAGGAAGGCGTTCCTTACTGGATAGCACCGGTTAAGAAGTTTAACATTGGTTTATTCGGTGGTGAAACGGTTGGTAAAGTAGTAATCTGTAATGCTGTCACAGGAGAATGCAAAACATATAATGTAGAGGACGTGCCAACATGGGTTGATAGAGTTTACTCAGCCGATTTATTAGTCAACCTGTTCAATTATCACGGTACTTTAAAAAATGGTTATTTTAATAGCATACTAAGTCAAAAAGACTGTCTGACTACGACAAGTGGATATAATTACTTAGCTCTAAATGATGATGTATGGATGTATACGGGTGTTACATCCGTAAACGGAGATCAGTCAAATGTAGGTTTTGTACTATGTAATCAAAGAACGATGGAAACGAAGTATTATGAGGTTGAAGGTGCTACTGAATCGGCGGCAATGGCCTCAGCCGAAGGCCAGGTTCAGCAAATGAGCTATGATGCAACATTCCCACTACTGCTTAATATAGCTGGCGAACCGACGTACTTCATTGCGCTCAAGGACGATGCTGGGCTGGTTAAGAAGTATGCAATGGTAAATGTTCAGAAGTACCAGATCGTTGCTACCGGCGATAGTGTTAGCCAGTGTGAGGAAGAGTATCATAAATTAATGTTAAGCAACGGAATAACGGAAGAAGAAAAGGATGAACGAGAAATAGAAACCGCGACAGGAGAAATAACAACCATTGCACAAGCCGTTATCGACGGAACATCACATTACTATATAATTCTGGATGATAAGGATGCAATATACGACGTATCGGTAGTAGATTATATTGATGTAATTAGACTAAAAGAGGGACAAAAAGTCACCATTGAATACAAGAAAGGTGATGATACCAATACGGTTATGTCACTTAAAGAAGAATAGTATAGGATGAATATATTAGAGAGAAGCCTTACGGCTTCTCTCGTTTTAAAATCTAAACGCTTGATTTTCGCCACTAAATCGTGTAATATACGAATAAGAGGTGAAAATATGATAAAAACCACATCGATGATAATGGACGAGTTAAAAGAGTTTAAAAGCCCGGAAGATAAGCTCACAAGGCTGGTACGCTCCGGAAAATATATAAAAATAATAAGAGGACTTTATGAAACCAATCCAAATATACCCGGGTATTTACTTGCGGAAAGTATATATGGACCTTCATACTTGTCATTTGAATATGCACTGTCATATCATGGAATGATACCGGAAGCGGTTCATGCTTATACATCTGCCACATTTGAAAAAAAGAAAAAGAAAAGATATACTACTCCTTTTGGAACTTATTTATACCAAGATGTACCCTCACAGATATATACTTTTGGTGTGGATATTGTACAAGAAGGAGACTACTATTTTAAGATAGCTACAACGGAAAAAGCTCTTTGTGATCAACTATATAAACTTCCACCGGTCTCAAATTATAAGGAGCTGAATGCGTTGCTATTGGAGGACTTGCGAATTGATGTGCAGAATATAAGGAAACTGAATACTGACGATATACATTTTTATTCAAAACATTATGGAAGTACAAATATTAAGAAACTCTGTAGTTTGTTATTAAGGAGACAATTATGAATTCTATAATTGAGCAAATGTTAGAAAAATATGATGCAAAGAATACCGATGAAAGAAGGAATGCTTTGAAAGAAGTAATTCAAGAGATAACACTCTGTGGATTAAGTAGAGCGGGATTCTTTAAAAAAGCAGCATTCTACGGAGGCACTGCACTTAGAATTTTTTATAATTTGGATAGATTTTCTGAAGACCTTGATTTTTCACTTATGGAAGCTGACAAGTATTTTACACTTACTAAGTATTTTCCAATACTGGAAAAAGAAATAAGATCTTATGGATTTAATGTAAGTATAGATATTAAAGGAAAAACAGTAGATTCAGATATACAGTCTGCTTTTTTGAAAGGTAATACAAAGGAGCATATTTTTATGTTTTATCCGGATGATTTTGGATATAGCAGTATCCCTAAAAATGAAGTTTTAAGGGTGAAGTTTGAAGTCGATGTTAATCCACCAAGATTTGCGACATTTGAGCATAAGTATAGACTTCAGCCGGTTCCTTATGAAGTTAATATGTATGATGAATCATCTCTGTTTGCAGGTAAAATTCATGCTGTTTTGTGTAGGGGGTGGAAATCTCGTATAAAAGGAAGAGATTTGTACGACTATGTTTTTTATCTTTCCAGAAATATTCCGGTTAATATAAAACACCTGAAAGAAAGGTTAATTCAGTCAAAAATAATTTTAAAAGACGGAGGCTCTCTAAATGAAATAAAGGAAATGCTTTGTAATAAATTTTCAACAATTGATTATACAAATGCAAAGCAGGATGTTGCTCCATTCATCAAGGATATATCCAAATTAGAACTTTGGAGCACGGATTTTTTTTGTAGTATTACTAATGATTTGAAATCAATTTAGAACAGGTAACAGTAGGAATACTTATTATAGAGCAATATTAGAGAGAAGCCTTACTGCTTCTCTCGTTTTAAAATCTAAGTTTCTTCCCCATCTCTTCTTTTACATCTTTCCACTTAAAGATCACCAGTGCTATGATTACAATAAGTCCAACTACAGAAACGCTAAAAGACATATAGATATTTTTAGCAATACCGGTAATTAGCAGAATACTAGGTACAACGAAGCTAAAAGCGGCAGCCATCAAATAGTATATTAGGCATTCCTTAATCGTATGAGATTGCAATTTACTGATAATAAGCATCGTTGTAAGTACCAGTAAACTCATTCCCGGAAATACAAAATCTATGGACCAACCAATAAACCCAAATGACAAATCCCAAATGACGCTTCCGGCCGAGACAAGTACGTAGAGCCACATAGTAGCTTTGAGGAGGTTGTTACGCTTATAATAGCCTATGGATAAGACAGTCCATAGACATCCTATGCCGGCAATGCTAATAAGTGACCAGTATAGTCCCTTTGAGACCAGGTAATTAACTGAAAGTGACACAATGGCGGAGATTATACAAAGAAATGTAAACCATTTGTATATAGTAAGTCCTTTTAGTATCGGGGTATCGGTTTCAGGAAAATTTGGTTCAATTTCCTTAGTTTGAACATCAAGTTCATTAAGCTCTCTTGTAAAATTCCTAACAATATTAGATGAGTCAAACCTTGATGTAAAACTTAGTGTAATATTATCTTTGAATGAGCACATAGTAAGCTCAAGTTTTGGTGTGCTTGTATATACTCCAAAATATTCTATGTAGTCCTCATATTCTTCCGGTAATCTTATAGAGCCCATATTTGAAAATATTGCGCTTATATCAAGTGCTGACTTACGTGAACCTAGGTAAATAGCAATATTTTTAATTGACCAGGGTACAAAGCGTAGTATAGGGTGTTTCTCAAGTGCAGTATATTCATTTATATGTGTTTCCATTTTATCTCTTGTTAAGCTGTCCTTATAATAATCTTTTACTTTTAAAAGAACCTCTTCGAAGGACATGTTCGGTTCTTGCGCGAAATTATGGCTCGGTTCTATCCAACCAAAGAAGTTAAGCATTGAGTCTGATTCAAAGAAATTCCGTAAATTTACAGGCACCATTAATCGAATGGGTTTTTCTGCTTGAATGCTCGAAGCTTCTTTATGTATGGCATACATTAGTAAAGTAGTAATTAAAACACTCATTGATACCCCGAGTTCTCTAGCTTTTGGCAATAAGTCACTTACGGAAAGGGAGATTTCACTTAGTTGCATTTTAGGCTGTCTTCGTGCAGCCGAACGTATCTGCAAGGCTTTTGGTTTTGATTTCTTTTTACTTTTCTTATGAGTAAAATATTTCGAAAAACTATCCATTTCCATATCCGCAAAAGTGATGTCTTCTTTACCTAAAGCGTGGTCGATAAGAGAATCATCCGGAGAAGCATATAATACATACTGTTTAACTAGCTCTTTAATAAATTCAGTTGCACCTGTTCCATCTGTAAGTGCATGGAATACCTCGAGATTAATTCTGTTTTTGTAGTATGAAACCTCAAAGAGCAGATGCTTTTTATCTCTGATATATATTGGCAAGCAAGGGTCTTTGTACTCCCGGGTTACCTTAGGACGTAAAGCGGTTTCCTCCATATATTGCCAAAAAAGCCCCATGCGCATTGTCCTTAGAAATATCGGAAAACGTTCAAGTGTTTTATCAAGAGCTTTTTGTAGCGCACCTTCAATTATTTCTTCGTTTAACACGCAGTAGAAGCGAAATACACGTGGATCGGTGCTGTTATTGGCAGCAGAGAAAAGAAGAGCAGCATTATCCAACTTTCGCCAAGTACGTTCTCTTTTATGTTTCTTTCGTATAAATTTCTTTTCTGATTCGTTTTCAGTTGTTGTATCCATTTATTTTCCTTCTTTACATTTTGCTTAAAAAAACATTTATTAATTCATGGCTCTCTTTGACATGTGGTGATAAGTTTCCGAGAGTCAAAAAACCATGAACTGCGTCACTAAGTCTGTGAACTTCAGCATAGTTTCCATTTTCATTTAATATTCGGGCATAATCTTCACCCTCATCCCTAAGTGGATCAAATTCAGAAGTAATTATAAGTGTTTTAGGTAAATTTGTAAAATCCTTTGCTTTTAGCGGTGCGAAATAAGGACTATTTTTATCACTATTGTGAGCAGTATACATATCAATATAGTCTAATAGCCGCCCTCTGGTAAGTATATAGTCACTCCCGTTTTCAGCAACAGACGCATATGGGGAATCCTCAGTGTAGTCACCATAAAGTGAAGGATAAAGAAGTATCTGTCTTGCCGGATAGAAATCTTCTTTATCTCGAGCCATGAGTGAAACAGCAGCTGCGAGATTTCCACCTGCACTATCTCCTATTAAAGTAACATTTTCGGGTTTTATATTTATGATAAATTTCTTATCGTAGATTTCCTTTGCAACAGCATAACAGTCAGTTAAACCTATAGGAAATGTGTGTTCAGGAGCAAGGCGATATTCTACGGAGGCAACTATATTCTGAGTTGACTCTGCAATTTTGGCGCAGATTCGCTCATAACTGTCAACTGTTTCGGTTGACCATCCTCCACCATGGAAAAATAGTAACAAAGGAGAATTGATAGAAAGCTCGAAATCTTTGTTTACAGTTTTAGCTCCCGGAAAGAAGAGCCTTACAGGAACAGCGTGATTGCCATTATATACTTTATAGTTGATTGTTTTGTGGAATATTTTTGAAGGTGTAAGTGCTTTTAAACTTGCGAGACTTCGCGTGGCTTCAATTTTGACTTCGTCTTCTGAAAGAGCACTTAGAATCTTTTTGGTACCTTTTTTTAATGCCATAAAAACCCCCTAAATATTTTTAATTCAGTATATCATACTTCCATATTTCTGCATAGAAAAAGAGCCTCGCATGAGACTCTTTTCTTTGCGTTTTTACGGATAATTTATGACATTGCACTGTGATGTATCAATGTTCTTCATCTCTTCTTTAGTAGCACTTAGGCTTACGCTAAAATCGATGTTATATTCTGTAGACATGTCTTTAAGTAAAGCAATAAAATCTTCGATATCTGCAATAGAAATGTCTTTGATTTTTAGAGTCTCGTCAATAAACATTTGTGAGATATCTGAGTTTGAACTGTAAATCCCGTACAAAAACCCTACATACTGATCAAGGGTAGTAACTGCGGGATAATCATCCATACATATAGTACGAATTTTGTAATTGATTTCCTTTGTGTTACGATGTGATTTCTTAATAAAAATAACGCTTCCATGCTCGACTTTTTCTTTTTGATTGGCATCTTCAATCAAATCCGGTGTTTTACCACTACCTTTGGGACCGATTAATAAATTAACCATGGGAATCACTCCTTTTCTATGTTTTTGTCGCTACCACTAGCGAGTTGAATTAAGCATTCCGCTTGCTTCAAGATGATAAATATATTATACAATAATTTAGTTGCATATACAACGGAAAAACTTAAAAGAAATTGTCTGTTAAAACTTGACAGAGTCTAAGCGTGTGGTAAAATTAGAAATAGTGTTTATAACTTGAAAGGAGTACAATTCCATGAGTATAACCTATAACCATAAGGCGATAGAAAAGAAATGGAGTAAAAACTGGGAAGAGAATCCGGTTAATTTACAAATAGATGAAAACGGAAAGGAAAAGGAGAAGTATTATTGTCTTGATATGTTTCCGTATCCGTCCGCAAATGGTCTGCACGTTGGTCATTGGAGAGGGTATGTTATCTCAGATGTGTGGAGCAGATATAAATTGTTAAAGGGCTATTATATTATTCATCCCATGGGTTGGGATGCATTCGGATTGCCTGCAGAAAACTATGCAATAAAAATTGGTGTACATCCTGCTAAATCTACTGCAGAAAATGTAACAAATATAAAGAGACAAATTAATCAAATAGCAGCTCTTTATGATTGGGACATGGAAGTAAATACAACCGACCCCAATTTCTATAAATGGACACAATGGATTTTTGTAAAGATGTTCAAAGAAGGGCTTGCTTATGAAAAGGAATTTCCGATTAACTGGTGCCCATCTTGTAAAACAGGTTTGGCAAATGAAGAAGTTGTAAATGGTGCTTGCGAAAGATGTGGAACAACAGTAACAAAGAAAAATCTTAGACAGTGGATGCTTCGTATTACTAAGTATGCTGAACGTTTATTGACTGATTTAGACAAACTTGACTGGCCTGAAAAAGTTAAGAAAATGCAGTCTGAGTGGATTGGAAAATCATACGGTGCAGAGGTTGATTTCCCTGTTGAAAATTCAAAAGATTCGATAAAAGTATATACTACGAGACCTGATACGCTTTACGGTGCAACGTTTATGGTTCTTTCACCTGAGCATGAATTAGCACATAACATAGCAACAGATGATAAAAAGAAAGCGGTTGAAGACTATATCTTTGCGGCTTCTATGAAATCAAACGTAGATAGACTTCAGGATAAGGAAAAGACAGGTGTATTTACGGGAAGATATGCGATTAATCCGCTTAATAAAGAAAAAACACCTATTTGGATATCTGATTATGTTCTTGCAGACTATGGAACCGGCGCAATCATGTGCGTACCAGCCCATGATGACCGAGATTTTGAATTTGCAAAGAAATTCGATATTCCGATTGTACAAGTTATTGCTAAAGACGGAGTTGAGATAAAAGACATGCAGGAGGCTTATACGGAAGCATCCGGTATAATGATTAATTCCGGTGAGTGGAACGGACAGGAATCCGCTACTCTCAAGGTAAGCGCACCTCATGAAATAGAAGAAAAAGGATTTGGTAAAGCAACAGTAAATTATAAGCTTAGAGACTGGGTATTCTCACGCCAAAGATACTGGGGAGAGCCTATTCCTATAGTTCATTGTCCGGATTGTGGTAATGTACCGGTTCCGGAGGAAGAGTTGCCACTTGAATTACCGAACGTGGAATCCTATGAGCCGACAGGCACAGGCGAATCACCGTTAGCGGACATTGATGAGTGGGTTAATACGACGTGTCCTGTTTGCGGCAAACCGGCAAAGAGAGAGACGAACACTATGCCACAGTGGGCGGGATCATCGTGGTATTTCCTTCGCTATATTGATAATAAAAATAGTGAACAGTTAGTTGATAGAGAAAAAGCAGATAAGTATCTGCCGGTTGATATGTATATCGGTGGCGTAGAGCATGCGGTTCTTCATTTGCTGTATTCAAGATTTTATACTAAATTTTTAAATGATATCGGTGTACTTGATTTTGATGAACCTTTCCATAAATTATTTAACCAGGGTATGATAACAGGCAAAAATGGTGTCAAAATGAGTAAATCAAAGGGGAACGTAGTTTCACCTGATGATTTGGTAAATGACTATGGTTGTGATTCACTTAGAATGTATGAGCTATTTGTAGGTCCACCTGAAATGGATGCTGAATGGGATGAACGAGGTATAGATGGTGTAAACCGTTTCATAAAGAGACTATGGAATCTTGTTCAGGAGAATAAAGATAAAGACGTGACAGCATCAAAGACTATGATTAAGGAACGCCACAAATTAGTGTATGATATTACAACCAGACTTGAAAACTTCAGCCTAAATACAGTTATATCAGGATTTATGGAGCACAACAATAATCTTATTGATATAGCTAAAAAGGAAGGCGGAGTTGATAAAGAAACACTTGGTACTATGGCGATATTACTATCACCTTTTGCACCACATGTAGCCGAAGAGATTTGGGAGCAACTCGGAAATAAAGACAGCGTATTTAAAAATACCTGGCCCAAATATGATAAGAAGGAAATGGCCGATGATACGATAGAGATTCCGGTTCAGGTTAATGGAAAGACGAGAGCAGTTATAGAAATAACACCTGATATATCAAGCGAGGATGCAATCAAACTGGCTAAAGAAGCGATTGCCGGTAAGCTGGATGGCAACATAGTTAAAGAAATATATGTACCTAAGAGAATAGTAAATATAGTTATTAAATAGTGATAGAATGGACTGCTGATTGGCGGTCCATTTTCTAAAGAGGGAGTTATATGAAATTTATTCACATATCGGACTTACATATCGGCAAAACACTTCATCACTATAGCTTACAAGAGGAACAGATAGATATACTAAACCAAATCGTTGACATTTCAGAAAATGAAAATGTAGATGCGATTTTAATTTCCGGTGATATCTATGACAGAACAGTGCCATCAGCTCAGGCAGTTGCCGTGTTTAATGACTTTTTGACTAAGCTAAGGACAAGGTGTAAAGATGCGGCTATTCTCATTATTGCCGGCAATCATGACTCAGGTGAGAGACTATCATTTGCAGCATCTATACTTAAGAATCAAAATATATACATAGCCGGAATCCCTCCTATTAGCGAAGAAGAGTATATTGAAAAGGTAGAAATTAACGATAAATATGGCAAGGTTAATTTCTATCTGTTACCGTTCTTCAAACCTTCATATGTCAGAAATGTCACTAAAGAAGAGGGCCTAAGCTATAACGACTGCTTTGCCAGACTTATAAAGCGTGAACAAATAGACTTTAATAATGAACGAAATGTACTACTTGCGCACCAATTTTTTACCGGAGCAGGTAAAGAAACTCAGATAAGTGATTCGGAGACAATATCGGTTGGTGGACTTGATCGAGTTGATATAACACCTGCACTAACATTTGATTACGTTGCACTTGGACATATTCATAAACAGCAAACAATTGGAGCAGACAATGTTCATTACTGTGGAACTCCGCTCAAATATTCATCAAGTGAAGCAAATCAAGAAAAAAGTGTATTGATAATTGAAATACATGACAAGGATGAAGGGATCAAGATAAAGAGTATTTCGTTAAATCCACTTCGTGACGTAAAGACAAAAAGAGGAATATTAGATGAAATACTTGAAACGACGTCTGATGAAGAATTAGATGACTATATGAGCATAACTCTAATTGATGAAGAAGTACTGTACAAGCCGAAAGAACGACTTGAAAATAAGTTTAATCGTATACTCGAATTAAAAATCGATAATAGCAGAACACGGGAAAAGTTAAAAACTATTGACGGATCAGTGAAAGTGCAAGGACCAAAGGAAATGTTTAACACTTTCTTTGCAGATGTTTATGGCAGAGAGCTAACTGACAATGAAGATTTGATTATGAATAAAATCTACGAAGAAATAGAGGTGGATTAGTATGAGGCCTATTAAATTAGAAATGTCAGCTTTTGGATCATATGCAGAAAAGACTATAATTGACTTTAGTAAGCTTAAAGGTGGGATTTTTCTGATTACCGGAGACACGGGTGCAGGGAAAACCACTATTTTCGATGCAATTACATATGCGCTATACGGCAAAACCAGTGGTGGCAGAAGAGATGGTTCTATGATGAGAAGCCAGTTTGCATACAATGACGTTAGAACCTATGTAGACTTTGCATTTGAATATAAGGATAAAGAATATCGTATAGTAAGAAATCCGGAGTATAAGAGAATATCTAAGCAAAGAAGTGCTGATGGCAGCAGAAAACTTGTCTCGGAAAAGGCGAGTTTAGAGCTCTATGAAAATGATGGAAATGTATTTATGGGAAAGATAGGTGACACACAGAACAGAATAATTGAAATCATTGGCCTGGATATTAGTCAGTTTACACAGATTTCAATGATAGCCCAAGGCGACTTCCTAAAACTCTTAAATGCCGATTCCAAAGAGAGAAAAGCTATATTTGCAAAGATATTTAAAACGGATGTATTTCGTGATATCCAGGATATACTTAAGCGAGAGACAGCAAAACTCCAAGGAATGATGGATGAGCATAATAATAGTCTAAGATTTAGATTGGGGAGTTTTCTTGTAGACGACGAAGAGGATTCGTTAGAAATTAGTAAATTAAAAGAGATGGACAATATACCGGAAGAGGATACTTCTAAGATATTGGAAAGTATACTAAAGAAAACGAAGAGCAGTATCACCGAAGCTGAAGCACAACTGCAGGAAAAAGACAAGCAGCTTACTAAGTATACAGAAGAGATAAACAAAATGTCCGAGTACTTTGAAGCTTTAAAAAAGGAAAAAGAGCTTAAAGAATCTGAGGTGAGCTTATCATTGTCTATTGAGACCTATAAAGTGCAATTACAGGAACAACAAGACGAATATAAGAGAAGCGAAGAAGACTATAACAGTACGAAACTAGAGAATGAGAGAAATATAGATAGATTGCAGGAGGACTTTAATCTATACGAACGCGCAAATGAATTAGTTGACAAAATTAAACAAAATCGTTACTATAAACCGGGAAAAGAAACTATAATATATACCAAACCAACAAAATCACTTAGTGTTACTTTAATGAAACACGAAGCCGCCACTCAGAATATATTTGACAATATATCCAAGTTAGATGATTTGCAAAAGAGAATAGAAGACTTTTATAAGAAACAAAAGAAATACGAAGACGATTATAAAAAATCTGAAATTCAAAATGATGAGTATATAGCAGCTTTTAGAAGATATGAAGATGAGCGTAAGAAATATATGGATGCAGGAGCAGGGATTTTAGCTCAGGAACTAATTGAGGGGATGCCATGCCCGGTGTGTGGCTCAACTAGTCATCCGCAAAAGGCGAGTCTTAGTGAGGAAGCGCCGACTAAGGAAGAACTCGATAATTTCAAAAACATAAGAGACAGAAGTGAAAGTAAGCGAAACAAATTTGATATTGAACTAAGCACACTAAATGGTACGCTTAAAGAAGCGGCAGACCAAATCGAAAATGAAGGGTGCAACGTGTTAGGGGCTAAGACTTTCAATATGAACACTGCGTTGATTGAGCAAAGAATTACAGATGAACAGCAAAAGATAAAAGAAATAATATCAGAGCTCAACGGATATAGTTTTAAAGAAGCAAAACTCAAACTAAATAATTTACAATCCGATTTAAAAGCCTTAGTTAATGAGCGTTTAAAGAAACAACAACAGATTGATGCTATAAAGACAAAGCTTGATACGAATATCGGCAAGAAGAAAGCCATACGGGAAAGTATCGAGTCTTTGCAAAAGCAAGTTAGTAAACAAGCTGAGAATAAAACTTATGCACCGGATAAAGAAATATATGATTCTACTATTATTAATAGAAATGTATTATCGCAGGAACTGGATACGCTTCGTGAGAAAATAGGTGCAGAACGAAACAAAAATGATATTAATAAGAAGTTACAATTAGGTATTAAGAAGGATTTTGATTCAATAAATAAAATATCAGCAGATTTTCAAACAATGAATATATTAAACAAGACAGCAAGCGGTACTTTGCCCGGAAGTGTGAAGCTGGATTTTGAGGCTTATGCTCTTAGACGTTACTTCGCTATGATAGTAGATTCAGCGAACAGAAGACTAGTAAAAATGTCGGATGGTGAGTTCTTATTGCAAGTTAGAGATTTAGAACGGCTTAGCAATCAAGGGCAACAGGGGCTGGACCTGGATGTATACTCACTTATTAATGATGATGTAAGAGATGTGAAAAGCCTTTCGGGCGGTGAGTCTTTTATGGCCTCGCTTTCAATGGCACTTGGATTATCAGATGTAATAACGAGCAGAGCCGGTGGAATTAGTCTGGAAACTATGTTTGTTGATGAGGGCTTTGGCTCACTTGATGATGAGACAAGAGAAGGAGCAATGGAGGTATTAAAAGATTTGGTGCAAGATAACAAAATTCTTGGTATAATATCTCATGTTAATGAACTTAAAGAGCAAGTTGATACGAAACTTCTTGTAACTAAAGGAAAAAACGGTAGTACTGCGAAGTGGGTAATTTGAAAGGAGAATGATGTACGATTATATTATAGTAGGAGCGGGATTATTTGGAGCAGTATTTGCTCATGAGGCGAAGGCGGCCGGACGTAAAGTTATGGTAATCGATAAAAGAAGTCATATTGCCGGTAATGCATATACAAAGGATGTTGATGGAATACACGTGCACGAATACGGGGCGCACATATTTCATACATCCAACAAAAAGGTTTGGAATTACGTGAACCAATTTGCAGAATTTAATAACTATATTAACAGCCCGGTTGCTATATATAAGGATGAGCTTTATAATATGCCATTTAATATGTATACATTTTATAAAATGTGGGGCACGAAAACTCCGGTCGAGGCAAAAGCGGTAATAGAGGCACAGGTTAAAGAAGCCGGAATAGTAAACCCATCTAATTTAGAGGAACAGGCAATATCCTTAGTTGGTAAAGATATATATGAAAAGCTTGTAAAAGGATATACACAGAAACAGTGGGGAAAACTCGCGACAGAGCTTCCGGCATTTATAATTAAGAGACTTCCTGTTAGATTTACATATGATAATAATTATTTCAACGATACATATCAAGGAATTCCAATTGGCGGATACACGCGTATGGTCGAAAAGATGTTAGAGGGTGTTGAGGTAAAGCTTAACACTGATTTCTATGATAACAAGGATGAATACCTAAGTACCTGCGATAAGGTGATATTTACAGGAATGATAGATGAATACTATGATTATTGCCTTGGTAAGCTCGAATACCGTGGCTTGAAATTTGAGACAGAAGTGTTGGCTGAAGAAAACCATCAGGGAAATGCAGTAGTTAATTATAATGAATACGAGGTGCCATACACACGTATAATAGAGCACAAACACTTTATGAAGGGTGAGGAAACTAGCCGGAATAAAACAATAGTTACAAGGGAATATCCATTGCCTGTAAGTGAAAGCAAAGAGCCGTATTACCCTATAAATGATGATAGAAATACTGAGCTATACGCTAAGTATAAGGATAAGGCGACGACAGAAGAAAAGGTAATATTCGGCGGGCGCCTCGGAATGTACAGATACTTTGACATGCATCAGGTTATCGATGAAGCACTTGATCTGGCAGATTCTATTTTGTAAAAAAGTAAGAGACAGTCGAGAAATAGGACATAGCCGAAAATAGGGAGATAATAACTCGGAAACGAGTTATTATCTCCCTAAAACTTTATAAAAAGAGCCATCATTTTATCACTTACTAGGAGTTGGGGATGCGGACAAAAAGCAAGACTTACCTCATTTTTGTATGAAAATTACTTCTAAATAACTATATCAATTTTAGTCTTAATATCTCATTATACAAACGTCCAATAGGCAAGCCAGCCACGTTATTGTATTCTCCATGTATTTCTTTGATGTGTTTGAAAAATTGTCCCTGTATGCCATAAGCATCGGCTTTATCCGTCAAACAGATTCGTCGTATATCAAGAAAATAAGCCACAAAATGTCATAAAATATATATGCAAACCCTAATGAACTTAAAAGTGTTTTGGAATAGAAAAGCGAGTAAAAAGATAATAATGTAAT
>JBKEBP010000246.1:0-3135 GCA_047973235.1 Suipraeoptans sp. | reverse complement strand
TGCTGGTGTTTGTCATTACGAATGAACTGTTTGATGCACACCTTGCACAACATTTTCGAGAATTATCTATAGAACGCGATAAAGCTGCCGAGATGATTTTAGTTGTTAATAAGATCGAGCGTGGCGGAAATACGCGGGAACGCCAAGATACTATACGGGATGATCTGCGAAAAGTTACTGCTCCGTACACCCCAGAAGATATGCGCATAAGCTTTGTTTCTGCTGAATCGTATATTGACGGTTTAACAGAAGAAGATGAGGAAATAGCTGAAGAACTGCTCGAAAGAAGTGGGTATAACCGATTCATCGAAACGTTGAATAAGTTTATTCAAGAAAAAAACATCCCAGCCCGGCTTACGACGACCTTATATAAAATTGACGAAGTTTTGCAGGATGCCATCAAGCAACTGCAACCTTCGTCTGGGGATAGTGATATTGATGCACTTGAGGAACGATATCTCCAAGAAAGACATATATTGCCTGATAACCGCAGGCGCATTGAGCAAAGAGTTGAAAACATTTACACTGAAGCAACCGCTAATATTAGAAATGAAGGCATTAAAGCCTCCAATTTAATTGTAAGTGACGCAAAGGAAGACGAAGTACAAGAAGGATTGGAAAAAGCGACGCAAAAAGTTGATTCTATAGCTAAGCAATGTGAAGTCGATGTTCAAGAAAAAATAAAAAATCTTGTTGGTGAATGTGATAGTGAATTAGGGCAATTGAGTAACTCGGAATTTTCTAAGAAACTCGATAGTCGTCTTTTAGAGAAGAAAGATTCATTGCCGCCACAGATAAAAAAGTTCCTAAAATCTGATGCCCTAAATAATGCGGGTAAATTCGTTGCAGAAAATGCATATAGACCTGGTGTTGCCACAAATGCAACAAAACTTGCTTCATTTTCAGAGAGCACAGTACACTCGGCAGTTAAAACCATTGGACATTTTTTTGGACATAAATTTAAGCCATGGGAGGCAGTTAAGATAACCAAAGGTATAGCTGTTGCGGGAAAATCGCTTTCTATATTGGGAGTGGTTTTCCAGGTTGGCATGCAAGTAAAAGAAGATATCGACACACAGAGAGTCGAAGATGAAATGCGTAGCAATAGAGAAAATATTAGAAGTGGCTTTAATGAGGCTGCTCGTGAACTTGAAAAACATTTTGTGAATGCTCTAAGGAATTTCATTGAAGCAGAGTTTGATTCGCGGATTAGTCAAGTGGATGAGAAAATCGATGAAATACGTTCGTTGCGTAAAAATAAAAATGAAAACTGCTTACGACTCGAGGCTGTCTTAAAAGAAAACAGACAATTGATAAGGGAAATACATAAGGCTAATGGTTAATTGCCAGATCGAACCGCAAAAAAGACGAGTATATATGTTTGAATAATGAAGATAAATTGTCTGGGGTTACCATATTACATAAGCGAGTATAGGACTATTTTTCCTGATAAGCGAATAGTAAACACATACCATAACCCTGCCTCTAGAGTTTCTCTGATGGTGAAACAATAATAATTTGGTGCGAGGCGGAAGATATACTCACGAAATATAAATCGAGTTTTTGTAATTTGGAGGTTGAAGATGAGCAAATTAATAGACAACAGCATAACAATATACGAGGCTTTACAGAGCATTAAAGAAGGAAAATATGTAATGCCGGCGTTTCAAAGACAATTTGTCTGGGGTATGGAGCAAATTGAAAAACTATGGGACTCTATTTTGTTAGACTACCCTATTGCTACATTTCTATTTTGGCATGTTGATGACTTCAATGTGACGTGGGATACTTATTTTTGCGATTTTTATCAAATGTTACATTTGATAGTAGAAAACAAGCTGACAGTGTTAATTATGATTTGACAAGTATAAATGTTAAGAATACTGATACAGCGGTACTGGATGGACAACAAAGGTTAACCTCCCTGTTTTTATCATTGTTCGGAGAAGCATATTTGCGTCCAAATTATGCTAGAAAGAATACTGGAAGTAAGATTGTAACAAAGCTAATGATAGAACTGAACAAAAATAAGATATCCGTCGATGAAGAAGAGTATAACAGCAAAAAATTCGATATTAGGTTTAGCGAAAAGGTTGGAAGGCTGAGTCCAACTCAGTTTGAGGTGAAAAACATCTTTGATACGAAATTCCAGGATGAAACAACACGAGAAAAAGCAATTGAAGAAGCCATCGCGAATGTTCCGGCAGATTGCAAGGATTACGCAAGAAACCTTCTACAAAAGTTGTATAAAAAGATTTTTGTCGAAAAGCTGGTTAGATATACGGAAATTAAAGACATGAAACAAGATGATGCTCTTGAAATGTTTGTAAGATTTAATAGTGGCGGTAAGGCACTTCGCAAATCCGAAATAACGATGTCTATTCTTGAAGCATATTGGCCAAGTGCAAAAACTGAATTTGGGAAGATCTTCGTTGGTTCATATGAAGGATTTGATACGGACTTTATCATTCGTTCTGCTCTGATGCTGTATGGTGATGTTGTGAAATCCAACATTAATAAAAAGACAGCAGAGGAAATGAAAAATGATTGGAACGGGTTCAAGAAAGCGCTTATAAATCTAGAAAGTCTACTTAAGGGAATGAGAATTGATGTAAGCCGTTTTTCGAGTAGTTGGAACGTGCTGTTGCCGATTATCTATTACATTTACTATAATCCTGATTATGATAAAAACATTAAGGGTGTTCGTGCTTACTTACTCAGGGCGATATTCTTTACTTATTTCCAATCAGGTACGACAAGTAAATTGCAACAGATGAAGAGTAATATTAATAGTTTTGACTATGAAATTACTATCGAAATGCTCAATCAAATGAATGACTTGAGAGTTACAGATGGAAAAATTGAAGATGTACTTAACTCAGAAAAAGGCAGCAGAGTTGCTGGAGAGGTTCTTTACTACTTAAATCTTGACTGGACAAATAAAAACTTTAAATACGAGCAAGACCATCTGCACCCGGATAGCAGATTTAGTGGCAGCAAGCCCATAACTGTTACTATAGAGAATTGGAAAAGATGGCACGGAATGCGCAATCGACTACCTAATCTACATTTGCTTGAAGGTAGGAGTAACGGTAGCAAAAACGATATGCGGCTGGTTGATTATTACAATGATAT
>JBKEBP010000236.1:0-22784 GCA_047973235.1 Suipraeoptans sp. | reverse complement strand
GATTGAAATATTAAGGTCTATACCAACTACTCTACGCATATATGGTCGCTGCCCTCACGGGTGTCGAGGATTGAAATTTTTACCGAGAAGGGAGCATATATATGTGGTACAGTCGCTGCCCTCACGGGTGGCGAGGATTGAAATTACGACAAACTGAAAGATTTTTCAAAACGAATTAAGTCGCTGCCCTCACGGGTGGCGAGGATTGAAATGATGTATTTGTAAGTAAGTAAATCGCTCTCTCGCGTCGCTGCCCTCACGGGTGTCGAGGATTGAAATAATTGTTTTAGCTTGGAAAGTATAAAAGTGCCCAGTCGCTGCCCTCACAGGTGGCATGGGTTGAAATACCGTTTACACAACTATGAGAGTATAAAAAGTAAAAGCATTCTACAAGCAGATGCTTTTATTTTTCATATCCGGCACCTCCAAACGCTTCGCGTTCGTCGGTCATGGATAGTCGCCAAATACAAAGGTGCTTTCGCACCTACAAAAAAGAGAAACTTAGTATGGATTTGCAAGCAATCCAACTAGAGTTCTCTTTTTTTTGCCGCTTACACGGCATTTGTATTTGACTCGTTATTTTCATGCACAATCCCGATATTCTTCATGTGTTCATCATATTGGGGGAATAAAATCACGTTATACAGTAAATAACTGTGTGAAAGGAGAGATGGCATGGAGAATGAAAAACGAGAGATTACTTTTGAAAGATATGAAAAGAAATATATGATTCCTCCGGAAAAGTATCCACAGCTAATTAGTGAAATAGAAAAACACATGACTTTAGATCAATATGGTTTACATACAATTAGTAGCATATATTATGATACTGAGGATTTCGAGATTATACGTAAATATCTTGATAAACCTAAGTTTAAGGAGAAGCTAAGAGTTAGGGGATATGGTAAACCATCTGATGAAACGATAATATTTCTTGAGCTTAAAAAGAAAATATCAGGAATTACATACAAAAGAAGAGTACCTATTACGCTAAGACAAAGTAGGGACTACCTGGATAAACAGGTGATTCCCGATGTGGAAAATGAACAGATATTTGATGAAATTGACTGGTACGTAAAGCATAAGCATGTAGAGAAAAAGGTGGTTATAAGCTATGACCGAGTTGCATATTTCGGTAAGGAAGATAGTAATTTTAGATTGACCTTTGACTCTGATATACGATGGAGAGATTATCATTTGGATTTATCAAAGGGTGATTATGGATACGCCCTTAACAATCCGGGAGTTAGGTTAATGGAAGTCAAAACGATAGGAACGATACCATTATGGCTATGTGATATTTTATCAAAAATGAAGATATATCCACAGTCATTCTCGAAATATGGAACGATTTATTCAAACTATTTAACAGAAAAAGGAAGAGGGGTAGCAAGCATTGCTGGATAGTATATTAACTAATAATGTAACGGTAGTAACAGTTTCTATATGCACAATAACATCACTTATTTTAGGGATGGTAATAGCCCTTGTGTATATGTTTAGAAATACATATAGTAGGAATTTCGTAATAACAATAGTACTATTACCTGCAATGGTTCAATCGGTAATTATGGTTGTAAATGGTAATCTAGGCGCCGGTGTTGCCGTAATGGGTGCATTTAGCTTGGTAAGATTTAGATCAGCACCAGGAAGTGCCAAGGAAATCGTGAGTATATTCTTTGCTATGGCTTCAGGGCTTGCAGCGGGTATGGGTTATATTATATATGCAGTATTTTTCACGGTAATAATGAGCATAATTATGATGGCACTTACATTTTTTAATTTTGGCGACAGTAAGGGCAAAGTGAGAACTTTGAAGGTTACTATACCTGAGGATTTAAACTATATAGGACTGTTTGACGATTTGTTTAAACAGTTTACTACACAGTCTACGCTTGAAAGAGCAAGAACTACTAATCTGGGGAGTCTATATGAGCTGCAATATACCATCTGTCTTAGAGACATGCAGATTGAGAAGCAGCTTATAGATGAACTTAGAAAAAGAAACGGTAATTTAAATATTTCAATCAGCCTACCGGTAACTTCAAACACGGAACTTTAAAGGGGACAAGTATTTTATGTATAGAGACAAAAAATCATTCAAACGGATTATAACTGTTTTACTAATTTTGATACTACTAGTAACAGGATGTGCAGGAAATAATGAGGATACTGCGAATGAGAGTTCACAAAATACGGGGACGCAAACGGATGATACACAGACTAATGAAACAGTAGACATGACATCTGCAAGTACTGCAAAAACAAGTGCATATGAAAACTACCAAGTATATACAGATAAGAAGATAGAAAGTACATATAATGTGAATAGTTCCAGCACGATAGAGTTAAATGGCACAAATGCCACTTCGGATGATTCATCAGTAGTAATTGAAAGTGGAAGCGTAACAATTACAGCAAAGGGAGATTACATTTTATCAGGAGATTATACAGGTACTATTATTATCACCGTACCTGAGACAGACGATGTAAGATTGATTTTAGATAATGTAAATATAAAAGGTGATACAAACTCCGCTATTTACTGTACACAGGGTGATGATTTGATTGTTATTTTGGCAGAGGGAAGTGTCAATACTCTTGAAGACGCAGGTGATTTTACATATACGGATACTACTAATGAAGAGCCGGATGCCACCCTTTTTTCTAAAATAGATCTGGCAATTACCGGTAGTGGTGAGCTTGATATTATAGCTAATTATAATAATGGAATAGGAACAAAGGACGATTTGGTATTATCAACAGGCGTGTTTAATATAACTGCTGCGAATCACGGGATTAGAGGAAGAGATTCTATATCTATTGTGAATGGAACGTATGATATCGAAGCAGGGGTGGATGCTATTCAGTCGAATAATGCTGATGACGAAACAAAGGGATGGATTAGTATTGAAGATGGGAACTTCACATTAAATTCAGGAAATGACGGCATGCAGGCAGAAACTACATTAGGTATTTGGGGTGGAAATTTTACTTTGACTTCAGGTGGAGGAAGTGAAACGAGAATTTCGGATACTACGGCTAGTTATAAAGGTATTAAGGCTGTCGGAGCGTTATATGTAGAAGGTGGCGAGTACGATATAAACAGTGCTGACGATGCGATTCATTCTAATCTGGATATTGATATAGAAGGTGGAGTGTTCACGATAGCATCCGGAGATGATGGTATACATGCAGATAGTGATATGATTGTGAATCCTTCAAGTATAAATATTACCACATGTTATGAAGGTATAGAGTCCATGACAATGACCATTAACGGTGGAGATATTAATATATATGCCACTGATGATGGAATTAATATAGCAGGCGGAAATGATACATCCGGAGAAGGTCAATTTGGAGGTGATACTTTCCAAGGTGGTGGCCGTGGTGGTGGCGGCGCCGGTGCTGCACCGGGACAAGCTGCTGAAGGAACTACATCAACATCAGAGCAATGGGTACAAGTGAATGATTGTAACATGACCATTACTGCATTATCAGATGGTATTGATGTTAATGGAAATGCAGTCATAGATGGTGGAAGTATATATGTTACTTCAGTATTAAGTGAGGTTGAAGTTGCGTTAGACTATGATGGGACTTTTGTTATGAATGGTGGCGAGTTGGTAGCAACAGCAGGGTACTCGAATATGACTCAAAATGTAGATTCATCATCCTCAGTAACATCTATGATGGTAGTATATGATTCTAATCAGGCAGAGGGCAGTGCAATCAGCATATCCGATGATGCAGGAAATGTAGTATTTGAATACACACCACCGAGTGCATTTCGAACAATCCTGATATGTAGTCCAAGCCTGTCACAAAATGTAGATTACACAGTATCTACCGGAGGCAGCACGAATTTTACGACAACCTTAAGTGCAGCAGTAACTAACTTAAGTGAAAGCGGTTCAGAAACCTCTGTTAGCGGAGCCATGATGGGTGGCGGCGGAGGAGGCCAAGGTCAAGGTGGTAATATGGGTGGCGGCCAAGGCCAAGGTCAAGGTGGAGGCCAAGGTGGAGCGCTACCGAACCAGTAAAAAAACCGAAACGTACGGGAAAGTATTAATTCTCGACGTTTCGGTTTTTTCTTAGTTGTATTTCAATAATTTTACAAAAAAACTACTCACATTTCGATGGAATATTGTATACTGATAAAGGTAGAAAAATTGAAAGGAGACAAAACATGAAACAGATATGTTTGGCGGCAGGATGCTTTTGGGGAGCAGAGAAATATCTTTCATTAATACCGGGGGTAGTGAAAACAGAGGTGGGATATGCTAACGGTAGTACAGAAAATCCGACATATGAGCAAGTTTGTACAAATGAAACAGGCTATGCTGAAACGGTAAAAGTCACATATGACGAAACAAAGGTGTCATTAACATTTCTTCTTGATTTGTACTATGATGTCATTGACCCGACCAGTGTTAATAGACAAGGAAATGATATAGGAACACAGTATAGGACAGGTATTTATTATATAGATATAAAGGACAAAGAAATAATAGAGGGTTCACTTATACTTCTTGGAGAGAGTCTTGATAAACCTGTGGCAATTGAAGTTGCGCCACTTAATTCTTTTTATACAGCTGAAGAGTATCATAAAAAGTATTTAGACAAAAATCCGGGAGGGTATTGTCATATAGGAAGTCTTAAGTTTGAAAAAGCTAAGAAAGCCATTGATGAACTTACCATTAATAGAAATAAGGAAAAAAGCGAGTTAAAGGAAAAACTAAATGATATTCAATTTGAAGTAACACAAAATAATGCGACGGAACCACCTTTTCAAAATGAGTATTATGATAATTTCGAAGAAGGAATATACGTTGATATAGTAAGTGGAGAGCCATTATTTATATCAACAGATAAGTTTGAATCGGGTTGTGGATGGCCTAGCTTTTCAAAGCCGATTGACACGAGCCTGATGGTGGAAAAGGAAGATTTATCGTATGGAAGGCATAGAGTGGAGGTGAGAAGTGACCATTCAGATTCACATTTGGGACATGTGTTTGACGATGGACCTAAAGAACTAGGTGGTATGCGATACTGCATAAATAGCGCATCACTTAAATTTATATCACGAGAAAAAATGATTGAAGAGGGGTATGAAAAATATCTATCATTATTTTACTAAATTACATATAGTGAAAACACATCAAAGGAGAAGAGAGCAAAATGAAGGAAAAACAGATTATTCAAGTTGAGGACAAGGTACCGGTAAAACTACTCATTCCACTAAGCTTACAGCATATGTTTGCAATGTTTGGGGCATCTGTATTAGTACCATTCGTATTGGGTATTAATCCTGCAATAGTATTGCTTATGAATGGGCTTGGGACACTATTGTTTATGGTTCTAACTAAGGGAAGGGCTCCTGCATATTTGGGCTCTAGCTTTGCATTTCTTGGCCCGGCTGCAATTGTAATTGATAGGTTTGGGTATGAATATGCACAAGGTGGTTTCGTTGTAGTTGGTATAGCGGGATGTATAATTGCTATAATTGTTTATAAATTTGGAACGGACTGGATAGACATAGTACTTCCGGCGGCAGCCATGGGTCCGGTAGTTGCTCTTATAGGACTTGAGCTTGCCGGGACAGCTGCATCTACGGCAGGGCTTCTTGACGAGTCAATCAATGTGAAAAACGTAATAGTATTTCTTGTGACGCTTGGAGTTGCCGTGTTTGGGTCGGTGGTCTTTAGAAAGTTCTTATCAGTGATTCCTATACTAATTGCAGTAGTAGCCGGATATATTGCAGCGATTGCTTGTGGTATGGTTGATTTTACAGCAGTTGCAAATGCACCGGTGTTTGCACTTCCTAATTTTCAGCCCGCGAAATTTGATCTTAATGCAGTTTTAATTATTCTTCCTGTTATTTTGGTAATCACTTCTGAACATATTGGACATCAAGTTGTTACGGGTAAGATTATCGGCAGAGATTTGCTTAAGGATCCAGGTCTTCACAGGTCTCTACTTGGAGACAATATTTCGACGGCAATATCAGGACTTATTGGTTCAGTTCCAACTACTACATATGGAGAAAATATCGGAGTAATGGCTGTGACGCGTGTATACAGTGTAAGAGTAATAGCGGGAGCAGCGGTGATTTCCATCATATGTTCATTTATTGGAAAGCTGTCTATGCTTATACAAACTATTCCGGGACCTGTTATAGGTGGTATATCGTTTTTACTATATGGAATGATAGGAACTTCGGGCATACGTATATTGGTTGATCAAAAGGTGGATTATGCGAAGTCACAGAACCTCATATTAACATCGGTAATATTTGTAGCGGGGCTATCCGGAATCGCACTTAAGCTTGGAAATGTTGAACTCAAAGGTATGGTGCTTGCTAGTGTAGTCGGCATGATATTAAGCCTTATATTTTATGTGCTTGATAAGTGCAAGCTAACAAACGATTATGAGGAATAGCATATAATTACAATTTTAAAAGGAGTTTTGCAACAGCTTATGATTTATAGGCTTTGCAAAGCTCCTTTTGTGCATTATGCAGAAAACAGGTAATGAAAAATTGTAGATATATACAATTGAAAAAAGAATTGGTATGGTTTATAGTGTACATATAAGCCGAAATATGTAAAATATGTACGTACAAGTTAAGGAGGATATAATGCTGGAACGATTGAAACAAGAAGTATATGAAGCAAATATGTTATTGCCGAAGTACAATCTGATTACATTTACATGGGGCAATGTCAGTGGAATTGACAAGGAGTCCGGTCTCTTTGTAATTAAGCCAAGTGGAGTCGAATATGACAGCTTGAAACCGGAGGATATGGTGGTAGTGGATTTAGAAGGAAATAAGATTGAGGGAAGATATAATCCGTCGTCGGATACGGAAACTCATAGAATACTATATCAGCGATTTCCGGAAATAGGTGCAGTTGTACATACTCATTCACCTGAAGCGACATCCTGGGCACAAGCCGGCAGAGGAATCCCCTGCTATGGAACGACACATGCCGACTATATATATGGAGAGGTTCCCTGTGTTAGAAATTTGAACTCAAAAGAGATTGATGAAGCGTATGAAAAAAATACAGGTATATTGATAGCTGATGAATTTGAAATTCGTGGTCTTGATTATATAGCTACACCGTCGGTATTGTGCAAGAACCATGGGGTGTTTACATGGGGCAAGGATGCCCATGACGCGGTTCATAATGCAGTAGTGGTTGAAGAGGTAGCTAAAATGGCAACAAAGACGGAGATAATCAATCCACAGGTCTTACCTGCACCAAAAGAATTACAAGATAAACATTATTATAGAAAACACGGAGCTAATGCATACTACGGACAGTAAATATAAGGTGAAGAGGAATCACACAGGAGGAGAACAACATGATGAAACAAAAAGAGTACAAGTTTTGGTTTTGCACAGGATCACAGGATTTATATGGTCAAGAAACATTAGAGCACGTTGCACAGCATGCACAAAAAATCGTTGAAATTTACAACGCATCCGGAGCATTTCCATATGAAATAGTTTGGAAGCCAACACTGATTACTAATGAGTTAATAAGAAAAACATTTAATGAGGCTAATACCGATGAGACATGCGCAGGTGTTATTACATGGATGCATACGTTTTCACCGGCAAAGTCATGGATTTTAGGATTACAAGAATTTAGAAAACCGCTACTTCATCTTCATACACAGTTTAATAGAGAGATTCCTTATGATGCAATTGACATGGATTTCATGAATGAGAATCAAAGTGCACATGGCGGCAGGGAATATGGTCATGTGTTTAGCCGCCTTCATATGTTTAGAAAAGTTGTTGCAGGATACTGGGAAGATGAGACAGTAATGAAGCGTATTAACTCATGGATGAGTACAGCTATAGGAGTTATCGAAAGCAGCCATATAAGAGTTATGAGAATCGCTGACAATATGCGTAACGTAGCTGTTACAGACGGAGATAAGGTTGAAGCCCAAATCAAATTCGGTTGGGAAGTGGATGCATATCCGGTCAATGAAATCGTAGACTGTGTAAATGCAGTTTCAAAAGCAGATACAGATGCTATGGTTGAAGAATACTATAGCAAATACGATATTCTACTAGAGGGTAGAGATGAGAGCGAATTCAGAAAACATGTAGCGGTTCAGGCGCAGATAGAGGTTGGATTCGAGAGATTCTTAGAGGAAAAGAATTATCATGCTATAGTTACTCATTTTGGTGATTTAGGTGGACTAAAGCAATTGCCGGGACTTGCAATTCAAAGACTAATGCAAAAAGGATATGGATTTGGCGGAGAAGGCGATTGGAAAACTGCAGCCATGGTTCGTCTAATGAAGATAATGACCGGAGGAATAAAAGACGCTAAGGGTACATCTTTTATGGAAGATTATACATATAACTTAGTGGCCGGAAAAGAAGGAATTTTACAGTCACATATGCTTGAGGTTTGCCCTACGATTGCTGAAGGCCCAATCAGTATTAAAGAGCAGCCGCTTTCTATGGGAGATAGAGAAGATCCTGCAAGACTTGTATTTACATCTAAAACCGGGCCGGGAGTAGCAACATCCCTAATAGATCTTGGCAATAGATTCCGCCTTATCATAAATGATGTAAACTGCAAGAAGATGGATAGCGATATGCCTAACCTACCGGTAGCATCTGCATTCTGGACACCGGAACCAAACCTAATTACAGGATCAGAAGCATGGATTTTGGCAGGTGGAGCGCACCATACAGCTTTCACATATGATTTAACATCCGAGCAAATGGGTGATTGGGCTAATTACATGGGTATCGAGGCCGTATACATTGATAAAGACACAACTATTCGTGGTATTCAAAATGAAATGAGATGGAACGAAATAGCATATAAATAAGCGGGGGTAACTGTGGCAGGAAAACCAAAGTATGAAGAAATAGTTGACTGGATTAAAAATCAGATTGAATCCGGTCAACTAAGAGATGGAGAAAAGCTAGATTCTGAAAATAATCTTGTAATAAAGTTTGAGGTGAGTCGTCAGACGGTTCGACATGCGCTTGATGAATTAGTAAATGAGGGGCTTTTAGAAAAAAGACGAGGTAGTGGGACGTACGTTACAATTCCGGTAGTTAAGGTAAACGGCCCAAATACCAGACGTATTGCTGTTATGACGACATATGTAAATGATTATATATTCGTACCTATTATTCAGTCCATTGAAGCAGTTCTTTCAAGGTCCGGTTATACGATGCACTTGATGTTTACAGGTAATTCCGTGGAAAAGGAAAGGGAGCTTTTGCAAGCATTCCTGAAAAACCGAGACATAGACGGAATTATTGCTGAGCCTACAAAGAGTAATCTTCCAAGTCCTAATATAGAATTATACAAGCAGATACAAGAATCAGGCATTCCGATACTCCAAATCAATAGCTATTATAAAGAGCTCAAAGCACCACATGTCTGCATAGATGACAGACAGGCAGGGGAAAAGGCTACGCAGTATCTGATAGGACAGGGACATACCAAGATAGCAGGAATTTTCAAGCTTGATGATGGTCAGGGTGGACGAAGATACCTAGGCTACTTAGATGCTTTAATGGAAAATAATATCAAGATATCGGAAAATAGAATAGCGTGGATTGATACAGTAGATTTAAAAGGAGACCTCGATAATTTTTCGAAGATAACAAAGAGAATCCAAGACTGTAGTGCTTGCCTTTGTTACAATGATGAAGTTGCTGTTAAGCTCTTGGAATTACTTAGGATAATGGAGATTAGTGTTCCGAGTCAAATGTCGGTAATCGGAATAGATAATTCGCAGTTGGCAAAACACTGTGTGCCACCACTTACAAGTATAAACAACCCGACCAACGAAATAGGAGAAAAGGCAGCAGAGAGTATTATCAATCTGATTAATGGGATAAATACTGAGATGGAGATAGAGATAAATCCGGATATCATTATCAGAGAATCGGTATATATGAAACGATATTGAAAGTTATTTTGTAAAACGTATTGATATAAGCCTGATGCTATTATATAATTATTAACATGTTAAAAGTACATCAAGGTGTATTTGAAAAGGAGGCTTTTAAATGGCAGAGATAGCACAGTTAATAGAAAAAGGTATGACCTCACTTGGAATTGAGTTTGGTTCTACTAGAATTAAAGCAGTCCTCATAGACGAAAGCGGAGCACCACTGGCATCCGGAGGGTTTGAGTGGGAGAATCAGCTTGTCGACGGCATATGGACATATGGACTGGACGAAATCCATAAAGGACTTAGCGAAAGCTACAAAGCTATGAAAGAAGATGTTAAGACAAAATATGGCGTTACTATTCATAAGATAGGATCCATTGGAATCAGTGCCATGATGCATGGATATTTGGCATTTGATAAAAATGATGAGCTTTTAGTTCCTTTTAGAACATGGAGAAATACATATTCTGTTGAAGCTGCTGATAAATTGACAGAGTACTTCGGATACAATGTGCCGATCAGATGGAGTGTTGCACATTTGTATCAGTCAATTTTAAACAATCAGGAACATGTAAAGAATGTAAACTATGTTGGTACACTGGCAGCATATATTCATTGGCAGCTTACCGGGGAGAAAGTACTAGGAGTGGGAGATGCTTCGGGGATGTTTCCAATAGATATAAGCACTCACGACTATAATCAGGAGATGGTAGAGAAGTTTGATTCTCTTGTTGCTAAGAATAATTATCCTTGGAAGTTAAGAGATATTTTTCCAAAAGTACTTTGCGCAGGTGATGATGCAGGAAAACTGACCAATAAAGGCGTTGAGATGTTAGATGCAGAGGGTGACTTAGAAGCCGGAATTCCACTATGCCCACCTGAAGGTGATGCAGGTACAGGAATGGTTGCAACTAACAGTGTTGCAGAGAGGACAGGTAATGTATCAGCCGGAACCTCAGTATTTGCAATGATTGTTCTGGAAAATGAACTGTCCAAGGTATATCCTGAAATAGATATGGTTACAACCCCTTCAGGAAGTTTGGTTGCTATGGCACATGCTAATAATTGTACTTCGGATTTAAATGCATGGGTTGGAATTTTTAAAGAGTTTGCAGAAAGCTTCGGAATGAAAGTTGACATGAATGAACTTTTTGGAACACTTTATAATAAGGCATTGGAAGGCGATGCGGATTGTGGTGACTTGCTATCCTATGGTTATTATTCGGGAGAAAACATAATTCCTATAACTGAAGGAAGACCACTTTTTGTCAGAATGCCTGAAAGTAAATTTAACTTAGCTAATTTTATGAGGACACATCTTTATGCATCACTTGCAGCTATGAAAATTGGAATGGATTTACTAGCGCAGGAAAATGTAAAAATTGATAAAATTTATGGACATGGCGGCTTATTTAAGACACCTGTAGTTGGGCAAAGGATGATGGCAGCAGCAATGAATGCGCCGGTATCTGTTATGAAAACTGCCGGTGAAGGTGGAGCGTGGGGAATAGCAGTTCTTGCTTCATACCTAATAAATAAAGAAAAAGATGAGACTTTGGATTCATTTCTTGATAACAAAATCTTTAAAGGAGAAGAAGGCGTTAGCATTGCTCCGGTAAAAGAGGATGTGGAGGGATTTGAGCAATTCATTAAAAGGTTTAAAGAAGGGTTAGTTGTTGAGCAAGCTGCCATAGAGCATTTACGATAGTATTATATTCAAAATTATATAGTTGAAAAGAAGAGACACCTACAATGTAAATTTAACTTACATTATAGGTGTCTCTTTTAGAAATGTTCTATCTCCCCCGTTCCACAAAGAACATATGACAAGTTGCACCTTGATGGTCAGGATGTTCATCTAATATTTCTTCAAGCTTAGAGACTGCTTCATCTGTGTTTTGAAGTCCAATTTCGCTAAGCGCCATTAGGTATTTGCAATATGTCACATTATTATCAGTTATATCTTCCTGATATACGTTCAGTTCCGGCAGAGATACGGCGAAGAAGTCATAGGTTACATGGTCGAATATGTGCTTTTCGCCATATGCCTTAAGTTGATGATAGTTTTTCTTGGCTGCGCTTATATCTCCTAGCTCTTCACATGCCAGTCCCTGATATAACATAGTATCGGAAGGCTGGTCATTATAATAAAGAACACCCCCTGGCTCATCCATACCGATAGAAGCTTTTATAAAATATTCAGTTGCCTTTTCATTATCATTTAGAGCTTGATAGCATTTCCCAATATAGTATTCCGCTATATTATCTTGAACGTTAGGCAGTTTACCCTCACCCAGATTTTTTGGATAGGTAAGTGTTTCAGTGAGTAGGGTGATTGCACTCTGATAATTTCTAGAGTCCCTCTCTATTAGCGCTTTTTGAGTCAACGCATATCTGTACTGTGTTATTACTTTACCCTCACCGCCTTCCCAAGGATGAAACACATGGGATTGTAGATGAGATAGAGCTTTATCATACTGGCCTGTCAAGTTTAGCAATGTGATATATTCTATATAAATTGCGTCTCGTTCTTTTACAATATCAAGCTCGCGCTCGAGTAATTCAAGCCTGACCTCAGGCCTTACTTTATTCCTTGCTCTCATTTGATCATACTCTAATAAAAAGCGTGAGTACTTACTATCTAAGTTATATGCCGTTTCAATCATTTCCATTGCCTTTATAGAATTTTTTTCCTTATTGTAATAAGAAATAGATAAGTTCCTAAAAGACATTGGATAATCATGATTCTCTTCTATAGACTGTTCCCAATGTTTAGTTGCGTCTTTATACTGCTTTCTGTCATATAGGATATTTCCTAAGTGATAGTGTGCATAAGGTGCCATATCAAGAAGAGAGATAGCATCTTTTAATACGCATATATCCATAAGTTTATTTGGAAAACATCCATCCGGACTAGTGGATTCCGCTAAACTATAGCATTCTAAAGCTGATGTGGTATTACCGGTAAGGTTATGAATAAACCCTTCGTAGTAATGAATAAGTGGAGACTTAGTTTCACATAGGCTCAAAATGTTTAATGCATCCTCGAATAAAAATGCATCTAGATAAAGCATTGTGAGTTCTATGTAGTTACTTACCTTACCATGCATGAAATCCTTTAAAGCATTTGCGTCTGATGTAAGTAGACTTTCTTCGTATTGTAGTCCTATGTAGAGAGGATCTATTTCTTTACTCTCGTTAATGAGAGAAGAGTTGTCTTTGTAGGCTAGACGAAGTAAGGAAATTTTTAAAGTCCTTGCTCTCATATTGTGCCAATTTACACTTAGAGACTTATCAAGGAAAGCAATGGCATCTTCGTATTTTTGCTTTCTTGTAGCTAAAATTGCAAGCCAGTAGAACCCGGAACTTTGTGTTTCATAGCTCCATGTTGACTTATAAAAGGCATCATAAGCCTTGTCATCATCTCCAAGTATGGTAAGTGCAAGACCCAGATTAAAGTAGCATTCGCCATTATATGGATTAGGGTTCTTCCACGTCTGCTTGCAGGTTGCTGTTTCAAAATGAGATTTTGCTTCTTCAAATTGTCCGCGTTTCATTTTAAGCAATCCATATGCATTGTTTATTCTAATATCCGTAGGGTCTCTTCGAAGTCCTTCCTCATAGTAATCGGCAGGATTAGAAGTCGCGTGTCGGTATTGCTCCAGGTGCTGTCCGCCGAGGAAAAGTTCTTCGTTTGACTTTATATTAATAGGCTCTTCCAGCTTCTCGGCAGGTTCAGGGGTAGCTTCTAATTTCTTTTCCTTTATAGTGTCACATAAAATAGTTATTTCACTTGATGATTTAACAGTAATGCTGCAACCTACTTCAGTTGAAATATCAACTTTAAAAGTATCATTAAAAGGAGTGGCAGGATCAATATCAGTAATTTTGTTATATATTGACGCGCCATTCTCATCAGTGACAGATAAAGAGAGGTCTGAGTATTTACTACTGGTGTATAAAGTAATAGTTGCATTATTATCTTCAACCGTTAAATTATACATAGCGTCTTTGTTGGCATTTTTAACCCGGCCAACCTTCTTATATGGCATAAAGTATTGAGTAAAGGTCTTCTCTTCACTTGGTTTAAGCCATGTGAAGTCAGGTTGATTATCAGCAAAAACACCGGTCATTAACTCTATATAGGGGCCATCTTCATCAGTTAGAGCCCTATCCCAAGCCTGCCCAAAGTCGGCATTTCCCCAAGTCCACTGCTTCTTACCCGGTGATATATGGTGATCTGCTACATGGAGAAGTCCGGCTTCAAGGCTTGAATCATAATTTCCTATGAAATCATAATCAGAATGAGCGGCCATATAGGATGTAGGAACTTCTATATTCTTATACATAGAGATATCTATGCCTTCTGAGTAATCGTATTTGTAGTATTCACCGGTTGCGATAGGAAATGTAGACACAGCTCTTTTACCGTGGTCCATAACAGCAGTTACATCCGGTGGAAATACCGAATATGTATGGTCATTGACCGGTACAGCAGGATTAGCCCACCACAGAAATGTCTGAGGAAAATCAGTATTATTATATAGCTGACCTTTAATCTCAATGTATGCTTTGTCAGGATATAGAGTGAAGATGCCCATTCCCTTCGTTCCATACATTTGATCTATTTCACTGACGTATACACTGGCGGATCCATCCGTGCTTTCTATATACTTATATTCAACAGGAGAATAGGTACTTGGTCTATGGTGCTGAGGCCAGTTGAATTCTATACCACCTGAAATCCAAGGTCCTGTTAGACCTACAAGAGCAGGTTTTATTACGTGATTATAATATACAAAATCATAATCATTAGTTTTATCATACGCTCTTTGAATCCTTCCACCGAGTTCAGGAAGAATCATTACTTTCAGATATTCGTTTTCTAAATATACGGCATTATAAGATACGTCCTCTTTAGTATCGGAAATTTTTTCCGTTACAGGAAGAGGGTAAACTTTTCCGGAACTTCCCTGGTAGGCTCTATTTTCGATAAAAAGAGGAGCCTTCTCAGGATCGGAGACTTTGTAAGTTGGGATTATAGTAGTTTCTTGCCAAACCTTTACTTTTGTATTTTTACTCATAAATATCTCTCCTTGTAATCATTATTGTTTGTTTCAAAATATCATAAATCAGAGGTAAAAAGAATGCCATATCATTTTAAAAGATGGACAATATTACTTTGATTTGATATTATTAAGCCATGAAAAACAATTATTATAAGAAAAAAGATGGATTTAAAAACGAACAGTATTTTGTGATTCCCATGGAGACATTCAGTGATTTTAAGAAGAATCCACTAATTAAAGGATTGTATTTAACAGACATTGGATTTTTCCCCAATGCTCTTCACCATTATAGAGAAAGAGAGGAAGGTATTGAAGAAAGCATACTAATATATTGTATGGAAGGTGAGGGAGTAGTAGTTATCGGAAATAAACAGTATATTGTTAGGGAAAACCAAGCTTTTTGTATACCGGCCAATCAAAAACATAAGTACTATGCAAGCGAGAAAAATCCATGGAGTATATTCTGGGTGCATTTTAAGGGCGATGAAACAAAGTATTATCCGATTAATGAAAAACAGGTTATTGATATTAATTCAAAGCCGGCTGAAGGGCGGATTGTAACGTTATTTGATATATTGTTTAGAGTTATAAAGCGTAACTATACTTTAGGAAATTTTATTTATATGTCACAGGTGTTATCACTTATTTTATCGGAAATATATTTTAGAGAAAAGGTAGATGAAGCCAGTAAACAGAATAAGCATGTCACTATGATAATACGATATATGTATAAAAACCTGGATAAAGCACTTAATCTGGATGATCTCGCCACAGAAATAGGATTGTCAAAAAGTTATATAAATGCCACGTTTAAGAAATGTACAGACAAGGCGCCTATTGATTTTTTCATCAATTTGAAAATGCAGGAAGCGTGTAAACAGCTTAAAGCTACAGATAAATATGTAGTGGAGATAAGTCAAAATTTAGGATATGATGATCCTTACTATTTTTCGCGTATATTCAAGAAAGTTGTAGGTGTTTCACCTAAAGAATATCGCAGTGGAAATTATATTCAGATACAGTAATATAGTCCATTAATTCATCAAATAGTCAATTTCTATCATGTTTTAAATATGTTATTATGCAAACAAATAATCCATATGTGAGGAGGCACTAATATGAAGTACGAGATTCCAAGAAGGATGATTGGCATGAAGCTGCCGGGTAATTCAACGGTTAAAGCCGGAGAATATGATGTTCCGACACCAGGACATGGTCAGGTATTATTAAAAATGAAAGCGGCAAGTCTTTGCGGCAGCGATTTGAAATATATATATCATGAACATACTGATAAGACGGGAGGCGCGAGGTATGATAATGTTATATGTGGTCATGAACCTTGTGGTCAAATAGTTTCAGTAGGTGAGGGCGTTCTTGATTTTAAAGAAGGTGATAGAGTAACTGTATATCATATCCAGGGCTGCGGATACTGTGATGAGTGTCGTAAGGGGTATTTCATTAACTGCCCTAATCCGGAAAGAAGAGCCTATGGATGGCAAAGAGATGGTGGACTTGGAGAGTATATGGTGGCAGATGCTGCTACATGTATACATTTACCGGAATTCCTGACATATGAAGACGGAGCGATGGTTGCATGTGGATTCGGAACTGCATATCAAGGACTCATTCGAGCTGAGGTATCAGGTCAGGATACTGTTCTTGTTATGGGACTCGGGCCGGTAGGACAAGCTACGGTGATACTGGCGAAAGCACTTGGCGCTCGCGTAATAGGAGTAGATATTGCTGCTGAGCGAGGTGAGATGGCCAAAAAAGTTGGAGCAGATGTTGTCTTTGTATCGCCTGATGCTATAGACGATATTATGAAATATACAGATGGAAAGGGTGTTGAGGTTGCGATAGACTGTTCAGGTAGTGCAATTGGACGTCACAAATGCCTCGAAGCTGCAAGAATGTGGGGAAGAGTAACGTTCTTAGGGGAACAGGGAACCGTATCTTTTGAACCTAGCCCACTATTGCTTCACAAAAATTTAACTCTCAATGGTTCATGGGTTACATCGATGGCTAATATGACAAAGCTTGTCGAATTACTTGATAGAGAGAAAATACATGCAAGTCAGATAATTACACATCGCTATAAACTGGAAGATTCAGATGAAGCTTTTCGAATTTTTGCTACCGGAAAAACAGGAAAAGTATGTATCAATATGGAATAGGTGAATGTCTATGAGTAATTTGAACAAATTGAGAAGATATCTTAAAAGTAGTGAGTATGATGGAATAATTCTTGGTAGAAGAGATAATTACAAATGGATAACCGAGGAAAATAATAATGAAATATTAACAAGTACAGAGGTAGGCGTAGCCTACCTTATTGTGCTTGAGAAAGAATTATTACTTGTAGCTGATTCAAGTGATTGTGAAAGAATGAAAGAAGAGCAAAATGCACTTGGCGCAAAGTGTATCGTAGTGCCATGGAGTGAAGGTCCGATTTCATATATTAGCAATTATGCACAGAATAAAATATTAGCATCTGATACAGATATAGATGGAACGATTAATATCCAAGAGGATCTCATTACTCTTCGCATGACTCTTAATCAAATGGAAGTAAAGCGCTATCGTGAGATAGGTGTCTTAATGGCATGTGTAGTAGAAAATGTTATTAGTGAGGCCAGGCCGGGCGATACAGAAAAACAAGTAGCGACCAGATTAAAAGCTGAGTGTATCGAAGAGGGGGTTTCTCCTGATTGTGTATTGGTGGGAAGCGATGAGAGACTACTTAAATACAGGCATCCGATGCCAACGGATAAGAGGATTGAAAAGACTCTTATGGTGGTCTTAGGCGGAGAAAAATACGGGCTAAACATAAGCTTGACAAGAATCATATGCTTCAGTGAAATTCCGAATGATTATAAAGTGAAGATGGAAAAAGTCCAGCATGTATTTGCTTATATGCAGACCATGATGAAAGGTGGACTTTCATATTCGGAGTATTTTAATAAAGTAAAGGATCTATATAGGGAAGTCGGATATAAAGATGAGTGGTTAGAGCATCATCAAGGCGGACCTACAGGGTATGCGTGTCGTGAAGTGGTAGTGTCGGATGCGACAAAAGGAAGTATTGAAAATGGTGTTGCTTTTGCGTGGAACCCAACACTTCAAGGAACGAAATGTGAAGAAACTACATTTTTATCTGATGACAAAGTCGAGATACTTACTAACACTAAAAGCTGGCCGAGACGAACTGTTAATACTCCCTATGGAGAGCTTGATGTGGCTGAAATAAGGATTGTAAAATAGAGCTTGCATTATAAAGTTTATGGTGGTATCATTTTTAAGTAGATACTTAATTAAACTATTTAACAAAGTGTGAGGCTGTGATGAAACAACAAGGTACTACCAATAGAGAAGTTAAAAAAGTAAATAGAAATAAGGTATTCAGATATCTTAATTCCAGAGAAAATGCCAGCATGCCTGAAATAGCTGCCGGTATAGGAGTTAGTACTCCGACAGTTCTTACTATAGTATCAGAGCTATTAAGAGCCGGAGTTGTATGTGAAGAAGGAGAGTTGGAATCTACCGGGGGTAGAAAAGCAAAGGCTTATTCTGTTGTGAGTGATTCGGCAATTTTCATCGGACTTGATATTACGAAGAATCATATAGGCATAGTGTGTACAGATCTCTCAGAAGCCGTGAGATGTTATAAGCGTGATAGAGTAGTGTTTGAACTGACAGATGTATATTTAAGAAAGTTAGCGGAGACGGTGGAGAGTTTTCTAACTGAAAATAATATTAAAAGAGAATTAGTTAAAGGCATTGGTGTTTCTGTACCGGGTATCGTTGATGCGAATAGGAATTATTTAAAGGAGTCGCATCTACTGAATATAAAACAAGGTCTAAGTTGTGAAGAACTGTGCAAGTATATTCCATATGACTGCTATTTGGTAAATGATGCTAATGCAGGAGCGATGGCTGAATGCACAGGGAATAACATTCATGAAAATATGGTGTATCTTTCACTTAGTAACTCTGTAGGAGGAGCATTAATATTTAAAGCCGGAGAACTTACGCTTGAGGGCAACGGGTACTTTAGAAATTTATATGTTGGAGACAATTGGACAGGCGGCGAGTTCGGACATATAGTAATCCATCCGGAAGGGGAAACTTGCTACTGTAATAAGAAGGGCTGTCTGGATGCATATTGCTCGGCATTAGTATTAGCGAATAAAGAAGGTGGCAGATTAGAGAAATTCTTTGAAAAATTGGAAGCCGGAAATATCGAGTACCGGCAAATTTGGGAAGATTATTTGAAAAATCTTTCCTATGCAATCGATACACTTATAATGAGTTTTGATTGTGAGATTGTTCTTGGTGGATATGTCGGCAGCTTTTTGGAGCCCTACATAGAGGAATATAAAAGAACCATCAAAGAGAATTCTATATTTAAGCAAAAAGATAATTTCTTAAGAGCAGCCAAATACAAAATAGAAGCATCTGCACTAGGGGCAGCAGCATTTTTAGTAGAAGAGTTTATTACTTTAATATAAAGTTTATTTTATATACTTAATTAATAACTTTAACAAAGTGCCGATGAAAGGAGAAATATGAAAGATACAATGAAAGTTGCAGTAATGACCGGTATAGGCCAAATGGATTACGTTGAGCGGGCAATTCCGAAACCAACAGAGGATGAGGTTTTAGTAAAGCTAGAATATGTAGGAATCTGTGGCAGTGATATGCATTACTATGAAGAAGGAAGGATAGGCAATGATATTGTAGAACCACCATTTGTTCTGGGACATGAGCCGGGTGGTATTGTCACTTCTGTAGGAGAGGCAGTAACTAATCTAAAGGTGGGTGATAAAGTTGCGTTAGAACCGGGGAAAACATGTGGTAAATGTAAGTTTTGTAAAGAAGGAAAATATAACCTTTGCAATGATGTGATATTCTTTGCAACTCCCCCGATTGATGGTGTATTCCAGGAATATGTAGCACATCCTGCAGAGCTTTGTTTCAAGTTACCTGATAGTATGAGTACACTGGAGGGCGCGATGATAGAGCCTTTGGCAGTAGGGTTTCATGCAGCCTCACAAGGCGAAGCTCATATCGGACAAAAGGCAGTAGTATTTGGTTCGGGATGTATTGGTCTAGTGTCTATGATGGCATTAAATGCATATGGTGTAAGTGAGGTTTATGTTGTAGATGTTATAGAAAAACGCCTGGCGAAAGCTATGGAATTGGGAGCGACAGGGACATTTAACAGCAAAAACGGCGATATAAAACAGTGGGCAGATGAAATTACCGGAGGAGAAGGTTTTGATATTGCTATTGAGACATCCGGACAAGAGGTTTGTGTAAATCAAGGTATCGAGGTGCTCCGTAAAGGTTCTAACTTAGTTATAGTAGGATATAGTAAGTCCGGTATGTCTAATACAATGATGAGCCTTGCTACAGATAAAGAACTTACATTCAAGACAGTTTTCAGATATAGAAATCTATATCCGGTATGTATTGAAGCAGTAAGAACCGGAAAAGTTAATCTCAAGGGACTTGTCACTAATATTTTCGATTTTAGTGATATTCAAAATGCAATGGACAAGAGTGTGAGTGATAAAGCAAATATTGTTAAGTCAGTTGTTAAGTTCTGAAAATGTGAACAAAATTTGAACAAAATATTTGTATAATTTTACATATTGCATATTTTTGTTCTCCTATCTATAATCAAAATAGATTTATAAAGTGATTTTCTAAAAGCAAATGATAAAACGACTTTCAAAATCACTTTAACTATAGAAGGAGGTCTACAATAATGGGCATAATAGAAAAGATGAGACTAGACGGTAAAGCAATTTATGTAACAGGCGGAGCAAGAGGAATTGGTAAAAGTGTTGCAACAGGTTTTGCAGAAGCAGGAGCTAACATAGCCATAGTTGATGTTGATATCGATGAGGCAAGGAAGACAGCTAAAGAGCTTGAAGACAATAACGGAATAAAAGCCATAGCTATTAAGACGGATGTTACAGATCCGGTTCAGGTAGATGCAATGATTAAGGAAGTTGTTGATACTTTTGGTAAATTGGATGTTGCATTTAATAATGCAGGAATTTGTATTAATGAACCGGCAGAGGAAATGTCGTATGAAAATTGGAAAAAGGTTATTGATATAAATCTAAATGGAGTTTTCCTTACAGCTCAGGCAGCAGGAAAAGTAATGATTAAACAAGGGTACGGATCAATTATAAATACGGCTTCAATGTCCGGACACATAGTAAATGTTCCACAACCACAGTGTGCATATAATGCATCTAAAGCAGGTGTAATACTGCTTACGAAATCAATGGCAGTTGAATGGGCGAAGACAGGAGTCAGAATTAATTGCATTAGCCCGGGTTACATTCACACAGAATTAATAGATAAAGTACCTGAACTTAAGGCATTAGTTGATGAGTGGAATAAAATCGGTCCGATGGGACGAATCGGAAAGCCGGAAGAATTACAATCGATTTGTATATATCTTGCATGTGATGCAAGTTCATTTACAACAGGTTCGGATATGGTAGTAGACGGAGCGTTTACTTGTTTCTAAATTAATACAGTTTAACAACTCATTTAGGCTTTGAATAATTATCTGATGATAATTTTCAAATACAACCGGCTAGGTGTCGGACAAAACTAATCAACATACAAGGAGGAAAATGTATGAAGAAGAAGATTTTAAGCATGCTATTATGTATTGCGATGGTGTCAGCTCTATTAATAGGGTGTGGTGGTAACAGTGATGATTCTTCGTCAGATGACGCAGCTACAGAGGAAAGTGCAGATAGCAGCTCAGACGACAGTGCAAGTGGGGATACTTACAAAGTTGGTATTACTATTCAATCTCTGCAAAATGCTTATTGGGCAGGTGTTATGGGTAAATTAGAGGATATTCTTAAGGACGCAGGTTGGGAATATACACTGCTTGCTTGTGATGATAACTCTGCTACACAAATCAGTCAGATTGAAAACTTTATTACTTCAGGTGTTGACTTAATTATGGTACATCCATCTGATGCAGATGCAGTTGAAACTGTATGTGGTGAAGCTCAGGCAGCAGGTATTAAAGTTATGTGTTGGGATGATCCAATGGAGAATACAGACGCTAACTGGGTATTAGATAATACAGCACTCGGTAGAGATATTGGTGAAGCAGCAGCAGCATTCATTAACGAAAATTACACAGCAGATGATCCTGCACAAGTTTGTACTATAGGATATCCTTCAACAAAGGTACTTCTTGAAAGAGAAACAGGTATCAAAGAAGGTTTAGAAGAATTTTGTGATGATGGTGTATTTGAAATAGTTTCATCTGTAGAGGGTATTGAAGCTAATGATGCTCAGACAAATGTTGAAACAGTTCTTCAGGCTTATCCTGATTGTGCAGTATTTGTTGGTGTTGGTGCAGGTGCGATGATTGGTGCTAATGAAGCTCTACTTCAGAAATATGGTGGAGCAGGAAACATTCCTGAAAATGTTGGAGTTATTACAACAGACGTTACTATGCAACAACTCGAATCACTTCAAGCAGGTGATGAAGCAGTTAGAGCTATCGTTGGATTTGAAGGATCAAGCTTAGATACAGCTCAGGCTTGTTTCGAGATGTATGAAAGAATTCTTTCCGGAGAAGATTTCTCAGGCGATGCTAAGAATGTATACAGACCTACAAATGCAATCACAATTGATGGCGTTCAAGATATTATTGATGGTATGTAATCTGTAAATAGAAGCTTAAAATGTAAAAGTTAGTATGGAGGCGGTTTA
>JBKEBP010000183.1:0-4744 GCA_047973235.1 Suipraeoptans sp. | reverse complement strand
AAATTGCTTTGAAATCATTGCGTATAACATCCGTGGTGTAAACACGACAAACATCTAAATAGTCCCGCTTATAGCCAAACCACCGAGCGCGCTGCTCAGTATTATCAACATTTGCTTTTCCTTTAGCGCGCCTTGTTATATAAGTTACGGCCAACCCCTTAATTGTTATCCCGCGTTCCACCATATTACCGCCCAAAACAATATTAAACTTATAGTGGGCGGAGTTCACACTTGCATCTTCGTCACTGTTACATAACAATGGAGGGGACCAATCCAAAATGCATTTAATTACATATGGCTGCAACTCTTCAAATGATGGGAGTAGGACGCCATCTTTTTGTAAAGAAATGCAGCCCTTCTTTATTTGTTGATGGAACTGCTTGTAGGCAATGTCATCTATTCCATTTTCAATATTTCGAGAGATATCGACCCAATCATTCATAACCCTGATAACTTTATCAAGAACTTGTTGTTGATCGTATTTTTTTTGGCTTGGATGGATAAGCATTGCGTGATTTTTAATGTCCCCACGATAACGGCGCAACGCTCCTCCTACAAAAAAAACAGAAAGAGCATCATAAAAAGAAGATGGGATAAATGGGTCAGTTAATATATCTGGATCTGTATCCGGGATGCTCTTTATATGAATTTCTTCATCGGTGCCGTGAAATTCGGGTAACCCGCAATAATTTTCTCCCGGATAAATCAGAACCCCAAAGTCTGGTGATAAAGCATCCCATGTTTCGATAAGAATATTTGCCTGGGGCGTTGCAGTAATGGATGCAAAGCAATGCCGACGGATTTTTGATTTAAGACTAATAACGGAGTTGTAAATAACACTCATCTCCGTTTGTTTGTTTTTCTTTGTATTTAGGGTTGCCTGATCTCCTTCATCGTCGATTATTAGCGTGGGTACATCCCGTAGGTATGGATCATTGAAAATCTCGGCAATTTGGTCTATATGCTTTTGGTGCTTTAAGCCCACAATTAGTACATTTCGGCCGCCTAAAAGAAAACTCTTTATAGTTGGCGCGGTAATTAACTTTGCATTTTTATTTGTCGTCAATATAGATAATTTGTCTTTTGGAACTTCCTGATAATATGATTCTATTCGAGAAGCATTCTGGTCCAGCAAATTATTTTTATTCCCACCAAGTACAATAGTAATTTTATACTCATTATCGAAAGCCAATGCTGTTAAAGCAATAAAGTTGGAGGTTTTGCCGCTCTGTACCTTACCAATCATTATACCTGTCTTTGCCTGGGCTTCGTCCAAATATGGATTAGGGCAATGTGTAAGGATTTCGACCGCATTTTCAAAAATCGAATCAACTGATTCCGCAGGAATATCATCCTGCATAAGTTGATGTGATATTTTTTCTTTGAAATATCCATCACACCGGATAGGCCATGTTTTATAGGGTTTATTAAGGGCCAGCGTTACAATGTTGCTCATTTCAAAGCCCTCCTTTTGATACGATTTGTTCAAGAATTCCATTCATTTTCATACGTATATCCCCAGGATTAATGCGCCCATCCGATGAGACTGCAAGAGAGCCGATTTCTGCAAGAATCATCGCCATCACGAGTTTTGCCATAACAGACATGAATTCTTTATTTTCAGTAAATGGCTTAAAGAAAGCATGCTTCATATTAATCGTAATCTGAAAGTGGGGTTCATTTTCTTCCTTAACTGTAACCCACGGGTTAAGAGGACTTGAAGAATCAAACTTTACAGTAAAATGGTAATTGGCCCCCTCATAGTCAAAAGTCGCTTGAAACGTGTCAGGCCCGCTAATGTCAACACCTGGTTCTTTATCCTTATCTGTAATGAATTCGAGAGCCTCACCTGTAGTTTCATCGTTGTAATAATTCGCTTTATTTTCAGATTCCTCTTTGACGGACTCGACTCCTTCCTGAGGAATAGCAATCACTGTCGCACTTGAGATTAATCCCGATTTCTGGAATGCCCCAAAGGTCTTGTCAATAACATCTACGGATTCGATGCGTTGTCGCACGCGTATTGTGTCAGCCTTTGTTCTAAGCGGTTTAGTGAATGGAATAAGTTTTTCGATAAACAATTCTTCCAATCCACTACTGTGCCAATCAAACTCATCTTTCGCTTGAGTTACCGGCCACTCATCCATATGTAGTTCACCAAATAACCGCTGATATGTGTATGAATTGGAATCGCCAAAAATCTCCACCGGTCTATAATTAGCTTCAGGCCCCCCAACAATAACACGCCCTCTGCGCATCAACGTCAATCCAGCTTCGCGTACGCTGCCAGGAAGACGCAATGCTATATACCCTGACACGGGGAGATCTTTTCCTTCATGATGAACGGTAAATGAAATATCTTGTTTCCACTTTTTTATTTTACCGCCAGGTAGCGTTTCTTCATAGATAACTGGGTCTTTAAAACTCAATTCATTACCGTTATATGTTATTACTATCTTCCCTGTTCTCAAGTCCTCTCGATAGATACTGCTCAACAAATCGCGTACTTTACCAACTGTACGACCGCCGGTGATTTTTTTATTTAGTCTTTCAATAGTGATTCGGGTATAGTGTTCGTCAGTATTTGTATTGAAAGTTGTCAAATCAATTTCTTCGTCTTTATCTCTTTCGAGTTTGTCAACATCCACAAAAGCTGAATAGCCTCGTGATGAGCCGTATTGTGTTGACGTCACCGTCCATTTTGAACCAAACCAACATGCTGCTGTTTTTAGACCCATCCCAAATTCATTTCTACCTACCGTACTCTTCGGTGGTCTGTCAAGGATAATTGCCCTTTCAAAATCATCTATCTCCATCCCAAAAGCATTGTCTGTAATTGTAAGAACATCATTCCCCTTGGCACGGGCTTCATAATCAATATTTATCGTAAGTTTACTGAAACCACTCAAATTGTGTAATTCTTTCTTGTGGTCATAATAGCTTTGCGTAGAATTATCAACAAATTCAGCTATGGCTGTCCACGGCTGATAACTAAGTCTTTTATATGTAGCATAAACACCACTTGTGGGCCGAATGTTTATTTTACTCTTCATTTCTATCCCACCCCTCATTTGCAAGCCGGAACAACTGCTTGGCCAGAATTTTTAGCACTCTAACATTAACCGAGTTTCCTAGTTGCTGATAGATTTGATTGTCAGATCCGGCAAACTTAAATCGGCCATGAAAATTTTGGAGGTTAGCCGCTTCGCGGGGTGTTATAAATCGAAAATGTTGCCTTTCCCAATCCCAAATAATTGGAGTATTTACCATTGCAACTAAAGATGGATAATACGTTGGTCTTTTTGCTCTTATGCCTGACTGACGAACCTGAATAATTGCCTCACGGATATCATCAATATCCTCTCCGCAATTCCACTCAAATTTTTGATACAATTTGATTCGGTCGAGCATGTTGTTTCGCTGGATCCAGTCATCAATGAATAATCTGTTATTGAGATACAATTCTCTGTTTTTGTCTACAAAACGCTGTTTCCATACAGGCATATCCGCATAGGAAAGTTGTTCTTTCAGTGTTTCTGTATCATCAATTCCATAACCAAAGCAACTAATCCAAATGGGAAATCCAATCACATGAATATTCGTGTTAACGCGAAATTCGTCCCATGCAAATATCATTTCTTCCTGTTCAGATGAAATCATGTATGTATCCGGTACATTTTCCTCAAGAATGTTCCATGCATCGCCCAGACGACATGGCTTAAAAAACTGTTCCAAATGAAGATCTTCATAATGGATATATCCGTTTGTTAATATTGAATCATTCCTTATGTCTTTCCTAATGGCAAGGATGTATACTCGTTCTCTAATTTGTGGGAACCCGAATTGTGATGGCGATAATATCACAGGTTCTTCCGTGATATAGAAGTTCCGTTTCATCAACTCGGTTCGGATTATTGCCCAGTTTTCCGTTTTATCTGCCAAATTGCGAACGTTTTCAAGGATAACAAATTTCACTTCAGGATGTCCGTCAAGAAGTTCCATTATTTTATAAAATAAATTCCCCCGCGTTTCATCATCAAACCCTTTTTGCGCACCAGCCTTGCTAAATGGTTGGCAAGGAAATCCTGCGCATAAAACGTCAAATTGTCCTATAGAATCAGGAGTAACTGTGTTTACATCTCCACGTAACTCGCCTTTTTTCATTTTGAAATTCAATTGGTAAGTATCTTTGCACGCTTGGTTGATTTCTGCGGCCATAATACATTTTCCGCCCAAAAATCTCATTGCTTGGTGAAATCCGCCAATGCCCGCAAAAAGATCTATAAATCTAAAGCTATAAGGTTTCATTGAAGACGTCCATTTCTAATAATCTCACTATATGACCACAATAACGATGTCCAATAAAGGGGACCTCAGTTATATTGTCTTGACCGAATATCACTATTATATCATAAAGCAGCGACAAGTTGTTTGACCTATACTGTCATAGCGCCTTTCGTCTCCTCAAGCCCATCTTCCATTTGACGCCGAATTTTCGCCTGCAAAAAAATGACACAGAGCCTTGTTGGCCTCTGCATCATTTCTTCTTTCTACGCATAATAATCACGTATTTGATCATCATTGCAGACCAAATTATTCTCGTAATAAAATCACATCATCATATAAGGCGCGATGCCTGTCGTCCAAAATTCGGTCCTCATGCAGATGGCCAAAATACCATTGGCTGTATTCTGCCTTGTCCATAATTTCTTGCAGAAATACATTGAGTTCTTGCTCATCTTTA
>JBKEBP010000169.1:0-2558 GCA_047973235.1 Suipraeoptans sp. | reverse complement strand
ATACCCTGAGATTTTACTCCTCTAAAGATTTCTCTTTATGTTGCATGATTTCTGCAAATCTGTAGTTGCTATTCAGTTGTCAACGATCTCATCAACTGTTGATAGCAATATATTAGCAGATTACTTTTTTCTTGAATAGTAACTGAGATGGTGTATTTTTGAGAAAAGGCACCATATTATGGTGTATTTTTCATTGTTCTTATTTTATGTCCACTTTTCTATACATTTTCCCTTTTGTACTTCCTGTAGTTTCAATCTTACCTTGTTCACTTAATTCAGAGAGAAGTTCTTTAATACGAGACTCCCTAACATCAACAGCACTTTCAAATTCAGCCGCTTTATACCATATATTTGGCTTCATTGCTTCTAAAATTGCCATATAGTTTTCTAAGGTTTTTTTCGTCACCTTTTTTTCGCCGCTTTTTTTCGCCGCTTTTTTTTCGCCGCTTTTTTTCGCTGCCTTTTCTTCACTTGCTTTCTTCTCTTCTTTTTTCCTAAATTCAAGCGTTATAATCATTCTATCTGGATCAAATTGCTCCTCAATCACAGGTTCAACCCAGCCTTCGTCTTCCCACACATTATAAATATTTGGGACTCCGCTTCCTGCACGTTCACCGATATTTATACGATTGAACATCTTCATAAGTGTTTTATTCCGTGGATCTGACACCCCACCTTTTCTCATCTGCTCTTTGCCAGTCCTACTATAACCCGGATTTTCCATAATTATCTTATCTGGCTCTTTTCGAATAACCACACCTCTGACGCCATAAAAATCAGTATTTATAAGACAGTTTGCAAGTTCTTCTCTCAAAGCTTCATGTACTGGAGTGTCATCAATACGATCTCCGCCCTTAGTTTTAAACGGTACTTTTATATCCTTTGTAATTTTGTTATATACACGAAAATAAAAATCACAGATATTCCCTGACCATTCTCCAGAACTTGACTGTAACCGGTCTGTCCAACGAATTGTAGGATCAAGTAATTCTCTATAATCTAAAAAATATTCCGGGAAATGTCTCACAATGTTGTATTCGTTTCCAAACATCAACATACCTGCTGCCGTAGGATGTAGTTGTTTATCTACATCAGATATAGCTGCTGCACCAATGCTACGAAGATACTCTGAATCATCTAATCTTTCAAATGGATGACCAGCCTTTAATGTCCTATGACGGTTTCTGTATCCCTGAATTGTTTCCTGATTTAAATCTTCCATTGCCGCATCATCTAAGACTTCCATATCCATCGTATTATCCGTCTGATCACGCAACATAGCTTTTACTTGAAGTCTCGTACAATGGTAATCTCCAGAATGATCTCTTCTAAAGGTTCCGCCAAACATATCATTATTAATAAATACTGGCTTTTGCTCACGCTTTGCCATTGGTACATAAATCACAATAATTAAGTCTTCTCCGACCTCGTAAACTTCTACATCACTTTCAGATAAGAGATTTATATTTACCTTTTGAGTGTTATGGATCAAATTCCAAAAATTATCCAACAACTTCTCTTTATCTGTTATCTTTAAACCTGTCGTTCTCCAACTTTTATCTTCCAGTTCTTTAATCCCCAGAATAATTACGCCACCATAAGTATTAGCAAATGATGAGTACGTATCCCAGAGCGCAATCGGAAGTCCACCATTTGCTTTTTTCACCTCGCGGCGATTATCTTCTTTGTAAGAATCGAATTTTGTAATATCAAATAATCCTGTCACTGAGCATCATCTCACTTTCATTTTTAACTTTTGATTATCCTACCTTCTCATAAAATTATTATCACTTTTTTAAAAGTACCTTTAACAAATCCTTTGTAACATTATCAATTCGTTTATTTTGCATAATTTCCTCAAATTTCATTTCCATCAAGTCCATAACAACACTCGTTGAAAGTTTTCCTTCATCAATGTTTGTCAACATTCCGCTAATCACCTTTGCATCTTGGTAAGGGAACTCCAGATCCACTAGTATTTTCAAAAGTATATTGTTATCACAGCAATATATTCTTAATCGTTTTAGGAATAACTCTTCAATTATTTCTATATTTATTTTTACTTCCTCTCGATTTTCTAAATATGTTTCATTAAAAATAAAATCAAAATATCCAACCATTCTTGTCAAGTCATATTTTATATAGCTAAATGCCAAATCAAACAAGTAATCAATGAATAGATTCAACTTATCCTCTGGCATATCGCCTTGATGTGCCTTGACTTCTTTTTGTATTCTCTTATAAATACTGTCTGGTTTCAAATTTAATAATTTACTTACACAAACTGAATGCTTAATTCGTTTTCCAGGTTGCAAACTATTGTTTATTTCTATCACAGTATAGTGTCTCGAATACTTTATTATTTTCAAGAGAATCTCTACAATTTCATTCCTCACCTTATATTGTAACGCTTTATCCGTATCACGGTATTCTCTTGCTTTATTAATAATTTGCGGTAATTTTTCAAACAGTTTCATTAGCTCAGATAGAATGAATCCATTAGTTTTCTTTAAATCATCTATTGTTCTATTATATGCAGATAAATTTTCTTCCAATTT
>JBKEBP010000089.1:0-6601 GCA_047973235.1 Suipraeoptans sp. | reverse complement strand
ATTGACATGTCACTTCATCTAAAGTATAAATGAAATAAGAGCTGGAAAGCTAATTCTCGCTTACCAGCTCTATAATTATCATAGAAGATTAGTATTTACAGACTTTTTTTCACAGACTCTTTCGGAGCCCTAGGGAGTCTTGCTTTTTGTCCGAACCCCGACTCCCATTTTTCGTATGAGTATTCAACTTATTTGGAAAATTCATTAGCCAGTTCTTTAGTAATAAGAAGATATTCTTCTATATCATTCAAATCATGGCAATGAATAGGGGATACTCTTATAGCACCTTCAATTCCAAGCGCTTCAACAATTCTTTTAGAATAAATGCTTGTATTTATTCTTTCATAGACGGTAACTCCACGTTTTTGATATTCTTTTACGGTTTCAGTAAAATCCATACCATTTATGCCCATAGCGACAATTAAGTCTTTTTCTGAGAGATCTTCGCAGTCTACGTAGACGGTTACACCATCGATGTGACGAAGACCGGGAGCATTGTCAGTACCTTCCAACATATGGTATAAAAGAGCATGCTCATGCTTGTGTATTCTGTCCATACCCTCAACATAAAGAGTGCGTTTGTCAGTACTGCTTATAAATTTTGAGCCAATGTCACAAACATAATCTATAACGTCTAAAGTTGCAGCAAAGTTAGCCGGTGTTGGTGTTCCAAGGGACCATTCTTTTTCTGATTTACCTGCAAGTTTATGATGAGTCATGGTTGCAACTCTATCAGATACGTAAGCAAAACCACAACCTCTTATCCCGAAGAATTTATAAGGTGCAAAATTCATTACATCTATCCCAAGTTCTTCGACTTCCAGAGCACTGTGAGGCGCATGTTGTACGGCGTCACTTATAAGATATATATCAGGATTAATTTCTTTTGCTCTAGCAAAAATCTCTTTTATATTCATTATATTTCCGGAAATATTTGAAGCGGCCATTATACTTAAAACAATGGTGTCTTTGTCAACGTATTTTAGAACTTCATCAGGATCTATTCCACCGGTATTTTGATTAGCAGGAACCACTCTAAACTCTCTATTTGTTTTCTTGCAATAATATTCCATTGCATCATGAGCAGATGGGTGCTCAAGGGAAGATGTCACAGCATTTGTTCCGACATGTATGTTTTCCATTATTACGCCTAGAGCATTAAACATAGTTTGAGAAGCAGTGAGCTCACTTAGCAGTGCACCGCTTTTGGCCCCAAAAACAACTTCGAGTATTTCTTTGGTTCCATTATTAACCAGAGCATTTAAATCAAGGGCACGATTATGTATACGCTCCGGACAATCAGGAAATTGTTCAAGAGCATTTTTTGTCTCAACAGTTTTTTTGAGTCTTAGAGAACCTCCTGAATTTTCAAAAAATATTCGTTTACCATAAACCGGATCCGCGTCTACATAATAAAAAGAATCTCTTATTTCTTTTTGTAGTTCCGGTGTAAAAAGCATTTCTTTATATGCATTCATAATGACTCCTTTCATGCAAGGTTTAAATATTGTTAGGCTAATAATAACATGTAAGAAAATGTTTGTGAAATGAATAATATCATTGTATAATATTAAAAATATTAATAATTGGAGGACGGAAAATATGAACCAAGCAGAAATAGAAACTTTTTTAATGATTGTAAAAACCAAGAATATAACAAAGACGGCAGAAAACCTTTTTTTATCACAACCAACTGTAAGTCATAGGTTAAAACTGCTTGAAGCAGAATTAAACGTCAAACTTCTGGCGAGAAAGAAAGGGTATAAGCAGGTAGAACTTACATCTCAAGGTGAATCTTTTGTTTCTATTGCAGAGAGATGGCTATCTGTGTGCGAAGAGATGAAGATGCTGCAGCACGATCATGAGAAACTGTATTTATCAGTGGGATGTACGGATACGCTTAATACGGCGATACTCTTTGATTTATATAGAAATATATTAAATGATAATGAACTTCATATGAGTATGAAGATAAAAACGCACTATTCTACGGAGATATATGATTTGCTTGAAAAGCATGAGATAGATTTAGGTTTTGTGTATCACCATTTACATTTTAAAAATATAATTGCAGAGCCGTTATTACGGGAAAAGATGTATATAGTCCAGTCTAATGATACAAAACTCAGAACACCTATGCTACACACAGATGAGCTTAATATCGATGATGTAATTTTTATTAGCTGGGAAGAAAATTATCGTATTTGGCATGACCAGTGGGTAAGCAAGGGGCAGCGACCAAGAATAGAAGTAGATACATTTGAGCTGTTATTACATCTGATATCAGATAACAGCAGGTGGTTTATAGCGCCTATTTCTGTAGTTGATAGGGTAAGAGGTCTTAGAGAGGTTTATGTTAGCGAAATAGCCAATAGAACGCAACCACCTGAGAGAATCACTTATAAGATCAAGAATAAATATCCAAATGAAGCCACTTTAAAAGCGGTTCAGTTATTTGAAGATAAGATGATGAATTATCTTGAAAACAAAGATTGGGGATTAATAAAATAATTAAAAATATTAATATATTATAGATAAATAATCTATTTTTATAATGTTTATGTCTATGCTATACTGATTTCAATTAAGGATGGTACATCATAAGGGAGATAATATGAAAGCAGAATTTCTAACCGTTGGAGATTCGGCTGTGTCTATCCAGCTGGGTTCGGAAATAAGTCTGGAGATTAACAGATTAGTCCGTATGTTATATAAGGACATTGAAACTAATCCAATTGATGGTGTTGTTGAAATGGTTCCGACATATGCGTCTTTGATGGTACATTACAGAGCAGAAACAATTGAATATAAAAAACTAATTAGCATAATTGAAGAACGTATCAATGATATGAATCAGGATGTTGAAGAAAAGCATATAGTAAAGGAAATTCCTATTTGTTACGGCAAAGACTTGGGACCTGATTTAGAGTTGTGTGCATCTATAGAAGGAATATCGGAAGATGAAATAATAAGAAAACATAGTGAGCACATATATTATGCCTATATGCTTGGATTTGCTCCGGGACATGCTTATATGTCCAGATTCGAAGAACCTTTTAGTTTCAAGAGAAGGGAAAGTCCTAGAATCAAGATAGCAGCAGGTTCAATAGTAGCAATGGAGAGTTTATCGAATTTCATTCCATTTGAGCAGCCGTGTGGGTGGAATATACTTGGAGGAACACCTCTTAAAGTTTGTGATTATAAGAGAGAAGATCCATTTATAGTTCACGCGGGAGAATATGTTAAATTCACGCCGGTATCGATAAAGGATTACGAAAGAATAAGAGAGCTTGATTTAAATGACCGCTATATAATAAATACATTTGAAAAGGCGGTGGATTAAATGGGAATATACTTCAGAGAATCGGGAATATTAACAACAATTCAAGACGCCGGAAGATTTGGTTATCAACAATTCGGTGTGTCACCGGCAGGTCCAATGGATACAAAGGCTTTTAATCTAGCAAACATTCTTGTAGGAAATAAAAGGAGTGAAGGTGCACTAGAAATAACGTTTCTCGGTCCTACGATTGTTGTAGAAGAGGATAATATCTTTGCTGTTACAGGAGGTGAATTAAGCCCAACGTTAAATGACGAAAATATTCCTATGTATACAGCTATATTAGCCAAAGCAGGTGACGAGATAAAGTTCGGAATGGCAGGAGCTAATGGATGCAGAGCATATTTATCATTTGCCGGTGGTCTGGACGTTCCTGAAGTGATGGGAAGCAAAGCGACGTTACTAAGAAATAAACTAGGTGGTCTAGATGGTAGAGCAATAAAGAAGGAAGATAGAATAGGATTCGTTAATCCTAAATCAGAGCTTCAAAATATGGAATCAAGACATTTGCCTATTGATATTTATCCGATAAAAGAAACTGTATTAAGAGTGATTACAGGGCCACAAGATGGTAATTTCTCGAAAGAAGAACTTAGAAATTTCTTCTGGTATGGTGCGGAAATTACTAATGAATTTGATCGGATGGGATGCAGACTTGAAAGAGTAGAACCACTTAAACATTCGTTCAATAATGGAAATATAATGACGGATGGGATAGCATTTGGGTCGATTCAAGTGCCTAGTAATGGACAACCTATTATTATGCTTGCGGATCGTCAAAGTACAGGCGGATATGCAAAAATAGGTAATGTTATATCTGTAGATTTACCAAAGTTAGCTCAAAGTAAACCGGGATATAAGGTAAGGTTTGTAAGCGTGAGTATAGAGCTTGCACAGCAGCTCTATAATAGACAACTTAAAGAAATAAATGATTACGATAATAAATTGAATTCGGAGGAATAGATTGTGAAAATAGTAATATTAGATGGATATACATTAAACCCGGGAGATATATCTTGGGAAGGACTTGAAGCACTTGGAGAAGTAGTGGTATACGATAGAACAAAAGCTGAGGAAATTGTTAGTCGTATCGGTGATGCTCAGGTAGTTTATACCAATAAAACACCAATTACAAAAGAGACATTGGATAAATGTTCAAATATTGAGTTTATAGGAGTGTTGGCGACAGGATTTAATGTTGTTGATATAGATGCTGCAAAAGAAAAAGGTGTTGTAGTTACTAATATTCCAACATATGGAACAGCAGCAGTTTCGCAATTTGCTATAGCCTTACTTTTGGAGTTGTGTCATCACATAGGTTCGCATAGTGATGCAGTTAAAAGGGGAGATTGGACTAATAATGCAGACTGGTGTTTTTGGAACTACCCACTTATAGAACTTGCAGATAAAAATATAGGTATAATCGGATTTGGAAGAATCGGTCAGGATACCGGTAAAATAGCACAGGCACTTGGAATGAATGTACTGGCATATGATGAGTATCCAAACAAGGATTTAGAAAGCGATATGTGTACATATGTTGATTTGGACACATTATTAAAACACTCTGATGTCATATCACTTCATTGCCCATTATTTCCAAGTACACAGGGAATTATCAACAAAGACTCTATCAGCAAAATGAAAGATGGAGTATTGATTATAAATGATTCAAGAGGTCCGCTAATTGTCGAAGAAGATTTAAGGGACGCCTTAAATAGCGGTAAAGTAGGAGGAGCAGCTGTTGATGTTGCTTCAACAGAGCCTATACAAGCGGACAATCCATTACTTGATGCTAAGAATATTATTATCACACCTCATATTGCATGGGCGCCGAAAGAGTCTAGACAACGTCTTATGAACATTGCAGTAGATAATTTAAAATGCTTTATAAAAAATGAAGCTATTAACGTGGTAAATTAGGCTTAGCAATTTGAATTTATATTAAGAATTGAAAGGAGAACGGCGTGTACAGTATTGATTTAAACAGTGATATAGGTGAAGGATATGGAGCATATAAGCTAGGTGATGATGAAGCAATTATAAATCATATTACTGCAGCAAATGTGGCTTGTGGTTGGCATGCGGGTGATCCGATGATTATGGATAAGGTGGTTAAACTTGCAAAAGCCGGAAATGTTTCAGTAGGTGCACACCCAAGTTATCCGGATTTACAAGGATTTGGAAGACGGAAAATGGTGTTATCCAATCAGGAAGTAAAGAATTTTGTTAAATATCAGATAGGTGCACTATATGCATTTACCAAAAGCTATGGTATCGAGTTACATCACGTAGCACCACATGGTGCAATGGGAAATGAGTGTCAATACAATCGTGAAATTTCTAAAGCAATATGTGAGGCAATATGTGAGTTTGATGAAAACCTTATAGTTTATTATTGTGCAGGCGCTGTTCTAGGAGAGGTCGCGCATGAAATGGGACTAAAAACTGCCGCTGAAATATTCGTTGACAGAGCTTATATGGACGATTTGTCTCTAGCACCAAGGAGTATGGAAGGCTCAATGATAACAGATGAAGATATAGCTATTAAGAGATGCATTCGCATGATAAAAGAAGGCAAAGTTACATCTATAAATGGGAAGGAATTAGATGTAAAAGGCGATACTTTGTGTGTACATGGTGATGGTGAAAAAGCCGTGATGTTTTTAGAAAAGATTAAAATTAAATTTGAGAAAGAAGGAATTGAGATTAAAGGAATATAAGGAGGAACATAGGCATGGGAACAAATACGAAGAAAAAGGCATCAATGACTGTCATCAAAAAAATGATGATAGCACTCATAGGTGGATTGGTTGTTGGTCTTGGATTCTTATTCTTAAGAGAACAGCTATTAGCCTCGGGAAATGATACGGCTTGGTCTTGGATAAATAGAATTCTATTTCAGGATATAACGGTTGAAGAGGGTGTAGGGTCAGTCGGAATATTTTACATCATCGGACAGATTTTCATGAGAGGATTGCAATTAGCAATTGTACCTCTTGTATTAGTATCACTAAGTCTTGCAATGTGCAGCATTTCAAATGCAACAAAGCTGGGAAGAATAGCAGGAAGAACACTCTTAGGCTTTTTCTCATTTTACGCAGCAGGTGCATTAATTGCATGTACAGTAGCATATACAGTGAGTCTGTGAAAAAAAGTCTGTAAATACTAATCTTCTATGATAATTATAGAGCTGGTAAGCGAGAATTAGCTTTCCAGCTCTTATTTCATTTATACTTTAGATGAAGTGACATGTCAATA
>JBKEBP010000079.1:0-10476 GCA_047973235.1 Suipraeoptans sp. | reverse complement strand
TATTGACATGTCACTTCATCTAAAGTATAAATGAAATAAGAGCTGGAAAGCTAATTCTCGCTTACCAGCTCTATAATTATCATAGAAGATTAGTATTTACAGACTTTTTTTCACAGACTCCCTTCTCTAGCAACAAGTTCATCGCCGTCCACTACGTATCCTTCATCATAGGTATATAATAGCCTTATGAGTTTTCCATCTTCCGGCACCTCTCCCTGCCATACAGGAACCTCTATCTCTCTCAGACTATCCCCACTATTAACTACAACCACTATTTGTTCACTAATGTCAAATCTAGCATATGACACCAAGTCATTTCCCTGACATAAAAGTTTAAGACACCCTGTTTTTAGCGTTCTTTCTTCCTTGTGTATTCTGATAACATCTTTATGAAACGCTATCATATTTACATCTTCATGTCCCCATGGATAAGTTCTTCTATTATCCGGGTCTGTGAAGCCACATACTCCCGCTTCATCCCCATAATAGATAGTCGGTGCACCAATCCAAGTCATCTGCATTACTACCGCTATGCGCATTATAGCATCATTTGTACAATAGCTTGCGGCAATAGAACTCAAGTGCTCTACCCTTCCAACCATTTGATTTGTTCTAGTTAGAAATCTCGAATGATCATGATTTGAAAGTTCATTCATTGCCGAGTATAGCGACTGTGTTGGCATCTTTGCCATATTATGTCTTATCGTATCGGCAAAATATTGACCATTACCTTTTAATTCCGGTCTGCTTTCATCACTATGTTTTTCCATTCCCGTAAGAAACCACGATACGGGTTCCATAAAGGCATCATAGTTCATAACCGTATCCCACTCGTCACCCTTTAACCATTCATTTGGATCGCCATAATGCTCAGCTAAAATAAGCGCTTCCGGGTTTTCTTTCTTAATCGTCTTTCTAAACATCTTCCAAAATGCATGGTTTGTTTCATTTGTTGCTCCTAAGTCTGCTGCAACATCAAGTCGCCATCCATCCACATTGTACGGCTTACCAATCCATTTCTTTCCGATAGATAAAATTTTATTTTCCACCCTCGCATTATCTTCATAATTTAGTTTCGGCAAGGTTGAATGCCCCCACCAACCTTCATAGCTTTCATTATCCGGCCAATCTGTAGGTTCCGATTTGGAAAATTTGAAATAATCCTTATACGGGCTGTTATATGAAAGAAACGCCCCTTCGTCATATCCATCCTGATTCTCATATATTTTTTCACGATCAATCCATTTATTAAATGAACCACAATGATTAAATACTCCATCTAGAATTAGCTTCATATTTCGTTTGTGCAATTCCTCACTTAGAAGTGCGAGCAAATCATTACTAGCTTCTAAATTTTCCTTGTTGGTAGTTCTCATTCGATACTTTTTAGCATGTCTGTTGTCAGTATCTCCTTCTTCTAATAATTCATCTGAGTCATTTACTATCACACCAAAATGAGGATCAACCGACTCATAGTCTTGTATATCATATTTATGGTTTGATGGAGAAACAAATATCGGATTTAGATATAATACCTCCACTCCCAGTTCCTCCAAATAATCCAACTTATCTATCACGCCCTGAAGATCGCCCCCATAAAATTCCCCGACAGCATTCTCTGTTTGCGGGGGGCTATTCCAATCAGTTACTTGTTTACTGTAATCCCCAAGATAATAATATTCCCTGTTTCGAACATCATTGTCCGAATTTCCATTATAAAAACGGTCCACATAAATTTGGTACATTACTGCTCCATTTGCCCAAGTCGGAATCTTAAAATCAGGAATAAGCTCAAATGAATATTCATCGATTATCTCATCCATAACACCAAAGCGATTATAATAGCACATCTCCGTGCCTTCTATTATTTTGAAATAATATCTTATAGGATTACTATCAACCCTTAGTATTGTTTTATAATAATCGAATAAGCCCTTAGAGTAAACTTTCTTTAGTCTAAGAGTTTCATTCTCAGTTATTAAATAAACGTAAGTAAGCCTGCCCTTCGCCGTGCGAAAGAACAAGCTTACGTATTCATCTTTCTGAGGCTCAGGTGGAAACACGTAATTTACCGTTCCATCGCAGTATAACGCCTCTTTATGCATAAATATCACCTCTTCAAGTTCTAGCTAAATAATGCAGCAAACTCATCACCGTTAATTTTTTCCTTCTCAATAAGAAGATTTGCACATCTATGTAATATATTTTCGTTCTCTTTAATAATAGTTTTTGCCTTAGAGTGACACTCATCTATTATTTTCCTTACTTCTTTATCTATTGTAGTCGCAACCTCCTCACCATATCCTCGTTGCGAATGCATCAAATCTTTTCCAATAAACACTTCATCACTATCATCATCATAATTCACAAGTCCAACAACATCAGACATCCCAAATCTTGTAACCATTGACTTAGCAAGCGATGTTGCTTGTTTAATATCCTGAGACGCTCCTGTTGTAATATCATCAAATATCAGCTCTTCAGCAACTCTTCCACCTAATGAAACTATGATATCCTGAAGCATTTTACCTTTTGTATTATACATATCATCTTTTTCAGGAAGTGGCATTGTATATCCGCCAGCTGCTCCTGTAGGTACAATTGACACGCTATACACTGGTCCAACGTCCGGCAACAAATGAAATAGAATCGCATGACCGGACTCATGATATGCTGTGATTTTTTTCTCTTTTTCATTAATAACGCGACTTTTCTTTTCAGTTCCTATCGCAACTTTAATGAAAGCTTTATTAATATCGTCTTGCACAAGGAATACACGGTCAGCTTTAGCTGCATAAATAGCTACTTCATTAAGTAAATTTTCCAAATCGGCTCCGGTAAATCCTGATGTTGTTTGAGCTATTTTCATTAAATCAACTTCTTCACTTAATGGTTTCCCTTTAGCATGGATTTGTAATATTTCTTCACGACCTTTAACATCCGGTCTCCCAACCATAACTTTTCTGTCAAATCGACCCGGTCTTAAAATAGCAGGATCCAATATATCAACTCTATTGGTTGCTGCCATCATAATTATACCTTCATGAATTCCAAAACCGTCCATTTCAACCAATAACTGGTTTAATGTCTGTTCTCTTTCATCATGACCACCACCCATGCCGGTCCCTCTTCGTCTTGCAACCGCATCTATTTCATCTATAAACACTATGCATGGTGAATTTTGCTTAGCCTGCTCAAATAAATCTCTAACTCTCGACGCACCAACACCAACAAACATTTCAACAAAATCCGAACCGGATATGGTAAAAAAAGGTACCTCAGCTTCTCCTGCAACAGCTTTAGCAAGGAGTGTTTTACCGGTTCCCGGCGGTCCTACAAGAAGTACACCCTTGGGTATCCTTGCTCCGACATCCATAAACTTCTTTGGAGTTTTAAGGAAATCTACAATCTCTACGAGTTCGCTCTTTTCCTCGTCTAATCCCGCAACATTTGCAAATGTAACTTTCTTGTCATCATCCTTCAACATTTTTGCACGGCTTTTCCCAAAGCTCATTGCTTTAGCATTTGCACCAGCACCTTGCCTATTCATCATATTAAGAATCAGAAACACTCCACCTATAACTAGTAACATGGGCAAAATACTACTTAAAAACACCGAATCTTTAGGTACATTTGCCATCTCATATATAACTTCATTATCTTTTAAATAAGTCTCTACTTCGTTTACATCCGAAACATTAACAAACTTCTCACTAGCATCCTTCATAGTAAGAACTACTTGTCCTGTAGGCACTGCCTTATTTTGTATAATATTAACATCCTTATAAGTGCTTTCCGCAATAGCTGTTTGAAACTCTTTCCAAGTAAGTTGTTTTTCTCTTTCACTCGCTTGATTCGTAAACCAAAGCAAGCCAAATACAAAAGCTATAAGCAAGAGAAATGAAATTCCATTCATCCCTATTTTTTTGTTATTCAACTTATTTCCCCTTTCTATATCTACTCTACGCCTTCCACTACACCAATGAACGGAAGATTTCTATATTTTTGTGCATAATCCAGACCATATCCTACTACAAATTCATCCGGAATTTCAAATCCTAAATAATCAACTTTCAAGTTTTCAACTACTCTTCTATCCGGTTTGTCAAGAAGTGTACAAAGGCGTAAACTCTTCGGGTTTCTTTTTCCGAGAATGTCTAACAGATATGATAGTGTACGTCCTGAATCCACAATATCTTCTACTACCAATACATCTTTACCTTCTAGTGATTCATCTAAATCCTTTGCTATCTTTACTACTCCGCTTGATTTAGTTCCATCTCCATAACTTCCCACGCTCATAAAATCCATTGACACAGGAATTGTTATTCGCTTAGCTAATTCACACATAAAGAATACGCCCCCTTTAAGCACACAGATCAAATGTATACTTTTGCCTTTGTAATCTTCGCTTATTTGGTCACCAAGCTCTTGTATTCTCTTATCAACATCTTCTTCAGAAATCATTACATTAATCTTGCTCATACCCTTCTCCTCCACTAATAACTATTTCCAGAATATTTTTTGTTTTATCTGTTATTTGATAATATGGATTTTGCCTATACCCAATAACCCACATAACATGAGAACCATCACATGCGAGCCATATATCATCACGCATTTCTCTCGATATCTTCTCATCAATAAAAAATTGTTTTAGTTTTTTCCTATTTCCTTCTTTATTGATTGTAATAAAATCTCCTGACTGTCTATGTCTTATCTCTACAGTTTGGGTTATTATATCACAATCAAACCATTTCGTGTAGGTACTTGTAGGTACGGTTTTCGTTAATTTATTATAAACAAATGTATTCATTGTCATTTGAGGCTTTTGTACATCCTTTATTCTAGCTTCTTTACTATTTCTGAATTTGACCCCTTTATATTCTCTAGTTGCTCTAATATTGTATGGTAGATCCACCCCTTTTCCAACCTGCATATCAAAAAGTTGTGCTACCGCTAAAACATGCTTTTCTTCAATATCTTTTTTCTTATCGGCCATATTAGTCAACGTCCTATAAATCACCTCAGACTTAAATATATAAGGCAATTCATTATATTCCTTAGCGAGAATCAAAGTACCTCTATCAGCTTGACCTGTAACTACACATTTCTCTATATATCCATCACAAACGAGCGAGAGATACTTGTTAACCTCTCTTATATGTTTCATGGCATCATTCATGTGTTTTACCGAATTTTTATTAATATCAGACTCTAAATATGGGATGATGTTATTCCGTATTCTATTTCTGGCATATTTATTTGAAGTATTGGTCTGATCGACACAAAATCTATAGTTATTAATTTCAAGATAGTGTTCTATTTCTTCTCTGAGTACACACAGCAGGGGTCTAATATATATACCATTTACAGGCTCTATTCCGGTCATTCCATTCAGTGCACTACCTCGAGACAAATTAAGTAATAGCGTTTCTGCATTATCATTCATATGATGTCCCAACGCTATTTTATTTGCTCCTAGCTCATACATGAACTTTTCAAACTCTTCTCTTCTTATTTCTCGCCCGGCCTCTTCTTCAGAAAGTTTTTTTTCTTTTGCATATGCGACGACGTTCCTGCTTACAGTCTTAATAAGCACATTACTTTGTTTGCATATATTTTCAACAAAGGCTTCATCTAAATTTGCCTCTTCTCCTCTAATCATATGGTTTATATGAATGCAATATATTTCAAATTTAAGTTTCTTCGATAATTCTAAAAGAATATGTAGCAGACACATTGAGTCAGGTCCTCCGGACAACCCAATTATCACCTTATCTCCATCTTCAATCATCTTATTTTCTTTAATGAAATTCTCAATTTTATTTAACATGCTTTTACCTCAATAATCAAAGAGCTTTAGGTTCCCCTAAAGCTCTTTTGTCTATTTAGATTTAAATACAATCTCATTATCATGAACCAAACCTAGCTTTTCCCTCGCCGTATCTTCAATATACGCATCTGAAGCTATATATTCTTCGAGGCTGTCAATATCGCTAGTCCGTTGCTTTTCATTGTCTATTTGTTCCTGCAATTCTGCAATCATTTCAGATTGCTGCTCTACCTTAGGTTTAAGCATCAAGCTGCTAGTTGCCATAACAATTGTAAGCACTAATAGTATTCCACTTACCGCAAACATACTTCCTCTATTTATTTTGCTATTTCTAGCTTTTTGCTTTTTTCGCTTTGTTTCTTTAATACGCATTTAAAACACCCCTTACCTATGTATTAGCAATTACCGTTTATTATTTACTATCCCCATAGTAGTCAGAAATATACGACCACTATCATAGTAACGTTTATAAGGGTTTTTCGCAATAGTTAATGGTGTAGATTTTTCCGCGAATTTTAGAAACTATATAATATCTTTTTGCTTTGTTCTCAATTCAAACCACTATATATTGTGTCTCAAATTCGGGTATCGTCCATGGTTTGTGTAGTAATTTTGCACAATAGATTACTACAAATACCGAAATAATTCTTTTGCTTCTTCCTTTTTTGATGTTTCTTTAGTGTCTAAAACCTCGACTTTTACAGTATTTGTGCCAAACATAACCTCTATTATATCGCCTTGGTTAACTTTCACAGAAGCTTTTGCTGTTTTGCCATTAACTAATACTCTTCCGGCATCACAAGCTTCATTTGCAACGGTTCTTCTCTTTATTATCCTTGATACTTTTAAAAATTTATCCAGTCTCATATTCCACCATCCTTATAACAGAAAAGATAGAGAACAAATGCTCTCTATCTCTTTTATCCTAAATCAACTCTACTCTTCTTAGTTTACAGCATCTTTAAGAGCTTTACCTGCCTTAAACTTTGGAGCATTGCTTGCAGCAATCTTCATAGTTTTTCCGGTTTGTGGGTTTCTTCCTTCTCTAGCTGCTCTCTTTGATACTTCGAAAGTACCGAATCCAACTAATTGTACTTTGTTTCCCTTTTTAAGTTCATCTGATACCACATCAACAAATGCTTTCAAAGCTTTCTCTGCGTCTTTCTTTGGTAATTCTGCCTGTTTAGCAATAGCTGCTACTAATTCTGTTTTGTTCATGGATAAATTCCTCCTCTAAGATTATATATAGAATAAATTCTATTTTATTTTAGACAAGCCACTTCTTACTTATACTTGCCCCTAAATAAAGTTATAACTGTTTTCGCTTTGTTTGTCAAGATAAAATAACGTGTTTAGCCCTATTTTATAGGGTTTTTGACAACTTTAATCAGTTTTTTGTTACAAAAGACCATCCAGCATTTCTTTTATTGATAAATTCATTGAATTTGTGATATTATCGGCGTCCTCCATAGACTTACCTTTAATTCCAAAATAAATTTTAACCTTTGGCTCTGTTCCCGATGGTCTTACGCACACCCAAGCATCGTTTTCCAGCTCATAATACAATACATTTGACTCCGGCAATCCGGTTGTCCCTTCTTTACCACTCTTAAAATCTTTGATGATGTCATTCTTATAGTCTCGTACTTTTTCCACTTTATAATCTCCAAAAGACTTATGAGGGTTTATACGTAATTCATCCATAATGGATGAAATCTTCGCAAGTCCTTCGATGCCTGATAATGTAATAGCCTGAGTTTCATCTCTATAATATCCATATCTTTCATACATCTCAAGTATTACGTCATATAAGGTCTTTCCTTTGGACTTATAGTACGCTGCAGCTTCGCATAGAGCCATTGTTGCTACAATCGCATCTTTATCTCTTGCATGAGTACCAATTAGGCAGCCATAGCTTTCTTCAAATCCGAATAAATATGTTCCTCTGCCTGTTGTCTCAAATTCCAAAATCTTCTGTCCAATATATTTAAATCCCGTTAGAACTTCTATAAGACCTACTCCATAGTATTTAGCTATTGCATCCGCCATATTTGTGGTTACAATTGTTTTAATCAAAACTCCATCGTCCGGTAATCCTTTAAGTTTTTTTCTTTGGCTTATTTCATAGTCAGCAAGAAGACACCCTGATACATTTCCCGTTAACACCTTATACTCTCCGGATTTTGAATCCTTAACATATACTCCAAGCCTGTCTGCATCAGGATCTGTCGCAAGCACAATATCAGCATCAACTTCCTCAGCAAGTTTCAATCCTAGAGTGAAAGCTTCTTTTGACTCCGGATTCGGATATGATACCGTCGGAAAATCTCCATCCGGTAATTCCTGCTCCTTCACTACATATACATTTTCAAAACCAAGCTCTTTTAGAACTCTTCTAACCGGTATGTTACCGGTTCCGTGTAATGGACTATATACAATTTTTATATCAGGTGCCATTTCCTTGATTTCATTAGGGCTCATTACCAGGCTCTTCAACTCATTAATATATAGGTCATCTATATTCTCGCCTATAACTTCGTATAGACCTTTATTTATAGCTTCTTCTTTATCCATAGTCTTTAGCGAACTATAGTCATTAACTTTGTTTACTTCATCCATAATGCCTATATCATGTGGAGGTGTAATCTGTGCACCATCCTCCCAGTATACTTTATATCCGTTGTACTCAGGTGGGTTATGACTCGCTGTTATATTTATGCCTGCAATACACTTAAGTTCTCGCACAGCAAATGATAATTCCGGTGTCGGTCTTAAAGATTCAAAAACAAATGCTTTTATCCCATGAGCCGCAAGACAAAGTGCAGCTTCATCAGCAAACTCTATCGACATATTTCGAGAATCATACGCAATAGCCACTTTATTTCCATATCCTTGTTTTAAAATGTAGTTTGAAAGTCCTTGAGTTGCTTTCCTGATAGTATAGACATTCAGCCTATTTGTTCCTGCTCCAATTATCCCTCTTAGTCCCGCTGTACCAAACTCTAGATTCTTATAAAAGCGCTCTTTAATCTCATTATCATCTCCGGCTATAGCCTTTAACTCATCTTTTGTGCTTTCATCAAAATATGGCTTTGTAAGCCATTCCTCATACGTCTTCATGTAGTCCATAACACATCCTCCTGTCATTTTCGTTACCAATTATACTATACCTAATCTAAAAATAAAAGAATTTGTCTTTCACTTCTTTTGTTAGTTCTTCTTTAGTGTTTTTCTCCGGATTCTCAATTACTATTTCCAACAGATACTTTAAAATGTCCCCTATCTGTCTGCCCTGCTTAGCTCCTAGTGCAATCAAATCTTTTCCATTAAGACTTAGGTCACCCACTTGAACACATTCCCTATTTATAACTATCTCTTTGTATAATTCTTCAATTTCATTAATATTTGCAAGTTTTTCTTCCCTTAAATAGGTACTTTGAGCTAGAGTATCCGCTCTTCTAACTTCCAGATATAAGGGAAATAAGTCTGTACCGATTTTGTTCATTGCTCTTCTGACATTCACGGCTGTTGCCGGCATACGATAATCGTGATAAAAAACCAACTTCATTACTTTTCTCTTAGTTTCATTGTCAAATTTGAGCCTATTCATAACCTTCCTTGCCAGTTCCTCACTGCCGATGGCATGCTTCTTAAAATGCGCTACGCCGTCTTCGTCCATAGTCTTATACTCAGGTTTTCCCATATCATGAAATAGCATTGTTAGTCTTAGTATTTTATCATTTCTCACATTTTTCAATGCACATATGGTATGCTGACCAACATTATACATATGGTGCGGTGTCTCTTGCTTTGTTTTCATCATATCATCAAATTCCGGAATGAACTCTTTAGTAATACCTAAATTATAAGCTTCGGTTATTCTCTCCGGATAATTGCTTGTTACCATCTTTATGAGTTCTACTTGTATGCGTTCTTCACTTATATTCTTCAATCTCGGAGCAAGTTCTCGCATTGCTTGCTGCGTATTTTCCTCAATAGTAAAATTTAGCTGTGCAGCAAAACGAACCCCTCTAAGTATACGAAGAGAATCTTCCGAAAGTCGTGACTTTGCATCTCCAACACATCTTATGACCTTATTATTAATGTCTTTAAGTCCTTCGAACTCATCTACCAGACCCTCCTCATTATTATATGCCATGGCATTAATAGTAAAGTCTCTTCTAAGAAGATCTTCTCGTAAGCTCCTTGTGTAGGACACACTCGTCGGATGCCTTGAGTCCTCATACTCGCCATCTATTCGGTATGTTGTGACTTCAAATCCTTCATCACCTATTAGAACTGTAACTGTACCATGTTCTATTCCGGTATCAACCGTTCTTTTAAAAATATGTTTTACCTCAAGCGGCTGTGCAGACGTAGTTATATCCCAGTCTTCCGGTATTCTCCCTAGAATTTTATCTCTCACACATCCTCCAACAGCAAAGGCTTCATATCCATTTTTGCTCAGTTGGTCAATTATTAAGTTTACTTTTTTTGGCATTTCAATTTTCATCATGAATGTATTATAACACGAGAGCAGATCTTATTACAAAGTCTGCTCTCGTTAAATAATAATATTATTTTATATTAATAAGACTGTCCCCAGTAAGCCATATGTTTAGCCGGTTTTCCACACCAGA
>JBKEBP010000078.1:0-1801 GCA_047973235.1 Suipraeoptans sp. | reverse complement strand
CAGAACAACAAGAACCAGAATCAAGCGAAAGAACCGGATCTTAATCAGCTAAGAAAGGTTCGTAGAGAAAAGCTTAAAGAGCTGCAGGATATGGGGAAAAATCCATTTGAAGTAACGAAGTACAATGCTTCACACCATGCAAAAGAAATTAAAGACAATTATGATGCAATGGAAGGTAAAGAAGTATCAGTTGCCGGTCGTATGATGCAAAAGCGTGTTATGGGTAAAGCTTCATTTTGCAATGTTTTGGATCAGTCAGGTGACATACAGTCTTATGTTGCAAGAGATGAGCTTGGCGAAGATGATTACAAGCTATTCAAACGCATGGATATTGGAGACATAGTTGGAATAACAGGAACTGTATTTACAACTAAAATGGGTGAAATATCTATTCATGCAACTAAGGTTGAACTCCTAAGTAAGAGCCTTCAAATATTACCTGAAAAGTTCCATGGCTTACAAGACAGAGATTTAAGATATAGACAACGTTATGTAGATCTTATTATGAATACGGAAGTACGTGATACATTTACTAAGCGCTCTAAGATAATTAGCTCAATCAGAAGGTATCTTGACGGACAGGGTTTCCTTGAAGTTGAAACACCAATGCTTGTTAATAATGCCGGTGGTGCAGCTGCACGTCCTTTTGAAACACATTTCAATGCACTCGGTGAGGACTTGAAGCTTCGTATTTCACTGGAGTTACCACTAAAGAGACTTATAGTTGGCGGACTGGAAAAAGTATACGAAATCGGAAGAGTATTCCGTAATGAGGGCTTAGATACAAGACATAATCCGGAGTTTACACTTATGGAATTATATCAGGCATATACGGATTACCATGGCATGATGGATTTGACGGAAAATATGTATCGCCACGTAGCTCAAGAAGTACTGGGAACTACGACGATTACTTTTAATGAGGTAGAGATGGATCTTGGAAAACCATTTGAGCGAATCACTATGGTTGATGCAGTTAAAAAATATGCTAATGTTGATTTTGATACTATAGCTACTACGGAAGAAGCTAAGGCGCTTGCTAAAGAGCATCACATCGAGTTTGAAGATAGACATAAAAAGGGTGATATACTAGCACTTTTCTTTGAAGAATATGCAGAAGAGCACCTAGTTCAACCTACGTTTGTTATAGATCATCCTATTGAAATATCTCCACTAACTAAGAAGAAACCGGAGAATCCGGATTATGTTGAGCGTTTTGAGTTCTTTATGAATGGTTGGGAAATGGCAAATGCTTATTCAGAGCTTAATGACCCGATAGATCAACGTGAGAGATTTAAAGCACAGGAAGAACAGTTGGCAGCAGGTGATGATGAGGCAAACACAACGGATGAGGACTTCCTAAATGCGCTTGAAATAGGTATGCCACCAACAGGCGGTATAGGATTTGGAATAGATAGAATGTGTATGCTACTAACAGATTCTCAGGCTATAAGGGATGTATTGCTTTTCCCTACGATGAAGACGTTGGATAAGTAAAAACTGAAACATACAAAAATCAGTTTTTACTGTAGAATATGTGAACCAATATTATTAGATCAAAAAGACTCAGAAAAAATGCCACACTAGATTACGACATCTACTGTGGCATTTGCTATAGAAATATATATGTTTACTGTAATGCAAAGAATAAGTCATGAGCTTTATCAGCAACTATTTCTCCGAGTCTGTGAAAAAAAGTCTGTAAATACTAATCTTCTATGATAATTATAGAGCTGGTAAGCGAGAATTAGCTTTCCAGCTCTTATTTCATTTATACTTTAGATGAAGTGACATGTCAATA
>JBKEBP010000075.1:0-47523 GCA_047973235.1 Suipraeoptans sp. | reverse complement strand
GGTGGTAAAACCTACCATGCCTTACTACAACAGGATAAGGAGTATGACTTTTTTACTGTATCTAATGGAAAAGCACAAAAAACAATTTCAAAAAACGGACAAAACATATTGCCAAATTTTGATACAGTAAAAAGAAATCTAAACAATAAACGAGTACGAGAAATTCGTGACAGAGAAAAAACAATTAAAAAAATATTGCAAAAAACTACAAAAGTTAAATAAAGGAGAATTATAAAATGAGCGAATATTATATTGAAGCAAAAATGACATTAAGCGAAAAAGAAAACGAAGTAGCATTTGGTACGGTAACTGTTGACAATTGTATTAAATTTCCTGTTCAAGTTAGGGAATACATGGATAAAGAAACAACAGAAAAGAAATGGTTTCTATCATATCCTAGGAAAACTAACGGAGAAGGTGAATATGAAGATGTGGTTTATCCTAGTTCGGTGGTATTAAGACAAGAAATATACGAAGCGGTTATGATTACTCTAAAGTATGATATTACAAAAGATGTGTGTTTGCCAGATGTAGAAAAAGTACATATGACGGTGTTAAACCATGAACAATCACACACTAAAGCATTAGCAACCATAACGATAAACGGTTTAGTTCTCAAAGGTATCTCTGTTGTAGAAGGTAGCAAAGGCTTATTTGTGAAAATGCCCCAATTTATGAAAAGTGACGGAGAATATAAGGATATAGTATACGGAACATCAAAGGCTATGCAGGATAAAATAACGACAAACGTATTGCAGACGTACGATAAAAAGTTACAGAGCAAGAATCAAGAGAGAGGGGCGAGATAGCAAAACGCAATGAATTGCAACTATGCGAGAGATTCAAATGAGCAATAATAACATTGAAGCAGTAAGAAGAATTAATGCTGATTTAGTAAAGGCTGACGGAAGTTTGAAAACATTTCAAGAGCAACTATTAGAATATAAGTATGGTAAATATCCTAAAGGTGTGCCATTAGTTGTATCGGAAACGTCAAAAGTGCTCAATCTTCCGACAGGTGTTCTTGATGATTTGCCTATAACAATAAATCAAGCTATTATTAGCAAGATTGAAAAAAAGCATGGCATAGAAGTTGATACTATTATTGAATTAAACAAAAAGATATGTTCAAGTGTGCTTGGTGTAGAATCTTTAACATTAAAGAATGGCATGGTTTTAATACTTAACGAAAAAAACGCAAATGATGATTATATAGTTTGTGCTTTACACAAAAATGTTAAGTCCGTTCATGTTGAGGTAAATGCTATCCGTTCCTTATATGGAAAAGAAAAACTTTTCAATTTAATAAAAACTGCGATAAAAGAAACTAAAGATATATATACAACTAATAAGACAGATGATTGGATAAAATCAATTGGGGTCTACTTCCCCAAAGAGATTAGCAATCATCTGTCTTTAATTAAACATACCAAAGAAATCGAGAAATGTCAAGGAAAACCAAAGGTAAAAAATAATATGAAAGCGAGGTAAAAATATGGGTCTATTTACGAAAAAAAGGTAGGTAAAGAAATATTGCCATTGTTCTGCTATACAACGGTTTATGCCCCACAGGACATAAATAGAGAGTATGGTGTAATAGTAATGGTTATGAGAGGAAAAAACGAACCTATATCCCCCCATACACCTTATAAAGAATCATCAGACGAAATGAACCGATTAATAGGGGTTACGAAGTATGAAGAGCAAGCCATGAGATATTGTAGTGAAAATGCTATGTGGAATATCCCCGAAGCAAACCCTAAGTTCTGGGAAAGAAAAGCAAAGCAACAAGACAAAGGTGCTAGATAATCTAGTGCCTTTTTCAGTGCTAAAAATAGCACAGAAAGGAGAATAGAGATGATTGAAAAAGAAGTGCCCTTATGGGAAAGACCAACACTAACCATTGAAGAATATGCTAAGTATTCTGGAATAGGCATTAATAAATTGCGTAGCTTGACACAAACAGACGAAAATGGCTTGTTTATCTATATAGGTAATAAAAAGATGATAAAGCGAAAACGATTTGATGCATATCTAGAGGACAGTTATTCAGTATAGTAGAAACAGATTGTAAAAAGAGAGTTGATGTGGTAGATTTTATATATCATATCGGCTCTCTTTTGTTTTGAAAGGAGAAAAATTGCATAAGAGAAAAGATAATAAAGGCAGACTGCTTAAAGCAGGCGAAAGTCAGAGAACAGATGGAAAATATGAATACAAGTATACTGATAATAGCGGTTCAAGGTGCTCTGTATATAGTTGGAAACTTGTAAGTACAGACATATTACCGAATGGTGTAAGACAGTGCGAATCTTTACGAGAAAAAGAAGAAAAAATCTTAAAGGAACTAAGTAACGGAATCACTATACAACGTGGGAGAAATACATTAAATGCGTATATAGAGTTGGTATTTGAAACAAGAACGTTCGCACCCTCAACATATAGAAACTATATGTGTTATTACAAAAAGCATATATGTATGACCTCTTTAGGAAGAATGTCTGTAAAAGAAATTAAAAAGAGTGATGTAAAACAGTTTTACTTTAAAAAGAAAAACGAGGGTTATGCAAATGGAACAATTCATATACTCCATAAAATTATACATCAAGCACTAAGTATAGCAGTAGATGACAATGCGATTATGAGCAATCCTGCAAGTCGAACAACAAAAGAGTATGTGTGTAAGCCTGTTAAAGAAGCATTAACTAGGGAAGAACAGAATATCTTCTTTGAGAAAATAATTCCCATGTCAAATAATCCCGACTATTACACGAACATTTACATCTCTCTTTTAGAATTGTCCTGTCGTATCAACGAATTATTAGGTTTGACATGGAAAGACATAGATATGAAAAAGCGAACTGTAACAATAAACAAAGGCTTGCTATATCGACAAAATGGAAAATCTTCACGTTTTTATATCTCGAAAAACACATCAAAAAATGAAACTAGAACAATACCTATGACCGATAAAATGTATGAAGTTCTTCATCAAATGCACTCAAACAGATTAAGGAATAAGTGTATGGAAACAGTAGACGGATATTCTGATTTTGTTTTTGTTGGGAGGTTTTCTAATTTAATCTATCCCAATAATCTAAACAGGAATTTGCGAGAGATAGTTAAAGCGTATAAAGACACCACAGGTAATGACTTTCCGCATATTACAAATCACATATTTAGGCACACAGGTTGTACAAACATGGTTGAAAGTGGCATGGATTTACATACGGTAATGTATATTATGGGTCATAAGAAACTTGATATGATAATGAAAGTTTATGACACTGTCCGCTTCGATAGGGTTGAGCGAGAGATTAAAAAACTCAATTGTCCTACGCAAGAAGTAGATAAGATAGGTGTTTCCAATGGTTAAATTTTTAACATATTTTACGACACTTTTTACGACAAATGCCCAATAAGATATAAAAAGTTACAAAGAAATATGTAAAATATTTGTGCATACCTTACAAAAAAAGTACTTGTATAAAGAGATATAATAGGATATAATGACATATATAAAAGAAAATGGTCTTCGGGGTCGGGTGTAAATCCCAACCGGCGGTATAGTCCGCGACCTGCTAGCATTCGTGCTGCAGCTGATCAGGTGTGATTCCTGAACCGACAGTAAAGTCTGGATGAGAGAAGATATGCTAATGAATTTAATTAGTAATGTTTGCCCTGAATGTTTATCATTCAGGACTTTTTTATGTAATAAGAAATTTCTACGAATTTGCATTTTACATAAAATACAGAAGATTATCTTTCTTTAAAAATAACATAAGAAAGAAGGACGAGAAAAATGAGTACACACGTAATTGAACAGAGAAAAGCAAGTAGTAAGGTAAGGACAATGGTCCAGGTTGGAATGTTATCAGCAATTGCAGTGGTTTTGATGCTGTTTGAGATACCACTTCCATTTGCACCATCTTTTTATGAAATTGATTTTAGCGAGGTACCGGTTCTTATAGGCGGATTTGCAATGGGACCTATGGCAGCAGTTACTATTGAATTTATCAAGATATTACTTAACTTTGCTATTAACGGAACGGCTACAGCAGGTGTTGGAGAAATAGCAAACTTCTTAATAGGAGTAGCACTTGTTCTACCGGCAACGATTATTTACAGAAAATACAAGAGCAGAAAAGCCGCAGTAGTAGGCATGGCAACAGGAACTGTGTTCATGACTGTTATAGGGTGCTTCCTGAATGCATATGTATTACTTCCGGTATATGCTAAGGCGTTTGGAATGCCGATAGATTCACTTGTAGGAATGGGGAGTGCAGTCAATAAAGCCGTTGATAGCTTATTTACATTTGTTATATTTGCAGTTGCACCATTTAACTTACTTAAAGGCGTATTAGTATCGATTGTAGTATTTCTTTTATATAAGAAGATAAGTGTGGTTTTAAAAGGCAGGAATTAAATATTTCTAAATTTTATTAAAGCATTCGTATTTATTATAAAAGAACAGCTACAGTGCTTGTTTTAACCATCCTCAGTGCTATACTATATCTAGACAAACATAGTATAGAGAGGAGTTATTAAGATGAGCAAGAAAATTTTAGCAGTAGTAGGTTCTTTGAGAAAAGAGTCATTTAACCTAATGTTAGCCAGAAAGGCTAAGGAAATAGTTGGTGACGAAGCTGAATTTGAAATATTGGATTACCATGATATACCATTATTTAATCAAGATATTGAATACCCGGCACCAGAAGCGGTAACAAAAGTAAGAGAAAAGTTTAAAGAAGCAGATGGCATATGGATATTTACACCAGAGTACAATCACTTCTTTTCAGGAGTGCTTAAAAACCTACTTGACTGGATGTCAAGACCAATAAGCAAGGACGAGGGAAATGTACTTAATGAAAAACCATTAGCACTAAGTGGTGTTACACCTGGTATGGATGGAACGCAGAGTGCACAGGATCATCTGGTTGCATTACTTTCATTTTTAAATATGGACATAATGAATGTACCGAGACTTACAATACCACGCGTTTTAGGTATGGTACAAGATGACAAACTTGAACTCGGAGATAGTGAGAAATATCTAACGAGACAAAAAGATGCTTTTATAAAGTACATAAATAAGTAATATCAAACTCTCCATGGTTTAGTGACTATGGGGAGTTTTTGTGATATAATGAGCCATGCACACAAACAAAATACGACTTAAGCAAGTTTACTTGCATAAGTGAAGTATTTTGTTTGAGTATACGGTGATAACCGCAACGACGATTTACGGAGTAAATTGGAGTTGGCAGGGCTCATTATCAATAAACAAAAGGCCATGCACACAAACAAAATACGACTTAGGCAAGTTTACTTGCATAAGTGAAGTATTTGGTTTGTGTATACGGAGATAAACGCAACGACGATTTACGAAGTAAATTGGAGTTGGCAGGGCTCATATGCCGTGTGAAGATTAGGAAAAAGATGGAGGGGTAATATGCCAATTAAAATAGATGTAAAACTGGATGAAAAATCCATCATGGATTATTCTATGTATCAGATATATACAAAAGGTGTTGGAATTGTTTCTATAGTACTAGGTGTACTAAATTTATTCTTTGTATATGTGTTTTTTAGGAGAGGTGAATACCCACAACTAGCTATCTTTGCATTATTTGCGGTTGTTGTACTGTTTGGGTTGCCTTTTATGCTGCGAAGAAGTGTTAGAAAAAATATTTCAAAGGATAAGCGTCTTGATTACCCGGTTTCGTATGAGTTTTCAGAAGAGGGTGTGAAGACTATAGTTGGGAATAAATCAGGTAAAGCATCATGGAAAACATTTACAAAAGCAATTTCGAGAAAGAGCATTATTGTACTATTTGATGCTAAGAAGCAATCTATAGTACTTCCGATTTCACAGTTGGGAGAAGAATACACAACAGTTGTGGATTTAATCTTTGATAATATGCCTGCACCAGCAGTCAGAATAATGAGACTTGATAAAAAGAAGTAGGAAATATGAAAATGGTAATAGAAACTTATAGTGAAAAAGAAACATTATTGCTCGGCGAGAAGCTGGGACATGATGCAAAAAGTGGACAAGTTTATACACTTGATGGTGACTTAGGAGTTGGGAAGACTGTTTTGACAAAAGGATTTGCAATAGGTCTTGGAATCAAAGAAACTATAAGCAGTCCGACTTTTACAATAGTACATATATATGAGGAAGGGCGACTGCCCTTCTATCATTTTGATGTGTATAGAATAGGTGATGTTACCGAGATGGATGAAATAGGCTTTGAAGAGTATGTTTATTCAGGTGGAGTGACATTAATTGAATGGGGACATTTAATTGAAGAGATATTGCCGGATAAATATACGAAGATTTTGATAGAAAAAGATATAGAAAAAGGTTTCGATTATCGGAGGATAACATTATGCGAGTGCTAGCAATTGATAGCTCTTCATTAGTTGCAAGTGTAGCACTTGTTGATGAAGAGACCACTATAGCAGAGTATACAATAAATTATAAGAAGACGCATTCACAAACACTGTTGCCAATGCTGGATGAAGTAAAGAAGATGCTTGACCTTGATATGAATACAATTGATGCGATTGCTGTTTCAGAGGGCCCGGGGTCTTTTACCGGACTTAGAATAGGTGCCTCAACTGCAAAGGGTTTGGGATTGGCACTAGATATTCCTCTTGTTGCGATTCCGACACTTGAAGGAATGGCATATAATTTATTAGGAAATAATAAATTGGTTTGTCCGATAATGGATGCTAGGAGAAATCAGGTATATACTGGAGTTTACCGAGTTGAAGATAAAGTGCAAATATTGCTTAATCAGAGCGCATTGGATATTTATGAATTAATGAATAAGATAAATTCGCTTAGAGAACCGGTAATATTTTTAGGTGATGGTGTACCTGTGTTTAGAGATATCATTAAGGAGAAGACTGAGGTAGAAGTAACATTTGCAAAGTCACATGTAAATAGGCAAAGAGCTTCAGCTTATGCAACACTGGCTCTTTCGTACATTAAAAATGGAAAGACAATTAGTGCTGATATGTTCAGGCCGGATTATTTAAGAGAATCTCAGGCAGAAAGAGAAAGAAGGGAAAGAACTCTTGAAAACAAGAAAAGCAAGTAGGCATGATTTAATTGATATTGCAAAGTTGGAACAGGAAATATTTACTGATGCGTGGAGTATAAAGAGTATAGAGGAAAGCTACGAAAGAAAAGAGGCACTCATTGCAGTATGCACGAGCGATGTTAATGAGTTGCTAGGATATTTCATAGTATATTTTGCTGCAGGTGAAGGAGAAATAGAGAGGATTGCCGTAAAAACAGAGCATAGAAGAGAAGGGGTAGGGAGAAACTTACTTTTGTTGTTGGAAGATTACTGTGATACACATGATATAGAAAAACTTTATTTGGAAGTACGCGAGAGCAATGAATCTGCTATGCTATTTTACCTGGAAGATGGATTTGAAAATAAAGGCATCAGAAAAGGATTTTATCAAAATCCTAAAGAAGATGCTATTATAATGAGTAGGGATTTAACCGGATAAGAGAGGAACTAGACTAAATGTTGGATATATGTTTACTTGGCACAGGGGGAATGATGCCATTACCCTATAGATGGCTAACGGCACTAATGGTACGCCATAATGGATCGAGTCTTTTAATTGACTGCGGCGAGGGAACCCAGATTGCCATCAAAGAAAAAGGGTGGAGTTTTAAACCGATAGACGTTATATGTTTTACACATTTCCACGGAGATCATATAAGCGGACTACCAGGTCTTTTACTTACAATGGGTAATGCAGATAGAACGGAGCCACTTACGCTAATAGGTCCAAAAGGACTTGAAAAAGTAGTTAATTCACTTAGAATTATAGCACCGGAACTACCATTTAAAATTGAATTTATAGAACTTAAGCAGCCACTGGAAATTATTGAAATAAATGGATATAGGCTAAAAGCATTTCATGTGAATCATAACGTCACCTGTTATGGATATACTATGGAAATAGATAGAACAGGAAAATTTGATGCCAATAGGGCTAGAGAAAATGAGATTCCGCTAAATTACTGGAATGATCTTCAGCATGGGAATATAGTAGAAGATGGTAACAAAACCTATACTCCGGATATGGTATTAGGTCCGGCCAGAAAAGGGTTGAAGTTGACTTATACGACAGACACAAGACCAACAAAGTCAATTTTAGAAAATGCTATGGAGTCAGACCTATTTATTTGTGAAGGTATGTATGGTGAGCCGGACAAACAAAAGAAGGCTAGAGAATATAAACATATGACATTTACTGAGGCTGCAACACTAGCACGTGATGCTAAAGTAAAGGAAATGTGGCTTACACATTATAGCCCCTCACTAATGAAACCCGAGGAATATTTAGACGAAGCAAGGAAGATTTTTCCAAAGACTATCGCTGCTAGAGATAAGAGAAGTACAGAACTTAAATTTGAGGATTAGAAAGAGAAATAATATGGAACAAGACATACAGATACTAGCAATAGAAAGTTCATGTGATGAGACAGCTGCAGCAGTTGTTAAAAATGGAAGAGAGGTATTGTCGAATGTAATATCTTCTCAAATAGATGTACATACACTGTATGGAGGAGTTGTACCGGAAATTGCATCGCGAAAGCACATAGAGCGTATCAATCAAGTGATTAAGAAATCATTGTCAGATGCAAATGTCACACTTAACGAAATAGATGCAATAGCAGTTACCTATGGCCCGGGATTAGTCGGTGCACTTTTGGTAGGGGTAGCGGAGGCTAAGGCAATAGCATTTGCACTTGAGAAACCTTTAATCGGAGTACATCACATTGAAGGACATATTGCCGGTAACTTTATAGAGCACAGAGATTTAAAGCCACCCTTTTTTTCATTGATAGTTTCAGGTGGTCATACACATCTGGTTAAAGTGACGGACTATGGAGAGTTTGATATAATTGGAAAAACACGTGATGATGCAGCCGGTGAAGCCTTTGATAAAGTGGCTCGCGCTATAGGCTTGGGATATCCCGGAGGACCTAAAATAGATAAGGTTTCAAAGGAAGGTAATCCTGATGCGATTACTTTTCCGAGAGCCAGTATTGCGGATTCTCCGTATGATTTTAGCTTTAGCGGTGTTAAGTCTGCAGTTTTGAATTACATTAATGGTCAGCAGATGAAGGGTGAAAGCTATAGCCAAGCTGATGTAGCTGCGTCCTTTCAAAAGGCAGTTACGGACGTACTTGTAGAACATACAATGCGAGCTGCTAAAGAGTTTGATATGGATTCAATAGCTTTAGCCGGAGGTGTTGCATCTAATAGTGCACTTAGAGCAGCGATGCAAAGTGCGTGTGATGAAATAGGAATCAAGCTCTATATTCCATCGCCGATATACTGTACTGATAATGCTGCGATGATTGGTTCGGCAGCTTACTATGAATACTTAAAAGGCAAAAGAGACGGTTGGGATTTAAATGCAGTTCCTAATCTAAAATTAGGTGAGAGATGAAAAATATCGCGATAGTACTTGCTGCAGGCAAAGGAAGCCGCATGGAAATAAATATAGAAAAACAATTTATGCACATAGGTGGCAAACCGCTTATGTTTTATTGCCTTGATACTTTTGAAAAGTCAGATGTGATAGATGAGGTTATATTGGTTACGAACAAGGAACATGTTGACTATGTTAAAAAGGATGTAGTTGAGTTTTTTAAATTCATTAAGGTTTCACGAGTGATTGCCGGTGGTAGTGAGCGAGTTTATTCTGTTTGGGAAGGACTAAAAGCTATTAGAGGTAGAGAAGCAAATGTATTTATCCATGATAGTGCAAGACCCTTTATACGAGAAGATGCACTAAAGAGATTATCAGTTACAGTCGAGTCCACTAAAGCCTGTGTAGCTGCAATGCCTTCAAAGGATACAGTCAAACTAAGCGATGAGAATGGATATATTAAAGAGACACCAAAGCGTGACAAAGTCTGGATAATACAGACGCCTCAGGTATTTGAAAATAAGCTTATATATAAAGCATTTGAACATATGCTGGCGGCTAAAACAAAGGAAGAGATAAAACAGGTAACTGATGATGCTATGGTACTAGAGATGTCATCAGAACACCCGATTAAATTAGTGGAAAGCGATTATGAGAACATCAAGGTTACAACCGGTGAGGATGTAAAGATAGCGGAAACGTTTTTGAAAAAAGATACAGTTTTTAAATAAAAGAATACGTAATAGCATAAATTCGCAGAAGTGAGTTTGTGCTATTTTTATGTATTTCTACATTTTAAGTCCTTTAGAATGACAGTATAGGAAAATCTATTTAAATAAAAAACCATTATTGATATACTGATTCCACAAAGCCAAAGCAAAAATTCCGGAAAAATTAGCTAATTTGCTTAAAGCTTATAAACCTAGTTTGCAACTACGTGTAAACATAACAAGGAGGATGAGGATGAAAAGATCAAACTTATGGACAGGTTTTACGTCACTTTTATCATGTCTGCTGGTAATAGCAATATTAGCAATGAATACAATGATGATTTACTCAACAACAATTAACGGCGAGCTTGGAATTGTAACTAGCCAAGTAATCAATCCGGAGGGAACAGATTTAACGGAATTGAATTATTTTCCAAGTGAATATGGCGAGCTAAACGCAGAAAACTTACAGACACTAATAGCTGATACTTATGATCACGCTGTTGCAGAACAAGAAGAGGGATCGGTTCTACTTTTTAATGATGGAGACGTATTACCACTAACTGGAAGTGAAAGAAGTGTAACACTATTTGGTCATACTACTGCACAACCACTTTACAAAGCACATTCAGCCGGTTCCAGTGGATATGAAGGCGAATATAATATTGATTTTTATAAAGCACTTTCAGACGCCGGTTTTGATATTAACGATACTTTATATGATGCATATGTTGCTAGTCCGACTACAAGGAGTACTGGTGTTGCTATATTTGGACAAGATATAGCAGAGTATAGCATAGGCGAAGAAGATATATCATTCTATACGGATGATATCAGAAGCTCTTGGAGTAGTGAATATAATGACGTAGCAATTGTTATGTTTTCTCGTGAAGCGGGAGAAGGAAATGATATTAATATGATTACGCCGGATAGTGGTATTAGTCAATTGGCACTTCAGCAGGAAGAAAGAGATTTACTTCAACTGATTAATGAATCCGGAAGTTTTAACAAAGTAATTGTACTTCTAAATACCGGATGGGCTATGGAGCTTGGAGAACTTAAAGATTACGGCGTAGACGCATGCTTATGGATAGGTCTACCGGGCCAAAGAGGATTCGAAGGTGTAGCAAACATACTAACAGGTGATGCAAATCCGTCAGGTAAATTAGTCGATACATATGCTGTCAACTCCTTATCAGCACCGGCTACTGTATATGCGAATTCTAATACTATGGAATGGGAAAATATCGATGAAATAGTAGCGGCAACAGATGGGTTTGAAGCAGATACTGTTGGCTACTACAGCATTCAAGCTGAGAATATATATATATTGGATATAAGTACTATGAGACACGTTATGAGGATGCGATTTTGGGACAAGGTAATGCAAGCACTGCACCGGGGTCTTCAACAAGTAATGCGTGGAATTATACTGATGAGGTGACATTCCCATTTGGATACGGATTATCTTATACAACATTTGAGCAGACTCTTGATAGTGTTCAGGTTGGAGAGGATGATATTACCGTAACTGTTACTGTGACTAATACAGGCAGTACAGCAGGTAAATCTACTGTACAAGTATATGCACAAACACCGTATGGTGACTATGAAAAAGAAAATTTGGTTGAAAAGTCTGCGATTCAGTTAATTGATTTTGGAAAAACCGGAATGCTTGAACCGGGGCAAAATGAAACAGTGATTATCGAATGCGACAGATATGAGTTAGCTAGTTATGACTATACAAATACAAAAGGATATATTTTGAGTGAAGGTGACTATTATATTTCAATCGGTGATGATGCACACGATGCACTAAACAATGTATTAGCATCTAAAGGAGCATCAGGAATGGTCGATGTACTGGGAGATGCGACCGATGGCAATTCCGATAAAGTATATGAATGGTCGGAAGAATTTGATGACCAAAAGTATAAGCTATCTCAGTATACAGGTGAGGAAGTAACTAATCAATTTGATGATGCAGATATAAATTATTGGTTGGAAGATACAATCACATACTTATCTCGAGTGGATTGGGAGTCAACATTTCCTATAGAAGCTATTTCATTGACTGCAACGCCGGAAATGATAGAGTTGTTAAAAGGATACTATTATGAAAAGCCGGAAGATGCGCCTTCAGTCAGTGAGTATACACAGGGAGACAATCAGGATATACCACTCGCAGCACTCATAGGACTTGAATATGATGATCCAATGTGGGAAACTTATATAACTCAAATGACGATAGATGAGATGTGTTTGTTAATAGCGGATGGTTTCGGAACGGCAGAAATTACATCCGTAGGTAAGCCTGCAGTTATTGTAGGTGATGGTCCTGATGGGCTCGGTGGAAGCGGAACATTTAATGCAGAATTATATGGTGATGGTCGTGATAATACAGCTTTTCCTTGCCAAATGGTAATGGCATCTACACTTAACAAAGAGCTGATAGCAAGAAGAGCGGAACTTATGGGTGAAGAGGCTATGTACCTTGGCATGGCACAGGCGTGGATGCCGGGAGGTAATTTACACCGTACACCGTTTAGCGGACGAAATTTTGAGTATTACTCAGAAGATGCAGCTTTAACTAATATCTCTATGACAATAGAGGTTGCAGCGATTGAAGCTAAGGGTGTACATGCAGGTCCTAAACATTTAGTTGCTAATGACCAGGAAGATTATCGTCAAGGTGTATCATTATTCTTTACAGAGCAGGCATTTAGAGAAGGTTCACTTAGAGGATTTGAAGGCGCACTGTCTACCGGAGGTGCACAAACAGTGATGCAGGGCTTTAATCGTCTTGGATTAGTGTGGTGTTCAGTAAATGAAGCACTTTGTGTTAATATCGTTGAGGGCGAATGGGGATTTGTAGGACAACAGGAAACAGATGCAATTGGGTTTGGAGAAGGATATAAAACCGACTACCTAACTGCGCTATCAGTTGGTACTGATACGTTCTGTTTAGAATTCTCAGGAACAAGTTCAAAAGTAGTAGTACCAGCACATATTAATAGTACAGATGATGGTTATTTGTTAGGTAAATTAAGAGAATCAGTTCACGACTACTTATTTACGGTTGCAAATAGCAATGTAATGAATGGATATTCCACAGATTCAACAATTAAAAGTATAACACCGTGGTGGCAACCGACGATGTACGGAATAATAGCCGGCATCTCAGTTCTGTTGATACTATGTATCGTTATGCTGGTACGTGCTGAGATTCACAACAAATCAATAGCGAAAAAGGAGGACAAATAATGAATTTATCAAAGAAGTCACTCGGGTCAATTTTCATACCGATATCTATAATAGCGGCAATTGTATCATTGGTTTGGTTTTGTGTATGGGCATCCGGCAGTGGAAACATGGATACATTAATAATTGTTGGACTAGTACTTGGTATTGCGGTAAATGTGGTTCTGATTTTTAAAGACAGCAATTATTTGATAGTTGTTTCAACAATATGTTATACGTTCTCAGCAGTGAGATTACTTACGAACTCAGTAGGATCGTTTGTAGATGCGTTTCAGGGAATCAACATGTTTGGAGATGCCTCTCAAGTTAGTACAATAACAAAGCTTGCTATAATAATGTTTATAAGTGTTATAAGCTCAATCGTTGCAAGTTTTATGAAGCGCGTAAAACAATAATATAAAGTGGGGAACACAGTATGAAGAAAATTGCATTTAACAAGGATTGGTTTTGTTATCCGTCAAATGATAATAGAAAGCATTTCCCGGTTACGATTCCACATGATGCAATGCTTAGAGATGAACGAGGTGAGAGCAGCCTTTCAAGGATAAATAGTGGTTGGTATATTGCTAAAGACTATACTTATGAGAAGAAATTTATCGTTGAAGATATATATATTAATCAGCGTGTTGTATTAGAATTTGAAGGCGTTTACCAAAAGGCCACAGTATATTTAAACGAAGAAAAGGTTGCATACCATAGCTACGGATATACGGGATTCTACGTTGACATAACGGATTATCTTGGTTCGGGTATTGAAAATGTACTTAAAGTTGAGGTTATAAATAGTAATCAACCTAATAGTAGGTGGTACACAGGGACTGGTATATATAGGCCGGTTTGGCTTAATATATTTCCAACCGACCATATAATACCGGATAGTACAAGAATAACTACTTTAGATATTTATAAGCCCGAAATTGAAGTTGCATTTGAAACAGTTGGCCAAGGCTCGGCAGTAATAGACATAATGGATGGTGACAAAGTGTTACAAAGTCATACTGCCTTCGCCGCTGGCGCGGCTGATCATACATTTCTCTTACAAGATGTTGTTTTGTGGAATGATGATACGCCTAAACTTTACACATGCCGTATCAAGTATAAAGAAGACGAAATAATGCAAACATTTGGCATTAGAAAAGTAGGGTGGAACGAAACAAAGGGATTTACTATCAATGACAAGCGAGTGATTCTGCGAGGAGCATGTATACACCATGATAATGGACTACTTGGTGCGTGTGCATATGACTTTGCTGAAGAGCGCAAAATCAGAATACTAAAAGAAAATGGGTACAATGCTATTCGCTCATCTCATAATCCGTGTTCAAAAGCAATGCTTAGAGCATGTGATAAACTGGGCATGCTAGTGCTGGATGAATATGTTGACGTTTGGTATATACATAAGAACAAATTTGATTATGCAAGCGAAGTAATGGACAATTACCACGATGATCTTGCAGACATAGTCAACAAAGATTATAATCATCCTTCTGTAATAATGTATTCTACAGGCAATGAGGTGTCAGAATCGGGTCAAAAAGAAGGAATCAAATTATGCGAAGATCTGACGAATTTATTCCATGAACTTGATCCAACCAGACCGGTCACATGCGGAATCAATATATTTTTCAACTTCCTTAGCTCAATAGGGTTTGGAGTATATAGTGATAAGAAGGCGGATAAGGAATTAGAGCAACCTAGTAAGAGAAAAGCTGTAGGAAGTGAATTTTTCAATAATTTATCAGGATTAATGGGTGCTAAATTCATGAAGTTTGGTGCGACCCTATATCCTTGTGATGTGAAAACAAGAGACGCGTTTGAACGTATGGATATATCCGGATATAACTATGGTATCAATAGATATAAAAAGGATCTTGTAAAATACAAAGATAGGCTTATTCTAGGCAGTGAAACATTTTGCTCTGATGCGTATACATTTTGGGAGCTGGCAAAAATAGAGCCACGTTTAATAGGTGACTTTGTATGGGCCGGAATGGATTATTTAGGCGAGGCAGGCATCGGTTCATGGGAATACGAAGATTATGCTCCTGATTTTACCCACGGTGTAGGCTGGGTATCGGCAGGATCGGGACGAATAGATTTAACAGGCAAACCGTTGGCTGAGATGAGATATACACAGGTGGCTTTTGAACAAAGAGATATAGCAATGGGTGTTGTTCCCGTATATCAATTTGGTAAGAAACATTCACCTTCAGCATGGAAAATGACTAATGCAATTGAAAGTTGGTCTTGGAATTCATGTGATGGTACTAAAACGAAAGTTGAAGTTTATGCGAGAGGTCACCATGTATCACTATATCTCAATGATATGGAATTAGACACTAAAATAATAACGCAGGATTGTAAGGTAGAGTTTGATGTTATTTACAATAGCGGAGAGCTGCAAGCGATATCTTATGATTCCAAAAATAATATAATTGCACAGACATCTTTAAAGACTGCAAGTGAAGAGACTATATTGACACTAGCACCGGAACAGGTAAAGGTAAAAGCCGATTCTGAACTATGCTACGTGAGACTACAATATACCGATGATAATGGAACAGTTAAGCCGATGGAAAGAGGCCTGATAAATGTAGAGGTAGAAGGTGGAGAGCTGATTGGTCTAGGTAGTGCTTGCCCATATTACGAACTCAGCTATTTATCAAATACAACAGATACGTATTACGGCGAAGTACTTGCAATCATAAAACCTACAGGAAATGGAAATATCTTGATAAAAGCAGAAAGTGATCTTGGGAATGCACAAAAAGAAATAGAGGTTATTATATGAAAAAAAAGTGGAATTCTTTTAGCTTAAAGTATCCTAAAGCCTCTAAATGGATATATCAAGTTGGTGTGTTTTATCTATTTAGTGTAGCCGTTACGGTATTTCAGTATCTCGTTTTCACATTTATGCCATATCTACTTGGTGCGGAACTTGCAGCAACAGAATTTATGTGGCCGAGGATTCCGATTACTATGGGAGGCATCTCATATAATTGGAATATATTAGGGTATGAGGTGGCTAGAAATGCTGTGGGAGAAGTTGTTATAGGTGGCGGACTAGGGTACTTTATAAGCTACCAAGTTGGTTCTTTTCTAGCACAGTGCATCAACTTTCCGTTACAGCGAAACATTACATTCAAGAGCAAAGGGAACATTCCTTATCAGATAATGTGGTACTTTATTGCATGGATCCTAATATCACTGTTTTGTAATGGTATAAATGGACTATGGCTGCCTATAGCTCAAAGTCGTTTTTCACCGGCTATTTATAATGTACTTGTAACTTTTATTACCGGTGGTGTTTCAATGGTTATATACTTCTTTGTATATAAAATCATATTCCCGGAAGGTAGTAAAAAAGAAAAAGTCGTGTTAGAATAAAGTCATATTCAATGTGGTGTGGAGGTTTAAAGTGATTAAAGTCGCCATTGTAGATGACGAGAGAAAAGAACGAGATGTTTTGTCGGAATATTTTAATCAAATCAAGTTAACCATATCCGACAAATTAGAAATTTGCACATTTTCATCAGGCGAAGAATTGATGGAGAGTTTCGATTGTACTTATGATCTGGTTACATTAGATATAAGTATGAAAAATCTTGATGGAATTAAAACCGCTGAGACGATTCGTAAGCTTGATGAAAATGTGATAATAATTTTTGTAACTAATATGGCCCAAATGGCAATAAAAGGTTATGAAGTTCGCGCGCTTGATTTCATTGTAAAACCGGTAAGTTATTACCCGTTTGCAATGAAAATCAATAGCGCTTTTTCCATTATAATGAATAAAAAAGTTAAGAACATAGTTATACCAACACAAAGTGGAATAGAAAAGTTTTCCAGTGATGATTTATACTATGCAGAAGTGATGGGGCACACACTGGTTTATCACACAAACCGTGGTGATTTTCAAAGGAAGGAACCTATATCGAATCTAGAGAAACAATTAGAAGAGTTGCCATTTAGGCGTTGTAATAATTGTTATTTAATCAACTTGAAATATGTGGATTCGATTAATAAAGATATGCTATTAGTGGGTGGAAACTGGCTTAAGATAAGTCGTCCGAGAAAGAAAGAGTTTCTCCAGTCGCTGGCAGAATATATGGGAGGAGGTAACCTATGTTAGGTATCTGGGATAAAGTGTCATATTCAGTTCAGCTGATAGCAGTGTGTATTCTATTTATGATTCCGCTTCGCAAAAAGGATCATTATATAATAAGAATTACGTTCGGTAGTATCGCATTTATTGTTTTCTCATATCTGTTAAATTCTTCATTTTCGCCTGGGAGTATTAATATACTGTTCTTTCTATATTGGGGATATTACATAGGTGCATGTCTTCTACTAACAAGGCTGGTAATTGAAGGCACTTGGCTGCAGGCAATATTTTGTACTGTTTGTATGTGTGCGATTCAGCATGTTGCCTTTGATGTGTACTTAATCGTCAATTTAGTAATTGGTGATGTGTACATTGTTTTGGCACTTGCTTTTATTATAGTCTATTTACTATTTTACTTTCTTTTTATTAAGAAACTTCCACGGGATCTTAATATATCAGGTGGAATTGATAATATCATTCCTATGGCAAGCATCATTGTGTTAACTTGGATATTAAGTACATTAAGTGAAACAGGGATTCCTATGTTTGAGGCAGCTACTGGTCAGAAAATACTATTTCGTGTTATTGATGCTATATGTTGCATTTATATTCTCTGGGTACAAAGAATTACTGAAAAGCGAATGAATTTGCAAAGAGAGATTGAAGGAATTAACCATGCATGGCGCACGCAGGCGTCGCAGTATAAAATAACAAAAACTACTATTGATAGTATAGATCGCAAATGTCATGATTTAAAACATCAAATTCAAGCCCTACGATATATGTCAAGTGAAAGTGAAAAGCAAGAGTTTTTTGATGAAATCGAAAAGGACGTTATGATATTCGGATCAGCTCAAAACACGGGCAACCAAGCACTGGATATAGTCCTTATGGAAAAAGGCTTATATTGCAGTAACAATGGCATACAATGGTCATGCATGGCAGATGGTTCTAAGCTCAACTTTATCAAAACGGAAGACATCTATGCAATCTTCGGTAATGCTCTTGATAACGCCATAGAAGAGGCATTAAGTTTACACGATATAAAGAAAAGAATAATTACCGTGAAAGTTATTACTCAGAAAAACATAGTTGTCATCCAGGTGCAAAATTACTTTCAAGGAGAAATTAATTTTGAAAACGGGCTGCCTCTTACGACAAAACGAAACAAGCGGAATCATGGGTTCGGTATTAAGAGTATTCAGTATGTTTCCGAAAAGTACAATGGTACTACGACAGTATATACGCAAGGAGATATATTCAGCTTACAGATTCTTATTCCGATTGAAACAGATGTATAGGTATAAAAATACAAGAAAAGATTTTGCCAAATACATTGACTTAAGACATGTCTTTGGATTTTTATAGAACATATTCACAGTTTACATCTATGTTTTTTGTGCAAATTTTAAGAAAAATATAAATAAAATTGACAAGTGGATAGTGCTTTGATATTGTTAAATATAGAAACAGCGAATAGCGACATGGATTGTTACGGAAACGGCAAAACCATCTGAACTTTAAGCGTGCTTAAATTTTGGAATGGTTTTTTTATATTATTCATTAGTATTGCAATGATAGGGTGGTTGATTATGAAAGTAACAAAAGTCATCAATAATAATATAATAAGCTCGTTGGATGAACGAGGTAGAGAGATTGTTGTTATGGGAAAAGGACTCGGGTTTGGACAAAAGTCAGGTAGTATCATCGATGAGTCTATGGTGGAAAAAATATTTCGTATGGATACTCAAAGAGAGATGAGACAATTTGAGGATTTGCTTTATGACGTTCCGTTAGAGATAGTACAACTTACAACAACAATTATAAGTAATGCCAAGAATCACATACCGGGAAAGTTGCAAAAGAGTATATATTTGACATTGATAGACCACATTAATTATGCAAAAGAAAGACAAAAACAAAATATTCAGTTTCATAACCCCTTGCTTTATGATATCAAAAGACTTTATAAAACAGAGTATAAGGTTGGTGAGGATGCTGTGGAAATGATTAATGAAACACTGGGCACTGATTTGCCGAAAGATGAGGCAGCATCGATTGCTCTACACTTTATTAATGCAGGACTGGGATATGAATTACCTGAGACAATAAATGTAGCAAAAATCATACAAAATACTATAAAGATTGTCCAGTATCATTACAATATAGAAATACAAGATGACACTCCACAAGCGGAATATTTTTTAAGTTATCTCAAATTTTTTGCACAAAGAGTTGTTACAGGGGAAATGCATTCAGACAAGGACGATGCAATTGAACAATTGATAATAGAAAGATATGAGAAATCATATAGCTGTACAACAAAGATTGCCAGCTTTATAAAAAAGGAGTACCACATCACGATTAGTCAGAGTGAGATGATAGATCTAACGGTACAAATAGAGAGGATTACCAAGAATTGAGTTATAAAACAGATGATAAAAAATTAATATTTTTTGACTTGGATGGGACACTTATTAATCATAAAGTGGGGATAGCTAAGCAAATAGAAGAGGTGTTAAAACAGGTTAAGTTAAACGGACACCAACTCTTTATTGCATCAGGTCGAGCAGCAGGTAACTTACCTGAAGAAATAGAGTGTATAGACTGGGATGGATATGTGCTGGGAAGCGGAGTTTATTGTGAGTACAAGGGAAAAGTTGTATCAGACGAGCATTTAAATCTAAATGATGTCCGCAGTTTTATAGACTATACTGAATCTGATACCGATACGTCGGTTGTGATAGAAAATGAAATCGGCACTTATGTTACGAGTGATTCGATGGTAGTACTGCATGAGAAGCTGGAAAGTTGGGATGGCTTTAGCAAAAACAATGTAAAAGAGATAGAAAGTAATTATACAATAGTTGAGGATTTGAGGAGTGTCTCACCGGTTACTAAAATGATGTTTTTTAGTAGGAAACGGATAGCCAATGAGATAACCAATGAATTTAAAGATATATTTGATTTTGTACCCAATAGTGTGGTTTCGGGAAATGATAAATGTGATGGCGAGATATTAAAACGAGGTGTTACAAAGGCAACAGGCATCGAGAATATTGTGAAATTAGCTGGAATGACTATGGAAGATACAATAGTATTTGGTGATGGATATAATGATATGGAAATGATAGAGACAGTTAATATGGGTATAGCTATGGGCAATGCAGTTGATGCGCTTAAAGAAGTAGCCGACATGGTGACAGATACTCAAGATGAGGACGGAATTGTTAAGGCCTTGACATTATTAGGGCTAGTGTAAAATAGCAATTATAATTTATCAATACATAGGAAGGAGGAGAAGACAGATGCTGAAATTCGATTATGTTATAACGGATTCAATAGGTATGCATGCAAGACCGGCAGGGTTGCTTGTAAAAGAGGCGGGTAAGTATGAGTCGGAAGTAAAAATATCACTTAGAGAAAAAGTGGCTGATGCAAAGAAACTATTTGCTTTGATGCAACTTGGAATAAAGCATGGTGATGTGGTATGCATAACTGTAGATGGAAATGATGAAGCTACAGCTTGTACTAATATCAAAACATTTTTTGAATCAAATTTGTAGAATAATAAAGAAAGAGAATTGTTACTTCTAACGGAAGGCAAAACCCGATTGGAACAAAAGACTTAGAATAAGTCTGAGTTATGATGAGGGTTTATTTTTTTGAAAAGGAGAAGAGAAGATGGGCAAATATGAAGGGCTAGCAAAGGATATTATAAAAAATGTGGGTGGAGAAGGTAACGTTAATAGTCTCACACATTGTATAACGAGATTAAGATTTAAATTAAAGGATGAAAAAAAGGCAAATACTGAAGTACTAAAGAACATGGATGGTATTGTAACAGTAATGCAAAGTGCGGGGCAATATCAGGTAGTAATTGGAAATCATGTTGCTGAGGTATATGAAGCTGTTGTGGAGCAGGGACATTTTGCAACCGGAGGTGATGCAGAGACCCAAAAGGTAGGTATCGGTGCAACAATTATAGATGCAATATCAGGAATATTCCAACCTATACTGGGCGTATTTTCGGCAGTTGGTATTTTAAAAGGAGTCTTGGCGCTTTTGGTATTCTTAGGAGCCATCAATGATACGGGTCCTACGTATCAATTATTATTTTCAATAGCTGATGGTTTCTTTTATTTCCTACCAATTATACTGGCATATACAGCGTCGGAGAAATTCAAAGGAAACAAATTTATAGGAATGGCAATAGCTTGTGCGCTTGTATACCCTAGCATGATTGCACTTGGGAGTGCAGAACCTATAGGAACATTATTTGCAGGAACAATGTTTGAAACAGCTTATCAAAGTACGTTTTTGGGAATACCACTAATCATCCCAACAAGTGGATATCCATCAAGTGTCATACCGATTATAGCCGCAGTATTTGTGTCAGTTAGAATTGAAAAATTTTGGAAGAAGGTTATACCCGATGTATTAAAGACATTTTTTGTACCACTTCTTACATTATTATTAATAGTACCACTTACATATTTGGTAATAGGACCTGTCATGAGTATTCTTTCATCGCTAATATCTGCACTATTTGCAGCACTTAACTCATTTAGTGGGATACTTGCAGGAGCATTTCTTGGTGCTGTATGGCAAATCCTTGTTATATTTGGTTTACATTGGGCAATCATCCCTATTGCTATTATGGAACTGGGGATGCAAGGTTCAACAGTAATACTTAGTTCAACATTTACCGCGTCATTTGCACAATCGGCAGCAGTACTTGCAATAATACTTAGAACTAAGAACCAGAAACTCAAAGATATAGCAGTGCCGGCATTTATCTCGGGTATATTTGGTGTGACAGAGGCAGCTATTTACGGTGTTACGCTTCCTAAGAAGAAACCATTCGTAATTACTTGTATTGCATCCGCAATAGGTGGAGCCATTATTGGATTCTCAGGAGCAGCGCAAAATAACATAGGTGGACTTGGAGTATTCGGATTACCAAGTTTTATTATCGGAAGCGATATTTCAGGACTTATATGGGTAGTTGGAGCAACTATTTTAGCGTCTGTGCTTGCATTTATAGCAGTTATGATTACATATAAAGATGATGTGATACCGGCATCAGAAACGATATCTAACTATGCAAAGACTGACAATGCAAAGACAGACAATGCGATAAATAGTGCTATAGAAGAAAAGGCAGTAGTTAAAGAGAGTATAGTAAGTCCGATTAAGGGACATGCAATACCTGTTAGTCAAATACCTGATGATGCATTTGCCAGTGAAACGTTGGGAAAAGGTGTAGGAATAGAACCGACAGAAGGACGCGTGGTTGCGCCTTGTGATTGTAAAGTAAGAATGATTTTTAACACAAAACATGCTGTAGGACTTGAGTCTAAAGAAGGAGCAGAGATAATAATACATGTTGGACTAGATACAGTTAATCTAAACGGAGAATATTTTGATATAAAAGTTAAGGAAGGTGACACACTTAAGACCGGAGATGATATTATGACGTTTGACATGGATAAGATTAAAGGGGCAGGCTACGCATTGACAACACCTGTGCTTATAAGTAATGTTGACAGATACAATTACATAGAAACAAATGATGGTATAGATGTAAATGAGGGCGATGAAATAATAGTAGTTGGATAATGATTGGATCATAGTTTATACGAAAGTTGAGGTAAAAATGAGTTTTAGAAAAGATTTCTTATGGGGCGGCGCTACAGCCGCCAACCAATGTGAAGGTGGATTTAAAGAAGGAGGCAGAGGGCTTGCCAATGTTGATTTAGTTCCTGCCGGGAAAAATCGCTGGCCAATAGCTTGTGGCGAATTAAAGGATTTTGAATTACACGATGATGAATTCTATCCGGGTCACGAAGCGATAGACATGTATCACCACTACAAAGAGGATATTGCTCTGTTTGCTGAAATGGGTTTTAAGTGTTATCGTTTTTCTATAGCATGGAGTAGAATATTTCCTACAGGTATGGAAGAGGAACCAAATGAGGAAGGCCTTAAGTTCTATGATGGAATGATAGATGAGTGTCTCAAATATGGTATTAAGCCTCTTGTTACTATATGCCATTTTGATGTACCGGTTGGATTGATAAAAGAAATTGGTGCATGGAAGAATAGAATTACGATTGATTACTTTGTTAGATTTGCGGTCACTCTATTCGAACGTTATAAAGATAAGGTAGAGTATTGGTTAACTTTTAACGAGATTAACATGATACTTCACGCGCCTTTTATGGGAGCCGGCTTAGTTTTTGAAGAAGGTGAAAACCATGAGCAAACCAAGTATCAAGCTGCTCATTATGAGTTGGTTGCAAGTGCAGAGGTCACCAAATTGGCCAAAGAGATTAATCCTAACTTTAAGATAGGCTGCATGTTGGCAGCAGGAGATACATATGCTAATACACCTGATCCAAAGGATGTATGGAGAGCAATGGAAAAGAACCGAGAAAATTACTTTTTCATAGACGTTCAGTCTAGAGGTGAATATCCGCCTTATGCTCTTAAGTTATTTGAACGTGAAAAGTATGACTTGGATATTACGGAAGAGGATAAAGTGACATTAAAAGAAAATACAGTAGACTTTATATCCTTTTCATATTATTCATCGAGACTCACAAGTGCTGATCCGGAAGTTTCCAAATCAACAGAAGGTAATGTTTTTTCGACACTAAGGAATCAGTATCTTGAAACAAGTGAATGGGGATGGCAGATTGATCCACTAGGTCTTCGTATCACCATGAATTCTCTGTATGATAGATATCAGAAACCACTCTTTATCGTAGAAAACGGATTAGGTGCAGTCGATACACCGGATAGTGAAGGTAAAGTTAACGATACTTATAGAATAGAATATTTGAGGGAGCATGTAAGAGCAATGAAGGATGCCGTAGAGATTGACGGTGTTGATTTGCTAGGATACACCCCTTGGGGATGTATAGATCTTGTTAGCGCATCGACAGGAGAGATGAAGAAGCGATATGGTTTTATATATGTCGACCGCGATAATGACGGAAGTGGTACGTTAAAAAGAAGTAAGAAAGAATCATTTGATTGGTATAGCAAAGTAATTGCGACAAATGGAGAAGACTTGGGGTAAGATAAGTTATGAAAATAATAGAAGGCAAAAGCATATGTAAAAAGATGGCTATCGGTAAAATTTTTTTCTATGACAAGGGAAGTACTATGGTCAAAAGAGAGAAAATAGAGGATGTGTCAGCTGAAATTGAACGTGTAGAAAAGGCAAAGAAGATCGCCATAGAGCAGCTAGGAGCTATATATGAGAAAGCAAAACATGAAATAGGTGAAGCGGAAGCGGCGGTTTTTGAAGTGCATCAAATGATGCTGGAAGATGGAGATTATGGAGACTCTATTAATAACATTATTGAGACGCAGAAGGTATGCGCCGAATTTGCCGTAGCAAATACAAGTGAAAATTTTTCGCGTATGTTTTCTGAGATGGACGATGAATATATGAAGGCGAGAGCAGCTGACATAAAGGATATTTCGGAGAGACTTATAGATGTGTTAAGCGGAACAAATGTCGGGATGGATTCATTTGAAGAACCGGTTATAGTTGTGGCAAACGATCTGGCACCCAGCGAAACCGTATCAATGGATAAGAGTAAGCTGCTTGGCTTTGTGACACAATGGGGATCTATGAATTCTCACACAGCTATTTTGGCAAGAACAATGAACATACCGGCACTTATCAATGTTGAAATTGATAGAGATTGGGATGGAAAACTTGCAATAATAGATGGTTATGAAGGTAAGATTATTATTGATCCGGATGATAAAATGCTCGAAATAGCACAGTCTAAGTTGGATAAAGAATTAGACAAGGAACGTTTGCTAAAAGAATTGAGAGGACAAGAAACTGTAACAAGAAGCGGTAGTAAAATAAAGTTATATGCTAATATCGGAAGCGTTGCAGATACAGCGACAGCACTTCAAAATGATGCAGAGGGTATAGGACTTTTCAGAAGTGAGTTCCTTTATCTGGAATCTAAAGATTTTCCGACTGAGGATGAGCAATTCGTGGCTTATAAGGCTGTGGCAGAAAATATGGCAGGAAAGAAAGTAATAATAAGAACACTTGATATTGGAGCAGATAAGCAAGTAGATTACTTTAATCTCAAAAAAGAGGAAAATCCGGCACTTGGATATAGAGCAATTCGTATATGTCTACATGAGCCGGAAATCTTCAGAACACAACTTCGTGCTATAATGCGAGCAAGTGCTTATGGAAATATAGCTATTATGTTCCCCATGATTATAGAAGTAGAAGAGCTTCTAAAGGCTAAAGAGTATTTGGCTGAAGTAAAACGAGAGCTTATCGGTGAGGGAATACCTTATGGTGATATAGAAGTGGGAGTCATGATAGAAACACCGGCATCTGTTATGATAAGTAGAGAACTAGCTAAAGAAGTTGATTTCTTTAGTATCGGAACGAATGATTTAACACAGTATACTTTGGCAGTAGATCGTCAAAACCCTATGCTGGATGAAATGATTAACCCACATCATCCGGCTATTCTAGCTATGATAAAGATGACAATTGAAAATGGTCACGAAGAAGGTATATGGGTAGGAATATGTGGTGAGCTAGGTGCGGACACATCACTCACAAAGACATTCATAGAATACGGAGTAGATGAGTTGTCAGTATCAGCAGGGAAAATATTAGAAATACGAGAAGAGATAAGAGGATTAGATTAAAAAGAAAATAGAAAACAGCTAAAAAGTTGTGTCAAATTTGTTGACGAACACAGTGGTAGTATGATAATATATAACAGTCGCGAAATTGTGACACAACTTATGGAGAGGTATCGAAGTGGTCATAACGAGGCGGTCTTGAAAACCGTTTGTCCGCAAGGGCACGTGGGTTCGAATCCCACCCTCTCCGTCGCTAAAGCCCCGTATTTACGGGGCTTTTTTAATAGGCTCTAAGTCAAGTGTTGGGGCGGGATTCCTATGAATCCCGCTACCATACTGGGCTTGGGGCTGTTTTTATGTTTACATCAAAATTACATAAATCGAAATATAGCAAACAAACCTAGCGCGAATCTGCCTTATTTTTCTCCAATTATCTTGTAGAATGTAGTATACGTATTCTAAATCTTTAGGTTTCCGCATATCACAAATTACCATTGTTTTGAAAATATGGAGAGTAAGAGGAGAGAAAATAGTATGAAAATAAATTTCACCATTCTGGATTTTTTGAAAATGTTCAATATGTAATAAAGGTAAAAGATGTAAAAACTCACAAAAAACAGACACAATATTTGTATAAAACTCATGAGAAGTAATTTTATTTCTTGAAAGCATTGACAAAAATATATCTTTCACATAAAATGAGGCTATCAAAAAGTAGCTAATTTAGTTGCTTAAAAAATTCACTACATTTAAGGAGGAAAGTTATGAAATTGAAGACAGTTTTAAAAAAGGGTTTTTCGGTTCTGTTGGCAGGAGTAATGGTATTTTCCCTAGTAGCCTGTGGAGGTTCGTCATCTGATTCGGATAGTGGTTCGAGTACAGGTGCTAGTGATGGTAGTGGAGTGACATTAGAATTCCAGCAATGGTGGGGAGTAGAGTTACCAGATGGTTTTTTGGCAGAGATTTGCCAAGGTTTTACAGATGAAACAGGAATTGAAATTGAATTACTAAGTAATCCTTATGCAGATACTAAAACACAAGTGGCAGCAGGTGCAGCGGCAGGGACTATGGCAGATGTGGTTGGATTAGATGGTGCATGGGTATATGATTTTGCCAAGCAAGGTTCTATTGCGAATCTCACAGAGTTGATGGCGGCGAATGCTTATGATGACAGTCAGTTATCAGACCAGATTCAATATGAGGGTAACACGTATATGATTCCTGTGGTTAATTTTGCATATCCGATGTATGTAAATATGGATATTTTGAATGCTGCTGAAGTAACTGAGGTGCCAACAACATGGTCGGAGTTTATTGAAGTGTCAAAGATTGTTTCAGATGCTGATAATAATATTGCAGCATGGGCAATTCCGCTATCTACAGAATCGCCAAGTGGGATTCAAAACAGTTTTATGAGCTGGCTGTGGGCTTCTGGCGGATCAATGCTAAAAGATGGCAAGCCGAATTTAGATGGCAATGTTGACGTTGAAGATACTGTCGATTTCGTAAAAGAATTATTTGATGAAAATTTAGTGGCTGCTGGAGCATATGCTATGAAAGAAGCTGATATGGTAGAAGAATTTACGAACGGACGAGTGGCGTTTATGACTGATTCTTTAGCGCATTTACTAACAATCAAAGAAGGTGCACCGGATATGAATTTTGGGTTTATGAGTATTCCGGTAAAAGATGGATATACTGGTGAGAGTGGTATGGATGTTGCGAATTGGGGAATTGGAATCGCAGAAAATTGTGAGTATAAAGATGAAGCGATGCAATTTGTGGAATATTTAATGAGTCCAGAGGTAAATTCTAAGCTGGCAGTAGCGGCTAACGCATTTCCGGGAAACTCTAATGCAGATCCAGATTATGCAACTGCAGATCCATTGTTCTTAGATGCATATGCATTGTTTCAAGAATGTTATGCAATCAATGAATTCACAGGACTTCCGACTTCTGAGGAATTGATGAGAAGTTTTGATGAAGAATTGCAATTATACTATGATGGTGATACGGCAACAGCAGCGGAGATGTTATCCGCAACACAAGAGCGTTGGGATCCAGCATTTGAGTAAGAAGAATAAGTAATAAAACGGGCTGTGACAAAATCGAAGCTTCTAGTAGATGCAAGGTTTTAAGCGGCCCGGCTAGTTATAGTAAAGAAGGGAGTGCGATAAATTTATGAAAACCAAAGCAAAAGGTTTTGACATTATCAAAAAGAAAAGCACACCTTACTTATATGTTTTTCCAACGGTTGTATTAATGTTACTTCTATTGGTAATCCCGATTGGTATGGTTATTGGATACTCATTTTTCGACAATGTAATTATTAATAAAAATCCAGAAATTGTAGGATTTGCCAACTATATTGCAATTTTCAAGGATAAAACCTTTTGGGTTGCAATAAGAAATACTTTATTTTTTGTTAGTGTAAGTGTTGTGGCTCATTTATTATTAGGCATGGCTTTTGCAATGTTATTAAATACACGCTATTTGAGTAATAAGACAAAGGGGATTTTTAGGGTGGTGTATGTGCTGCCGTGGATGTTTACTGCATCTGTTATTGCGATTTTATGGAAGCTGATGCTCAACCCAAATGGTGTTATTAACTATTTCTTTGAGGTGTTACACATCTCAAGTAGCCATATTGAATGGTTAGGGTCGCGGCAAACGGCGCTATTTGCCGTGACGTTGATTAATATCTGGTCTGGTTATCCGTTCTATATGATTAGTGTTTTAGCAGGACTTCAAGGAGTGTCTACGGATTTATATGAGGCCTCTGCACTAGATGGTGCCAATTCCATACATCAGTTTTTCCGAATTACAATTCCACAGCTTAAACCTATTCTAATTAGTCTGATCATGTTAGATTTTGTTTGGACAATTCAGCAATTTGCACTGATTTGGATGACCACGGGAGGAGGGCCTATTAATGCTACGGAAATGTTGAGTACTTATATTTACAAACAAGGATTTAGTAAATATCAGTATTCAATGGCTTCAGCCAGTGCTTGTATAGTGTTGATAGTATGTACAATAATTGCGATTTTTTACGTGAGACACCAGAAAGCGAGGGATTGAAATGATAGGAAAGAAAAAGTGGTATATCAAATTGTTGATCCTCATATTATTGGTGATGGGTGCAATCTTTGCTGGATTTCCAGTATTGTGGATGCTGTTGAGCTCTTTCAAGCCTAATGCGGAGATATTTGCATGGCCGCCAACGTGGATATCAGAAAATTTCAGTTTTAAAGCCTATGCGGCAATTTTTCAAAACCCGGAACAGGTGCGATTCTTCATTAATAGTTATTGTATTGCATTTATTGTTGTGGCCTTGACTTTGCTTATCGGCATTTTGGCATCATATAGTTTTAGCCGATTTGAATTTCGGGAAAAAGCATTTATTAACACTCTAATTGTTAGTGTTCAGGCAGTTCCGCCAATCACTCTGTTAATTCCATATTTAAGCTTGATTGTTACGCTGCGCCTATATAATACGTATTGGGCATTAATACTGACATATATGCTATTTACTTTACCTTATGCAATTTTGATGACAACAGGATATTTCAATACATTGCCAAAAGATTTAGACGAAGCAGTAATGATAGATGGTGGTTCTCGTTGGCGGGCACTATGGAAAGTGCTTGTGCCTACAGCGACGCCAGGTTTAGTATCGGTGGGAATATATACGTTTATGCAAGCTTGGAATGAATATTTATTCGCCTTAGCGCTGACGAAGACAAATGATATGCGAACGGTTCCGGTGGGGATAAATTTGCTGATGGGACAACATGCATATGAGTGGAATCAGATGATGGCAATGAGTGTGTTAGGATCGTTGCCGGTGTTGATTCTCTTCTTGTTTTTCCAAAGGTATTTTATTGCAGGAATGACAGCGGGTGCGGTGAAAAACTAAAATGAAGGGAGCGGCGATGGAGATAGGAGAAAAATATCAAAGCGCATATCAAAATATCGAAATGGTGATTGCGCAGCGGGAGCAACAACAATATTATAGTGCTCTGGGATACACTAGTAATTTAGATTACCTTTGTGAGTTCGATGTAAAAGTTTTGAATACATTAGTAAAGGAATATTTGCCTGGATGTACCTATAAGGAAATGCGGGCTTATCACAAGATTCACTCTTTGGAAGAGCTGCTACAAACGATGGTGTTTTACTGTGGTCATGGCATCGGTGGGGAAGCAGAAATGGAAGATATTACTATGGTAGAAAAATTGTATCAATGGAGTCTGGGAATGGGAGGGACGGCAACTCAAGCAGCAATGGCATTAGCGGCGATCGGCTGTTCGTCAGTAGTACATTTGACGGATGATTCCAAGGAAGTGTGTGACATTTTGAATTCGCCATATATTTATACGGTATCCGAGGAAGGAGAGTTGATTCATACTGTTGATGTGCAGCAAAAAACTGAGCAGGAAGTGCATTGTATTATTCAATTCAAGAAAGGTGATAAGTTGGAGATAGGAGATAAAAGGATTGAAATACCAATATCCAATCGACTAATTTTGACAAAGATGACGGTAAACATAACAGTACCATTTTCGGAGCCTTATTTTCAATATGTGGAAGAACAGGCTGAGCATTTTGTGAGTAACGTACTATCAAGTTTTAATGAAATATCTGACCTAGGCTTATTAGAGCAGCGAATTGAATATCTTAGGGAACACTTGAGAGTGTATAGGAAGAATAATAGCAAAGGAATTGTATTTTTTGAAGATGCTCATTATCACGATTATAAAATACGAAAAAGTTGTATTGAGAGTTTATATCCACTAGTAGATATTCTTAGCCTCAATGAAGAAGAGCTAGGATATACATTGAAAATGTATGAGCGTGAGATTTGCTGGGACGATATTACTTCGTGTGTGGAAGGAATGAAATATATTCGTGATCGTCTGGGAATCCGTAAGGGACTTATTGTTCATACAAAAGACTATGCAATGTATGTTGGTGAACCGTTGAATGCAGATATTGAAAGTGGACTGGTATATGGTAATCTTCTGGCTACGGCCAAGGCTTCCAGTGGCTGGTATGGAACCATAGATGAAATTAGGAAAGTTGTAGAACTGGCACTTAGTCCAGAAGGAGTGCGTAAAAGAGAAGCGTTACAACAAAGTATCTATAGGGAAGAAGCAGTATTGGTACCATCAAAGTATATTGATCAGCCGCGCTACACAATCGGATTAGGTGATTCTTTTGTGGCGGGGGTTCAATTGTGCTTTGCAAATCAACAATAAAAAATAAGTAGCAAAAAAACTTGGAGGACATAAATATGTTAATGAATATGAAAGAATTACTTAGTGTGGCAAATAAGAACTATTTTGCAGTACCTGCATTCAATATTGCTGATTACTCAATGTTTAAAGGCATCATGGAAATATGTGAAGAGTATCATGCGCCGGTCATTATCGCAGTGCATCCGGATGAATTAGAGCATGTTGGTCCGGAAATGTTGAAAGCGATTAGAGAAAAGGCATACAAATCTAAGATTCCAGTGTGTATTCACTTAGATCACGGTGCATCTTTTGAACAAGTCATTTTGGCCATTCAAAGTGGTTATACATCGGTGATGATTGATGGCTCTAGTCTTCCCTTTGAAGAGAATATCAATATTTGTAAAAAAGTAGTAGACGCAGCGCGAGCGGTGAATATTTCAGTGGAAGGAGAATTAGGGACAATAGGTTCAACAGATGCCGAAGCGGAGGCAGGTGCAAATGAGATTATATATACCGATCCAAATCATGCGGCTGAATTTGTAGAGCGAACAGGAGTGGATACATTAGCTATTGCAATTGGAACTTCACACGGAATATATCCAAAAGGAATGAAGCCAGAATTAAAGCTGGATTTACTTAATGAAATCAAGGCGAAAGTATCGGTTCCTTTAGTGCTTCATGGTGGTTCGAACAATCCAGATCAAGAGATCGGAGAGTCAGTTAACAGAGGAATTAATAAAATAAACATTTCAAGTGACATAAAGGTCGCATATTATGATAAGATGAGAGAAGTACTTAAAGATGAGGGACTAAGAGAACCTGGATCCATCCAGCCGCCTTGCATGGAAGCGATGAAAGATGTTGCGCTTCAAAAGATTAAATTATTTAGAGCAGATGGAAAAGCAACATTATACTAGTTATGCTGCTGGCAGAATGGAAATATATTTTTTATAGAGGATTTTTTTATGGGAGAAATTTTAGACAAGTCTGTGTTGGAAATTATCAGCGAGAATTACGATAAGATCTTTTCTGCGGAGAAGAAGGTTGTTGATGTAGTTATGAAACGCCCGCAAGAGGTTGTTAATATGAATGTTTCCGAATTAGCAAAAGCTAGTGGTGTTAGTGATGCAACGGTGGTACGAATGTGTCATCATATTGGTTATAAAGGCTATTATCAATTTCGGATTACGCTGGCTAGGGACGTAGGGCGCAAGCAGGCACCTCAAGTAAAGCTCCCAGAAGAAGCGGACGATGTTATGGGACTGTTTCAAGAGTATGCAAATACGATGTTAGCAATTGGACAGAATATCGACAAAGAAGCGATTTGGAAGTGCGTTGATCTGATTAAAGGATGCAAACAGGCACATATTCTGGCAGTGGGTAACACGGCTCCATTAGCACAATACATGGGCTTTAGAATGGGGCGTTTGGGTGTGAAATGTACCTACAACATTGCTCCGGAGTACTTCATGAATCATGTAAACTTGGCAGACGACGAAGACATTATTATAGCCATTTCTCAATCGGGAACATCCAAGGCCATTGTTCAAGGAATTGAATTAGCTATCGAGAAAGGGTTGAAGATTATTGCTATTACGGCGTATCGACGTTCACCAGTTGCTGAACTGGCTGACTATGTTTTGTTATCTGGTGGCAGTGAAGAAAGTTTTGATTACTATAAGAATTATGCGCATTTAAAGGAAACAGCAGTAGTGGATGCATTGTTGAATCTAGTGACTAATCAAGAGCGGATTGTATCACGAGGGGCGGATAAGCCGGAGATTATTATGGCTGAGTATAAGTTTTAGTATAAGGAAAAGGGCAGAAGTTACATCAGAAAAAGGTCTTCTATGATAAAAACCATAGGAGACTTTTTATTTTAACAAAAAGTTGAGGATATAAGAACTAAATCTTATATACCTCAACATTAATTATAGATCCCTATTCTTCAGTAATCTCTTTTACTACAATAAAATCATCTCCATCCTCTTTAACGTGAAACGATAAAGCGCATAAATCACCAAACTAATCAGTAATAGAACCCAAAAACATACCAGTAATCCTGCAATTTCATTACCGGAAAGTCGGCCGTCATTCCCATACATGATTAGAACATAGAACAGACTCATAATACCGGAACCAGTTAAATACGGTATAGCATAGACCTTTACAGCCTGACTCCTCAGTTCTTTTTTAATAAAGCGTGATGAGCCACCGAGTCTTCTCAAATCCTTAAAGACATATCCATTGTTAACCGCGATGGTCATGCATCTCGTGTAGCAGACGATAATTACTGTGGTAATACAGATGATGCCGATGAATAGGAACATCATAAAGAATACAGCCAGATTCTTTAGCATATCACTCTTATTCATAATCTTGAAAAGTGGCATATACTTCCAGTATCCTCTGAATTCTGCATTATCTGTCTCATTAAAGCTGAGCTTTGACATCGCGTCAGTATCACCCCAATAAGTCTCACCATTCTCTATGGTATGAGTCCTAAATACGCGGTCATAATACGATGGGACAGCTTCATGTCCCGAAAATGAATCGATAAAAGTATATAATAGTTCATCGGCAAAGTCATAAGAATCTTCTCCCTCAACGTTAAAGAGAACAGTAGTGCCTCGCCAGTCATCCGTAAGCCCGACAGAAATATTTTTATAATCCGCATCGTTGATAACATAAACACTATTTCCGTAATTGGTGAACAATTCATAAATTACAGAGCCTGCATAGTTTATATATAGCTGCTCGCGGGTACTCATATTGGTTAATATGGAAGCCTTCGAATTGAAAAAGAGATCATGGGTTTGCTCATCGTTGTTAATTGCATAATAGGTGCCAATTGCTACGTCGATATTTTGACCGGTAATTTCTTCATAACTACTTTCGGAAAGAAAAATCCCTTCCATTAATAAATCAACATGCTCTTCATGGAACTTATTCCCATCATCCTCAACTTCATTAATCCCATCCATACCAAGCGTAATAAAATCATGTTCATGCCAGTTTGAAATACCCAGTTGGTGATTATCAGCTAGTTCCGTCACATCAGACTTAGAAATTTCGGCTGTATCCTGTGGTTTGTAATATGCATAATCAAATGGACGATTAGAAACAGCCATAGTGCTTCCGGTCATTGAAATCGGCATGTAGAAGATTCCGAAGATAGCACCTGCTGATAGTAAAGCGACAACCAGCATATTGTTAACGGTTTGGCGACCCTGAAATTTCATCATACTACGAGAAATAATTCCCTTATAATAATTTCTGTGACGTTTCCAGCCATGTACCACGGTATGCAGCAAAATCATATATAATCCGATAAAAACAGGGACGTAAAGGATATTTAACCATGCAGGAGGATAGGCACTCATGATATTCATGTAAATAGAAGGAGCACTATATCCGCATAAAGCACCAACAATCAGCAGGATGATTCCAATATATCCGGTAAAGCGTCCAACTCGTGGTATTGATTCATTTTGGTGTTCTTCATGCAGCACTTCTATGATATTGGTTTTTCGCAGATACCGGATTCCGGTTACAAATGCTGCGAATACGACAAAGAGTAAAAATAGCAGTGCTATGAATAAACATTGAAAATTAAATCGCAATACCATCTCTTTGCTGTTGATGATAAAGAGTCGAAACAGCCCCCAAAGCATTGCAGCAAAAGGAATCCCCATTAACATACCACCGAGAGCGGAAGACGTGCTGAGCAGCGCTGTTTCGGAAAGAAGCATAATGGCAATGCGTTTTGGGCTAGCGCCAAGAGCCATCAATAATCCGATTTCTTTTGACTTCATCCTAAAGAAGAGACTGCAACCATAAACAGTAAAGAAGATACAGCCAATAGCAGCCAACACGAAAACAGCATTCATCTGCTTACGGCTGTCCCCACCTTCCGGAAGTACGTCAAGTACAGTTGGTGACATCATCATTGCAGTATAGGCAGTGATCAGCATCATTGCTACGAAATTACAGAATAGATAAAGAAAGTAATTCTTCTTGTTCGCTTTTCTCAGTTTTGCCTGCATATTAAACAGCGTCATCGTCATTCACCTCACTCATTTCTTTGATTGCTAGAAGCAGTTCGTCCTGAAATTCATTGTCGGATGATTGCTTTTCCAGGTTTTTGTAAACAACACCATCCTTTAGAATGATTACTCGGTCGCAGCGTGATGCGGCAAAGCTGTCGTGTGTTACCATAAAGATTGTCGCATCTAGTTTATCACGGGCTTCTTTAAAGGCCTGGATGACCTTGTTGCTCGATTTGCTGTCTAGATTTCCGGTCGGCTCATCGGCCAAGATTACCAACGGGTCGTTAATTAGTGCTCTGGCAACCGCCGTTCGTTGTCGTTCGCCACCGGATATTTCGGCTGGGTACTTATCTTTAGTGTGTATGATGCCAAAGAGTTCCATCAGCATCTGTGCCCGTTTTTCTTCTTTTACTTTTACATTTCCTTGAATAATCTTCGGTACCAGAATATTTTCTTTGATAGTCAGTCCGTCAAGCAACATAAAGTCCTGGAAGACAAAGCCCAGCTTTTCATTGCGGATTTTCGCAAGCTCTGTTTCCGTGACACCTTTTACCTCTTGGCCACTTAATGTAATCCGGCCTTTCTCGTAAGGAATGTAGCATGACATACAGTTTAATAAAGTACTCTTTCCGGAACCCGAAAGTCCCATGACTGCGACGAACTCGCCACCCGCAACACTTAAATTAACTCCTTTTAAGACCTCATAATTCGTGTTTCCTACCTTATAAGACTTATGAAGATTTTCTACATTTAACATTTTTCCCACCATCCTTTTCTGAATTTAAACATACCTTATCATAGATTTTGGATCGTAGATTTTCCCCTGTAATTTTTGACAGCCTGAATGTAAAGTTTGGGAACGTTTCGAAAAAAATGCAATTTTTGACGTTTTCAATGTAAAAATTTGCAGAATTGTATAATAAAACATGATATACTTGAGTCTAGTTAAAAAAGAGGTGATGGATATTGGATAATATCTGAGAAAATGGGAGAGATAGAGGGAGATATGCTTAGAATAGGAATTTGTGATGACCGGCTAGAGGCCAGAGAAGCACTACGGTTTCAAATTGAGAAGGTAATAGATGGGGATAACGAACAAATCGTATACGAATTTTCGTCAGGGACTGTGGCAGCAAAATGGCTGGAAGCACATCTCGGTGAAATTGACTTATTGTTTTTAGATGTAGAGATGAAAGAACTAAATGGTATGGAAACTGCGGCAAGGATTCGAACATTTAATCAGGAGATTTTTATTGTCTTTGTGACCAGCTATGCCGACTACGTGTTTGATGGCTATCAAGTAGAAGCCTTGGACTATATTATAAAGCCGGCACAAAGACATCAGATTGAAAATGTGATTGAGCGTGTGCGTACACTGTTGGTAAAGCAGTATGATGCATGCTTTACCTTTAAAAATATAGATGGGAATTACCGAATTTCAAATTCCGCAATCAAATATTTTCGAAGTGAGAAACGAAAGGTGTTCGTGGTTACGGAAGGAAGAACGTATGATTTCTACGAACAATTGAATCAGATTGAAGAAGAACTGGAGGATGAGTTTGTCAGGATTCACCAGAGATATCTGGTAAATCCAAAGTATGTAAACCGTGTAGGAACAGCAACAGTAGTCGTTGGGAATGAAGAGCTGCCGCTTAGTCGTTCGATGAAGGAAGCGGCGACCAAGAAGTTGGCACTTTCGTTTTTCGAGGGAGGAAGCTAATGGATATAGGACAATATTTACTGCGACTTGTTCCCCTTGTTTTAGCGGCGGTACTAGTATTTTGCTCGGTTGGCCAGATTCTAGTTATTAAGCCGGGTTATGTAAGAAGGGGCATACTGTTGTTTAGCTGTTTTTTTTTGGTGGGGATGGTTATCTTTATTGGGGATATCGTGAACTTGCCGCCGACATTGATTTTCTTTTTGACTTGTATCATGATTTGCTGTGAAGGAAGTGTGCTACAGAAACTTACGATTGGACTGATGTTTGGAAGTACCGCCTTTGCAGCCAACGCGATTTTAGATAATGTATATATAAATGAGTTCTTGCCTATTACGACTCTACGCTTATTATTCTGGATCATCTTGTATATTTTCCTACGACATTTTACGCCGGAGCGAAACTATGAGATATCACCTACGTTGTGGCGGCTATTATTATTTCTTACGAGTATTCCCTTTGGCATTGTAGTAACAATTGTGCTATTAGGAGGGTCAGAGGAACAACTGGAAGTAAACTTGCATATTACTTACTATATATTGCTGGGCTTGTCTTTGATTGCGTTTATCGGTCTGCTTTGGACGATTCTTGTATTAGTAAAGCAGAAGGAGCTGGAGAATCAGAGCAAACTTGCCGAAATCAATCAGAAGTATTATAAGAGCCTTGAACAGCAGCAGTTTCAGATCAGGCAGCTGAAACATGATATGTCAAATCATCTTCAGATGCTTTATTCCTTGCCGGAAGCTAAGAAAAATGATTATATCGAGCAATTGCTGAATACTTCAGGTGTAACGAAAGCGGTCCGGTACTGTGGGGAACCAACGATTAATGCCATACTTAAAAATAAGAGCAGTATTGCAGAAGAGAGTCAAACACAGCTATATATTAAAGCTGACGTTGCAGCACCACTGCCTTTTGCGAATGTGGATATTTGTGCAATCTTTGCAAATGCGCTGGATAATGCGATAGAGTACTGTCAGAAGTTACCGATTGAAAAGCGGTTAATTCATCTTGAGACCTATGTTCGAAAGGGACTGTTTGTCTTTCGTATTATGAACCCTTGTGAAGAAGAGGAAATAAAGTCTCTGCCTAAGACTTCCAAGAAGGATCGTCAGAATCATGGCATTGGGTTGAGAAGTATAAGAGAGACCATTAAACGCTATAGTGGGAATATGGAAATCCGGATTTCTGACGGTAAGTTCATACTATTTATATATATTCCATTATAATATACTTTCAGAAAGCTTACGATGTCAGTAATTTGTTTAAAACTTTAAAATCGGATATGTCGCAAATATAATTAAAAGTGTCATCATCATCAAAAATAGAAATAAGTGCTTCATATATATCAGCAAAATATCTTCTATCCATCTGATTTATAGAAGTTACAAGTACAAGATTAACTACATTACCGTTCTCCCATTGAATACCATCTTTGCTTATGATTACTGCAATACATGTTCTGATAGAATCCATATGAATTGAGTGAGGAATGGCTATTTTACCAAATGCCGTAGTTGCGGCAGCTTCACGTGTGCGGACCTGTGATAGAAAATCTGAATTAACGCAGCCTAAGACCTCCATATCATGGCATACGGTTTCAAGCAAATCGGATTGAGTCTTAAATTCGTTATCACAATAGAATAAATCCTCTAAAAAGAAGTCCGAGAAATTATTGCGAAGGATTTCTTTTTTTAGATAAAGTCGTACTTTGCTTATAGTATCGGAAATCTCAAGTCGTTTCTTATCCAATTGAAAAGGTGATAGTAATTGAGTAGCAATCCAATTGCCACGTGGAACCTCGATGGTTGTAAAGAGCAAGTCAAAGTTTAACTTAGACAGAGAGTCCGGAGATGTAACGGAAGTGATTATCTCTATCTCATTACTATAGTTTTGTACCAGCTGGTTATAAAGTGTAGTTTTAATTGAACCGTAGTCCGGGCATAGTAGTATTGTTTTGATTTTTCCCTTATTATCTAATTGACGTTCAAGTTCGGATCCGACATGAAGTGCAATATATGCAATTTCATTTTCATTAATCTTTTTTTCGGTTAATTTGGATATTGAAAGAGATATATATACAGCTATGTCATAAATGATTCGACATTCCGATTTAATGCTGTCAAGCATAGGATTTCTGTTGAATGTGCCTAAGTTTAATCTGTTAAGCAAACCCTTAAGGTGAATTGCAAACGGCAGAATAAAATTATCTGTACCAAGCCGCACTCCGTATGTGTCATAGACATTTCGCACCAGCTTATTAGTGAGTGTTATAATGTCATTATCAACGATGGATGATAAGTCATCGTCCTTGGAGTTTAGCTGATGGTTTACGTTTGTGGTTAGCAGTATATATATTTGGTTTAATTCACCGACTGACATAGAGATGCCAAACTCATTTTGGAACATTTTATTTAAGGCATCCAATAGTTTATTGTCGGTAACATTATTAATTGGTGAAAGTGAGTCTTCAACTACTTCACCATGGTTAATACGTTCAACCATAATCAGTATGTGAAGTAATAGGTTCATGAAAGAAAAGTCATTAGCGGAATAACCACAATCTGACAGAATTCCTGATACAAGTGTCGATAGTTTGTCGATATTCGTGCCTGAAAAGTTCTCTCGTAAAGTATTTAGATTTAGGAAATTGCCCCGTGATTCCTCGAATATAATATGTCCTACTAGCTTTCTCTTTGAAGTTTCGTTGCCTTCAATATTAAGTTTGTTATCATGTAGCTGAAATTTAACGTGAAATCGCTCAAATGTTTTATTCATCTTTGCAAGATGAGTTTTCAGTGAAGAATAGCTTATAAACAAATCCTCACATAAATCAAATGCATTAATTTCTTCATTATCAATAAGTTTAATCTTAATTATATAATATGAACGTTCCAAATATGTTTGGGGAACACCTTTTGATTTGTCAGTATTTATTTCTTGAACATAATTCTTAACAGAGCGAACTGAAAAGCCTGTTTTTTCGGACAGGTAAGCGGCAGTTACTGAAGTTTTCTCATTTTCAAGAACCTTAAGTAAGGCGAAGTGCTTTGAGTTCATACAAATATCCTCTATAAATTAGAAATATTATTGTCTTAAATATATAATATATAGTACCAATTTAAAAGTCAAATTTCGATTTGCACTCTAGGGTGCAAAACACTGGTTGAGAGACGTTAGGAAATGAATGTAGAATGCAATTAAGAAAGTAAACACGATGATTATTGGAAAGGAGCAAATAAAATGAAGAAATTAACGGTGATGTTATGTTGCGGAGCAGGGATATCAAGTGGACTATTAGCACAACAAACAAGAAAAGCCAGTAAAAAAAGAAAGATTGATGCACAGATTGAAGCCAGAAGTGAGAGTGAAGTTTACGAGTATTATCCGTATTTATCAATTCTTTTATTAGGTCCACACTATGCGAGCCAACTTGAAGAATTTAGAAGTCAGACTGAGGAATACGACTTTCCGGTAGAGGTAATACCACAAAAGATATACGGAAGTATGGACGGCGAGGGATTATTGGATTTTATACTTGAAAAAATAGAGGATTATAATAAATAGCAAGAGGAATGAGGAGGGAAAATTCTAATGAAAAAATTTATTGATTGGTTATCAAATGTATTTGCACCGGCTATGAGCAAATTGTTCAAGAGACCATGGTTTGCAGGCGTATCAAGTGCGATGCAGAAAATAATTCCATTTATATTAACAGGTTCGGTTGTATTTTTCTATAATGTTTTCAGATCATATATACCGGTACTACCTGATATAGGTCCAATTGCAAGTTACTCATTCTTTTTACTTAGTTTAATAGTCTGCTTCATGATTACTAATCAGATAATGGAAAAACTCAAACATCCAAGATACACGATTACGGCAGCACTGGTTTCAATATGTACATTCCTTATGTTTGTTAAGCCGGAAGCAGGTGAAGATTCTATTATGCTTGTGGACTGGGACAGACTTGGACCATCGGGAGTGTTAGTGGCAATGGTCGTTGGATTATTTGTAGCATTTGTTTTTAATCTCTATGCGAAAATCCCATGGCTTAGAGATAGTAATATTCCGGATTTTGTTGTTGGATGGATTCATAATGTAATACCAATATTTGCAACACTTGGAATATCTTCATTAATTATTCACACAGCAAATATAGATTTATTTGATGTCATACTGGCTTGGTTTGAACCGGTTGCAAAATTCGGTCAAACATTACCCGGATTTATCCTTCTTATTCTGGTTCCAACAATATTTCTTACAATGGGAATATCAACATGGACATTTAGTGCAGTTCAAAATCCGATATTCTTCATGGGTATTCAGGCAAATATCGCTGCAGTGGCAGCAGGAGGTGTGGCAACAAATATAGTAACAAGTGAAACAATATATACTGCAGCACTTATTACCATGGGTGGTACAGGAGCAACATTACTTCTTAACATATTAATGATGTTCAGTAAAAGTAAGAGTCTTAAGGCTATGGGACGAATTTGTATCGCACCATCGATATTTAATATAAATGAACCGATTGTTTTTGGTACACCGGTAGTTTTCAACCCACTCTTAATGCTTCCTATGTGGATAAATTCTATAACGGGTCCGACAATTGTATGGATATTTATGAGGTCAGGGTTACTAAACATTCCATCAAAGATGATACAAGTTGGTCAAATACCGGCACCTTTCTCAAGTGTTATGATAACGGAAGACTGGAGAGCAATTATTTGTTATATAGTACTTTTTGGAGTATATTTAGTTACATGGTTACCGTTTTTTAAAGCGTATGAAAAACAAAAATTGCAAGAAGAACTGCAGGAGGTAGTTAATGAAACCAATTGAAGATAATAAGCTTGTTCCTATAGCAATGGAAATAATATTACATGCAGGTGACGGCAGAAATAAGATATCGGAGGCAATGGAAGAAGCAAAGGCATTTAAGTTTGAAGAAGCAAAGGCATTATTAAAAGATGCCGAAAAAGATATAGCTAAAGCTCACCATGCACAAACAAGTACGATACAAGAGGAAATTGCAGGTGGTGAAAGAGAAGAACTAGTACTCATATTTATCCATGCGCAGGATACTCTTATGACAATAAAAAGTGAACTTAAGATGGCTACACAGATGATAGAAATGATGGAAGTTTTAACCAATAGAATAGAAAAATAAAAGGCCGTTATTGCCTCGAAAAGGAGATAAAATGAAAGAAAATTATATTTTTCCAAAAGATTTTTTATGGGGCGCCGCAACTAGTGCTTATCAGGTTGAAGGAGCAGCAGAAGAAGACGGTAAGAAAAAGAGCCAGCAAGATATTCTTAATATTAAGCCGGGTATGGCTGATGCAAGTGTTGCAAGTGATCATTATCACAGATATAAGGAAGATATAGCACTAATGAAAGAACTTGGTTTAAAAGCATATCGCTTTTCAATCTCATGGGCTAGAATATTTCCTGACGGTGTGGGTGAGATAAATAAGAAGGGTGTCGAGTTCTATCACAATTTAATAGATACCTTAATAGATAACGGTATAGAACCTATACCAACACTATATCATTATGATATGCCATTGGCATTAGTAGAAGAATATGACGGATGGATAAATCGCAGAAGTGTTGATGACTATGCTGCATTTTCAGAGTTCACTATTAAGGAGTATGGTGACAAAATCAAATACTGGCTAACTATAAATGAACAGAGTATAATTGTTCAGTACTGGACGCAAAAATGCCTTATTCCGGAAAAATATGTAAATAATCCACAGATTAAATACCAAATTAATCATCATATGAATCTTGCACAGGCGATTAGTGTAAAGCAGGTTCATGATATGTTTCCAAATGCAATGGCAGGTGCAGCACTAGGATACTCATCTATATATCCTCTAAGTGCTAAATCCGAAGATAATATGGCAGCTCTTAATGCTAATGCCTTACGAAATTACTACTATACGGATGTATATTTTAAAGGTATATATGATAAAGCATCCCATATTTATTTAGAAAAAAACGGTCTTGCACCGGTTATAGAAGATGGAGATGAGGATATATTTAAAGCGGGAATATCTGACTTCCTCGCACTTAATTATTATTCAAGTGATGCGGCAACAGCTGCACCAAAAGAAGCAAAAAGACGTACAAGTGGATTTAACCCCACAGGTATAAAAGGACAGATGGAAGGATTTGAAACACAGCCGGGATTTTATATGCTCGCACAAAATCCGACACTTGATACAACGGACTGGGACTGGACAATTGATCCTATGGGTATGGAATATATTTTGAGAGATTTATATAACAGATATAACAAGCCTCTTATGATAACGGAGAATGGAATGGGGGCTTATGATAAGCTTGAAGAAGACGGCAGTATTCATGACGAGTATCGTATTGACTATTTAAAAGAACATATAAAGGCGATGTGGAGAGCGATTGATTATGGCGTTGAGGTGATTTCATACAATCCATGGAGTTTCATTGATTTGCTTAGTACCAGTAACGGATATAAGAAAAGATACGGATTTGTATACGTAAATCGTACAGATGATGATATTATGGATTTAAAGAGATATAGAAAAGATTCCTTCTATTGGTATCAAAAAGTTATTGAAACAAATGGTGGATGTTTAGAGGATACGGGTGAATGATATGATAGAAAAAAATGTTGTTGTTACTGCACCTTTAGGACTCCATGCAAGACCTGTTGCTGTATTGGCAAATCTCGTAAAGTCCTTTGAAGGAAGTACGAAAATGATAATGGGTGAAAAGACAGCAGACTTAAAGAGTGTTCTTAATGTTATGGCATTACAGGTTAAAAACGGTAATGAGGTAACAGTACGAGTTGAAGGTTCAGACGAGGAAGAAATGTGTAATAAAATTGTTGGTTTTATTGAGAATTTGAAGGAATAACATATTTGAGTCGGGCTTCATATCAGTGAGGTCCGATTTCTGTGTCGGAGGAAAGAAAATGAGTAAAGAGCTTGTGATTAAAGGAATTCCGGTGTTAGCTAAAGTAGCAATGGGAAAAGTTGTCAAAATTGATACACAGTTACCACAACCAAGTACCGAACTTACGACAAGCAAAGAGCAAAAAACAGCAGAAATTAAAAAGGTTGAATATGTATTTGCAGAGGCCAAAAGAGAAGTTGATGAGCTGATTGTCGGTCTCAAAGATAAGGCAATGAAAGAGATTTTTAAAGCTCATTATGAAATATTGGATGATCCCACTTTAATTGAAGGTGTAATTTCAAATATCGATGAGGATAATATGAATGCAGAAATGGCACTTCATAATACGCTTAATAATATAGCTGATCAATTTGACGGGTTTGAAGATGAGTATATGAGAGAACGTGCAGCCGATATTCGCGATGAATATGCAAGGTTGATTTGCATATCAAAAGGTGTTAAAAGAACTGATTTCGCCGACCTTCCTGAGGGGTGTATCGTTGTCGCGAAGGACTTGGCACCATCTGAAACTGCAATGATGAATATGGATTGCATTGGAGGTTTTGCAATTGATTTAGGCGGACTCACATCACATACTTCTATCATGGCACAAAGCGCAGGAATAGCTGCAATAGTAGGATGCGTATCATTGTTTGATGATGTTTCTAATGATGATACAATAATACTCGACGGTCATAAAGGCGTCGTTATAGTAAGCCCAAGCGAGAGTACACTTTCGGAATATCGAAGTCAAATAAAGGCTCAGGAAAAGGAACACGAGAGACTGTCATGTTTGGTGAATCTGAGCGCTGTTACAATGGATGGTAAAGAGATAGAACTATCATCAAATGCCGGAAATCTAAATGATGTTGTAAGTGGAAAACAAGAGAATTCTGATGGAATCGGACTATACAGAAGCGAATTCCTATATATGGATTCTAAAAAGCTTCCTACGGAGGAAGAACAATTCGAAGCCTACAAGGCAGCCATCAGTGAAATGGATGGACGTCCTGTTATTATACGGACTCTTGATATCGGTGGTGATAAAGATTTACCTTATATGAATCTTCCGAAAGAACTTAATCCGTTTCTAGGATTTAGAGCTATTCGGATTTGCCTTGAAAGACCGGATATGTTTAAAGCACAACTTAGAGCAATACTTAGAGCAAGTACTTATGGTAAGGCACGGATTATGTTTCCAATGATTTCAACTATTGAGGAGATAAAAGTCTGTAAGAAGATTCTGCAAGTATGCAAGAACGAGCTTGAAGGTGAAAAAGTAAAATATGATCATGATATAGAAGTAGGCATAATGGTCGAGACACCTGCAGCTGTGCTGATGGCAGATATCTTTATAAAAGAAGTAGATTTTTTCAGCATAGGAACGAATGATCTCACACAATACTTATTATGTGTTGACAGAGGAAACGAGCAGGAGGGTGTAAGAGCATTATATAGTTCATATCATCCTTCAGTACTTAGAGCGATTAAAGCTGTTATTGAGGCAGCACATGGACAAGACAAGTGGGTTGGAATGTGTGGTAGCTTTGCAGGCGATGTAAATGCAGTCAAATTGTTGATAGGCTTAGGACTTGATGAGTTTAGTGTAAGTTCTCCATTGCTTAGACAATGTAAAGAAATTATCAGGGAAACTAGTGTGCAGGAGTGCAAAGAAATAGCTGATAGGGTAATTAGATTATCAAGCAAAGAGGAAGTATTAAAGGCATTAAATATTCTATGTTAATGATATTTGTGCATGTAATAGAATAGAGAAAATGAAGTTATGAAATGATAGAGACAGGAGAGTGTTGCCTGTCTCTATTTTGTTGTTGACATTGACGTAACGTCATGGGTTATACTGATTGTATCGGAGGTATTCACAATGGAGTATTCAATTAGTAAACTGGCAAAGCTTGCAGGAGTTAGCACACGAACTCTGAGGTTTTACGATAATATTGGCCTGTTAGTCCCGGCTAGAGTCAGTTCAAATGGCTACCGTATCTATGGACAAACAGAGGTAAATCGTTTACAACAGATTCTTTTTTACCGTGAGCTTGGAATCGAGTTGGGTGCAATAAAAGAGCTGCTGGAGTCAAAGGACTTTGATAATTTATCAGTACTTGAGGAGCATCGGTTGGCACTAATGACAAGACGTGAACAGATAGATATATTGATTATGAATGTGGAAAAGACCATATCAGCAACGAAAGGAAAATTAACCATGAGTGATAAAGAGAAATTTGAAGGATTCAAGCAGAATCTAATTGATGAAAACGAGAAGAAGTATGGAAAAGAGATTCGGGAGAAATATGGTGATGAAACCATAGATGCTTCAAATGCAAAAGTAAAAAATATGACAACCGAACAGTATGACGAGATACAGTCGCTGACAGAGGAGTTAAATGAAACACTTAAGGCAGCATTTGAAATAGGTGATCCGGCAAGTGAACTAGCACAGAAAACTTGTGAGTTACATAAGAAATGGCTATGTTTTTACTGGAAAGAGTACAGTAAGGAAGCACACATAGGTGTTACCCGGATGTATGTGGATGATCCACGTTTCACAGAATACTATGATGAAATAGCAGTTGGCTGTGCAACATTTCTGCGAGATGCAGTTGCGATTTATCATAAATCAATGATTTTAGGAGAAGAGTAAAATGAAAAACAAACTACTAGTAGTCGTAGACATGCAAAATGATTTCATAGATGGTGCTCTTGGAACTAAAGAAGCAGTAGAGATAGTGCCTAGGGTTGTAGAAAAGATTAATGAATATAAGAGTAGTGGTGATTATGTAGTATACACAATGGATACTCATAATGCGGACTATCTTAATACTCAGGAAGGACTGAAGTTGCCTGTAGAACATTGCATTGTCGGAAGTTTGGGATGGAAGTTGGATGATAAAGTACAAGAAGCACTTCTTGATGTACAAACTTTGTATGGTGAGATGATTGAATACAAGAAGCCAAGTTTTGGCTCCGAGAAACTAGCTAAGATGATTAAGGTGCATGAAGAAGAGATTGGAAGTGTTGAACTTATAGGTCTTTGCACTGGTATATGCGTTATTTCCAACGCAGTTCTGATAAAGGCAGCTACACCGGAATTACCTATTACGGTTAATCAAAATTGCTGTGCGTGTGTAACACCGCAGAGCCATGAAACTGCAATTAATGCCATGAAGCTTTTACAAATAAGTATCGCTTAAGTAAGGTGTGACAGTAGTAAAAAAATCCCTATAAGTACTAGTTGGAGTCTGTGAAAAAAAGTCTGTAAATACTAATCTTCTATGATAATTATAGAGCTGGTAAGCGAGAATTAGCTTTCCAGCTCTTATTTCATTTATACTTTAGATGAAGTGACATGTCAATA
>JBKEBP010000036.1:0-1918 GCA_047973235.1 Suipraeoptans sp. | reverse complement strand
ATTTTCTGCTTAGTCTCTTTTTCTTCACTCCTAGCATCTGATTCTTTTGTAATCTCACCAAGAATTGACTTAGCTAAATTCAGTTCCTTAAAAGATGCCCGCTCCAATTCTCTTACTCTGGCTATTTCCTTGCGGTAATGCTCCTTTAGCCTTTCTACCTCTTCAATGGAATATCCCTGTTTTTGCAGTTTACCAACTAAGCTTATCCACTGGGTATGTTCTTCCGCAAAGAAATCATCTCCAGATTGGAAGCTATTTTCACACTCTTTTAAGCCACCTACTTCCTCAAGCATTTTGAATAACGAATTATACTTCGCACGGTCTTTAAATACCTTACTTTTTTCTTTTGAAACTTCTTTCTTTTTATCCGTCAGATGCTCAGCCGTTGACACAAGATCCACAACACTATGAATATCATGCCTGTTCAGAAATAGGTACTGCTCCTGTAACTTATGCATTTTCCGAATTTCATCCTTGTACTTCCACGCCTGTGAATATGGTTTTTTCTTAAGCTGACCAGTTCTATATAGTTGTGCAAAATACTTCTTTTGAAGTCCGGAAAATTTGCTCCTTTTAAATCGCTTTACTTGGCAATAGACAATTCTTGGTTGTTCTTTTTTTTCATAAGGTTTGTAACTGGAAAGATCTTCGATACGAATTCGCTCTCTTATTACCTCTTCGGAATATTCATCACCTAACGATTTACATTTTTTATAACGGCTCATTCCCGGAGGCTTTATTGCAAAATATTTACCCTGCTTAATTTCATATCCTTTCTCTGATAATAATTCCAGAAAACTATCAAAGGTTGAAGCCTGCATAATACAAGCATCCAAATCTCTTTTTATCATGTCGCTCCATACAAATTTGCCATCCCGATATTCGTTCCATTCCTTATAATGCTCGCTAGCCTTTGCCCTGTCTTCTTCAATTTGAATGGTAGATAATCCATACTCAGAACAGATTTTATTGGTTATTGGTTGAATATTCCTTGCCCAATCACCTTTTTTATAGTGATACTTGCTACCATCCCTAAAGCTGACACTATTAAATACGATGTGCCCATGAACATGATCCTTATTATCATGAACAGCATAAACTGCTTCATAATCGTTTCCCAAGTATTCTTTTGCAAATTTCCCTATGACTTCAAATGCAGTTTTTGCATCCACTTCCCCTTCTTCAAAAGAAATAATCAGGTGATACCCCTGCCTCTTATCCGTTTTGCCAAACTTAGTCTTAGTCTGCTTCATCTGTTCATAGGCGGCATCTGGCTGACAATTTAGTCCTGCAACAAACATACCATTTTGTGTCTTCTCCTGCTTTAAGATATAATCGATTGCTACCTTCAGATGCTTTCCAGGAAAATGATTCCCACAATCCTTCATATAAAGAATCTTACTAATCGCCAATTTGAGCCACCACCTCTTTAACCACCAGATTTAATTTACGAAGATAAGCGAAGAGTCTTTCCTTATCCTCTTTGCTATAAAACTCCATGTTGTGGTTATGAACGATTTGATTAACATTTATGCCAATGTGATTAATTTCATTAATGAGATTTTTAAGAAGCTTTCTAATCTCTGGATAATCATTAGGTTTCTGACTGATCAATAGACGAAGATAGTCTGCTTCACACATTCCCACTGCTTCTGCTTTTTCAGCTAACATTTTAGCTTCTACAGGCATTAATCGTAACGTCTTTTTTATACAATGAATCGTATCCGCCATGCTATCTCACCTTTTCTTTCTTATCTGTCTGGTAGACTGAAACGTTTTCAGACACTGTCTCTAACTTCTTACTTTCCTCCACTCTTTTAATCGCTTCGTTCGCTAATCTGGTCGCCAGTTCTTCCACTTCCTTACCATAGCAGGTTTTATCAAACATCTTATCCAACCGTTTTTCATCTTCCTTATA
>JBKEBP010000033.1:0-37933 GCA_047973235.1 Suipraeoptans sp. | reverse complement strand
CATTATGACTGAAGAAATGTTGACGGACGTTATAGAGTCCTTGATTATAGAGATTTTTAGCTATATGACTGAGTTCTTTCAGGACCTTATAGTCACATACCGAAAGATGTTTCAACTGTTGCTTAACTGTTAAATACAAGAGTGGATTCACCTCGCTCTCTGTGCTAAAATGTATACTATAAAAGTAACACAAAATGGCCAAAAGAACAAGCGTTTGGCATGAATATTTTGATTTCTTTGATTGTATATGGTTTATGCAAACTCTAAGTTTTAAGAAGAAGTCAGCTACTGAACAAAGTGTAATTGTCGTTACAAACATAATTTACCGGCATTCATCTCGCTGCTTGCAGAAGCAGGAGTCTTCTGCCTGTAAAGGATAAAAACAACTGGGCTACTTGAGGTGTAAAATGTATATTTTTAGTAAACTGAACTCTAGAAAAACAATTCACAGGCTGCAAACATTTGCAATGGCAGCCGTACTATTCTTAACTATGGCACTATGCCCTTTTACGGTGAAGGCTTCCAACACAAAGGACAACAGTTTGCCGTCAGGAGTACCTTATGACGAAATAAGTACCACTATAGAAAACTATGTACAAGAAAATGAAGATACAACTGCGGGTATAGCTATAAACATATTCAACGTAAATGATGACATATATCAAAACTATTTTGGTTATGCAAATAAAGAGGCTGGTGTGCCAATTGCAGAAGACACAGTTATAGAGTGGGGCTCTGTTACAAAACTTTTGGTTTGGGTAGGCGCTATGCAATTGTGTGAGCAGGGCCGGATAGATTTGGGTGAAGACATTTCAGTCTACTTACCTGAGGGGTTCCTCACAAATTTGAGCTATGATGAGCCTATTACGATGACTCATTTAATGAATCACACCACCGGCTTTCAAGAAGTATTTGCCAATATAATGGTTCAAGATGCTTCGGCGTTAACAACTTTAGAAGATGCCTTAAGGGCTTTTATGCCTGCACAAATTTATGAGCCGGGTACGGTGGTAGCCTATTCAAACTGGGGTGTTGCGCTTGCAGGCTATATTATTGAGCAAGTTTCCGGGCAAAGCTTTGAAGACTATGTGCATCAAAACATTTTTACCCCACTAGGTATGAGTCAAAGCGCTGTTGCGGTAGATTTAAGTGATAACGAGTGGGTTCAAAACAAAAGACAAGAACTAGAATGTTATACAGCTTATGGAGATCATGTTCCAAACTGTTTCTATTATATTCCACTATATCCGGTAGGTATGTGTACATCAACTTTACAAGATTTTTCAACGTTTGGAAAAGCCTTATTAACCCCGAATAGCCTACTGTTTGAAAACCCAGACACATGGGAGATGTTATTTTCTCCATCAGGTTTTTATAGTAATGGTCTTCCGCGCAACAGTCACGGGTTTTGGGTTCTCCCATTTGAAAATTTGACATATGGTCATGGCGGAAATACAATAGGTTGTTCTTCATATCTACTACTTGATTTAGAGGCAGAAATAGGGGTTGCTGTTATGACAAATCAGGCAAATGAGACTGTTTATTGTGTAGATATGATGAGTTTAATTTTAGGAAATTTTGAAGAGTCTGTTTATTTTGAAGCTCCACGCGAGGTGCCAACAGGGATTTATCGGTCGGCTAGAACCGTTCGCAAAGGACCATTTAAAATTGCAAGCTTATCTTTTATGGTAATGGGTGCCGCTGACCTAGAGGACATGTGGGTTTACTCAAGTGATGTTGACGGCATGGAGAAGGTTTCTTACACATATTTTGACTTCTTAAAAGCTCCTTTGCTAGAAGTGATTGTGGAACTGGTCTTATTTATTTTAATGGCAGCCGCTTTTCTGTTTTCTATACTTAGCATTACTGTGCAAGGGGTTCTAGGGATTGTTCGTCGTGTTCGAAAAAAAGATAAACAACATAATACACTGAAAAAATGGAGCATAGGCAGCCAGCTTTCTCAAATTGTAGCAACCGGTTTACTAATAACAGCTATTTTACTGGCAGCCAGTTACCAATTGGCAGCTAGTTATCAATGGATATTTGCAGTACTGGCAATAATTGCACTAATAATGGTTGCCCAAATAATCTATGGGTTGATAAACATACGAAAACCGCAAAAGTTTAAACGCCGTACAGTTTATAATGTATTTGTTCTTCTTTCTCTATTGGCGTTTGTAGTGAATATTGTATATTGGAATATGTTTATGTTTTGGGCACTGTAGAAAATCAAAAATGAATTTCGACGGGTGAATATATTTACAAAATCTACTCCATAACAAAGCCCTCCCTTTCAGTGTTATTAAAATAACACGAAACGGGGGGCTTCTCTATTGACTTTAAATTAACTTGCGCTCATACGTACGCTTTAACGATATAAATAACAATTATGAAAACCATTTTTTAGCATATTCCACCAGAGCAGGTACCATCATTTTAATACTAATATTTGTAGTATCAATACAAAGTCGATATTCCTGTTTATCACCCCAAGGCTTTGATGAAACCAGTGCATGAGTTGCGACACGACGACGGTCTATTTCACGAATATTTTTTTCGAGTTCTCGATTATCAATGCTCTCTTTCGCCGCCGCCCTTTGCCTGCATCGCTCTACTTTCGCTTTCATATCCGCATAAACAAATAGTTTCAAAGGCTGATATTTTTCAAGAAGAACATCTGCATTTCTTCCTACAAAAATACATTCACCCTTTGTGGCAAGTTGCTCAATGATTGGTTGCTGTTGTGGCATCAAATCAACTAATGCGCCACTTGCAGGATTCATGCGCTGAATCGTCTGTGAAAATGTAATTGGTAACCCTTTCAGTTCACTTACGCTCCCATTCGTTATCCGTTCAATAAAATGCTCGTCTGACGCTGTTTGTTCAGCAATGGCAGAGATGATTTCATTATCATAATAAGCAAAACCAAGAGAATCAGCCAACCTCTTTCCAACCTCTCGGCCACCACTGCCAAATTCTCGACTGATAGTAATTATACGAACTCCATGATGCTCCTTAATCTCAGGCTCGAAATCATCATGTTCAAAGTTGGCCAAATCCAAGTTTACCTTTGTTCGAAAAATATAAATGCCAGCACATATTCCAACAACGGCTTCGGTAATTGTAATTGCTACCCATATACCATTTACACCCATAAAAATCGGCAAGATGAATAATAATGCCAATTTCAATACAACACTGCGCATGGCCGACAAAATAATAGCAGCTTTATCCTTCATAATGGATTGAAGATAGTATATCGCCATGACGGAAATGCCATAGAATAGAAACTCAGCAAAGTAGATTCGTATTACGAGTGGAGCCATCGAAAGGATTTCCGGTGTAATGTCCGTCATAAACAGGCGCAAAAGCAAATTCGGAAATAACATACCTATTAACATAAATATGAAACCAAAAGAAACAACTGTTTTCATCGCCAGACGCAGGATTGTCCGGATACGTTCTGGCTGCTTGGCTCCAAAGTTTGCGGAAGCTAAAGGCTGAACCGTCTGTCCTACGCCTGAATAAAGTGCCTGGTACAAAGCTGTAATGGTTGCTAACATGCCATAAATAGCAAGGGCTGAACCCTCTGGTGCATAACGACTGATTTGTAGATTGATGACGATTGCAGGTATAACCGTACCAAGCTCGATAATGCCGGCACCAAACCCAATCGATAAAATAGCTGAACTAGAATGTCTTATATCCTGAACCTTAACAAATTTAAGATTAGACTTTTTTCCAAACAAATAAACCGTCATGACCAAGCTTTGCGTCACCAGACCGATTACCGTGGCAATTGCAGCACCCTCAATACCCATGTCCATCGGAAACACAAGCACATAGTCACCGATAATGTTAAGAATACCACCTAATATTACCGCGCCGGTAGCTACTTTAGGTGCTCCATCGTTCCTGATAAAACAACTGATAAACGTAGGATAGATGAAGAACGGCCAGAATCGAACCATCCATTTTGCATATCGCATGACCATGCTCAAGGTCACTTCATCCCTTGCTCCGAGAAACGTAAAGATTGGCTCAGCAAAAACGGCCATAAGAATCCAGGACACAGCGATGAGTACACCAATGATAAGAAAGGAAAGCGAGAAGAAAGAGTTACCTTCTTTTTCTGATCCTCTGGCTTTTGATATGGTCATCATGACTGATCCGCCAATTCCGCATAAAAGTGCGCAAAAAATTGTAAATCCATATATTGTTGAAGTTACTGCTGTTGCTGCCGTTCCGATTGGACCCTCGTACTGTCCGACCGCAATGGTATCTACAAGCGTGTAGACCGACATAACAAGCGCACTGCCTATTGAAGCTAGCAGGAATCGCTTGAAGAGTGTTTTGATGTTGTTATTGATAAAATCCATGGTATTCTCCTTTTTTGCATAAAAATATGCCGGGCAAAATTCCGACGATTGAGGCATTTCTCAAATCGTTCGGCATCTTGTCCGGCACTGTATCAAGTACAATGTCTTCTAATGAGCTTAATTATATTAACATGTTTTTTTCGAGAAAGTCAAGATATTTTTGGGTATCTATCCGATCGAATCCATCAAAATACGCATTAATCGCTCCGCTGTAAACACTCCATATTGAGAGGGCATTTCGCCCATGTTATTAACGATATCTAGCAAAGCAGTGTGGTCTGTTGGAACTTCTGTTAGTTCTCTAAAAGTCATTGCAACCCCGAATCTGCGATAAACATCTTCTAGACTGTTCAGGCCTTCCTCCAGTATCTCTGTGTCCGTTTTTCCATCTATTGAAACACCAAACACATTTTCAAAATATGCCTTGAACACACGATTGCCATCATATATGTCCTTGAGAAAATGTGGAAATATAATGGTCAGTGCTTTTGTGTAAGGAATATTCAGGTAGTTCTGCATCAAACCGGTCAGCGGCATGAGCGTCCAATCTCCAGTCTTTCCAAATGTGGAAACTCCGGTCATACTCATTGCAGTGGACAGCATCAGATTGCTTCGTGCCTCTTGGTCTTTTGAATTACTAATGCTTCGATTCAGATTCTTTAGAACTGATTTGAGCAGAGCAGCCGTCATGGTTTCAGTTAGTTCCGCTTTTTCAAGGCTAATAAATCCGGAAGATATTTGTACAAAGGCTGTAAGTTGTCCGTAGGCAAGTGATGTGCTATCAATGCTCATCGTATAGGCAGGATTGAGCCATACAAAGTCAGGAACAACCGACGAAAGACCGAATTTATCCCGCGTCTCGTCATCGTCAATCTGTGCTGCCCCATTCATCTCCGATCCAGAGGATGGATATGTGACAATGGATCCGACAGGAAGATGTGACCGTTCCTCTTCGGAAATCTCATAGGTGAGAAAACGAAAAATATCCTCTTCCTGCTTCGTTGCGAAAGCAATGGCTTTGGCAACATCCATACAGGTGCCGCCTCCAATGCCTATTATACAGTCAATTCTCTCGGCGCGACATAGCGCAACTCCCTCACGTACCTTTGCAAGCGATGGATATGTATGGCCACCAAAGTCGATGGCTGTGACACCGCCTTTTGCCAACGAATCCACAAAACTCCGATAGTATCCGTTTTTCTGAAAGCTGGAGCCACCGAATACAAGTAGAGCTTTCGTTCCATAGCTACGAATGGTCTGAACAACTTCTGTCAGCTTACCTTCGCCAAAGTAGAGCTGTACAGGATTATTTATAAAAGTGAAATCTATCATATGTAATACCTCTTTTCATATATTATTAAATGGATTTTCCCATCTTATAGGCTTCCTGCATTACGGGCAGAGACTCAACTGCTCCGGCCTCCATTGCATTATGACCATAAACTACACCTTTTTCATTTGAATCTGGGCAGCATGCGACGAATCCTTTCAGACAAGCAAGAGTAGACTTTAAATAATACGGCATGTTCCCGCCACATGTGACGATATAGTAAAAGTCCTTGCCGGACATTTTCATAAAAGCCGAAAACGTTCTATCGATTAGAGCTTTTAGTGAAGCAGTCATTGAATAGAAATAGACAGGCGTTGCAAGAACAATGACATCTGCTCGAATCATCTTTTCCAATACATTGTTCATATCATCATTGAAAACACAGCTGCCTCCATTGCTCTGGCATACACTGCAACCGGTACAATAATTGATTTTCAGGTTGTGAACATCTATTTTTTCTATGCTGTGTCCTGCCTTTGCGGCACCTTTGGAAAACTGCTCACACAGAATGTTTGAGTTGCCGTTTTTTCGTGGACTTGATGATAAAATCAAAACTTTCTTCACAATCATAATAACCTCCTTGTTTGATTCTGTTTTCTAAGCATACTTATAAACCGGGCGCATCTTTTTAAAGTAATATACGGTCATGCAAATAGCAAGAAACTCTGCGATTGGGCTTGCAAACCATAGACCGTTCATCCCAAACAAAGCCGAAAACGCGAGAACGGTCACTACTACGAAGCCGAATGTACGGAAAAATGAAAGAATTGCTGACACCTTACCGTTGTTGAGCGCCGTAAACATTGCTGATGAAAAGCCATTAAAGCCCATAAACAGAAAGCCTATCGCAACAATGCGATATCCGTAGACAGCCATATCAAAAATCTCCGTTCCTGTCGGGATGAAGATTCCGACCAGCATATTTGTAAGGAACAAACTCAAAGTTAATGTTGCGATTGAAGTGACTGCAATCATTTTTAAACTAGAGGTATAGATTTTTTTGAGTCGCCCGGTATCCTGCTTGCCGAAGTTGTAGCTAATAAGAGGTGCTACACCAACTGAATATCCCATGTAAATAGAAGCCAAAAGCCCCTGCGTATACATGATAACAGTAAACGAAGCCACGCCATTCGATCCGGCAAGGCGCATAAGCGTGTTGTTAATGAGCAGAGCTGTCACGCTTCCGGACAGACTTGTTACCATCTCCGACACACCGTTGGAACAGCTTTTTCCAATTGCCGTGAAGTCCAGCTTGGGCTTTACGATATACAGACTGCCATTTCGGCTAAATGTAAAGTAAATCAGTCCAACAAGAGAGGGAACGCTGTACCCAATGCCAGTGGCAATTGCTGCTCCCGTAATGCCCATTTGGAATACGGCGATGAACAAATAATCAAGTATGATATTTGTTACTCCACCGGCAACAGAGACAATGAAGCCGAGTGTCGGCTTCCCCACGGTGATAAAAGACATTTGAAACATCATGCCAAAGGTGGAGAGTGGCATGAGTAATAACACAGGAACTGCATAATCTGTGCAGAGTGGCAAAAGTGAAGCGTCCGCTCCTAAAAAGCGCAGTAATGGATTTATAAAAATGAGCCCAAGCACTGACAGTAGGACGCTTGTCATAAATACGACGACAATTAACAGAGAAAAGATTCTTCGTGCTTCCTGTGCTTTGCCCTCACCGATGAGTTTTGCGATCAGAGCATTACCACCGGAACCTACCATCATACCAACAGCCATCGAAAGCATAATCAACGGCATAATCAGGTTTACTGCAGAGAGTGCATCTGTACTGACAAGCCTTGCCACAAAAATACCGTCAACTGAAGAATATATACTCATGAAAATCATGGACGCGATGGTGGGAAGCGAAAATCGAATAAGGGCTCGATAACTTATGCTCCTATCAAGTTCATGTGTTTGGTTCATAGGTCTGATTTCTCCATTTCTTGCTCAAGATAATTGCAGTATGCAGTCGTTCCGTCAATCATCTGCTGCACCAGTTTCTGTCCCATTTTTTTGATGACCGTCTCTTCAATCGCAAAAAGCGGGGCAAGTAATTCTTCTGCATAAGTACGGCCTTCGTCAGTTAGTCGGATGAGCTTTTCTCGTTTGTCATCGGCGTTCGGCTCCAGAGTGATGTACCCATCATTTTTGAGAGAGATAACAATATTGTTGACTGACTGCTTGGGTATCTTAAAATCATCTTTGACCAGTTTCTGGGTTAATACTTCATCTGCCAACAAACAATAAAAAATGCACACAGTGTACTGGCTGATGTTGTGTTTTTGTGCCCAACGGTCATAAAGGCCACCAATTTTATTGGTAGCAGTGTTTATTGCTGTAAGCTGCTCCTGAATTTTCGTATCCATAATGTAATCCTCCATAATAAGAAAGTCCTAAACAGGACTTATTATAGTCTTATTTAGGACTTTTGTCAAGAGCATATTATGCCGATGGATATACTCCCGTTTTCATGTATAGAAAAAAATAGTGATCGAAAACATAAGTATCAAACCTGTGAAATATGTGGGGTTTAAGGCTTTTTAGTGGGATTTGTGTACACTCTCTTATGCTTTGCTATATTTCTTGCAACGCAAAAAAACTTATGCTATATTTAGGATGTTAATAAGACATATGAAGGAGTAGGGAATGAATTTTTTTAAGAGGGCATTACTAAGTATTACTAGGCGAAAGGGCAAGTCACTTATATTGTTTCTAGTTGTTTTTATTTTAGGAAATGTGATTGCAGGATCAATAGCAATTAAGCAAGCCGCCGGAAACGTAGAAACTCAAATCAAATCAGGACTCGGCGGAATGGCTACATTGGATATGGATTACGAAGAATTTGACAAAGATGCACAAGAAGATGAATCTTTATATGAGAATTATCCGACACTTGATCTTGATACGGTTAAAGAGGTTGGAAGCAATTCTAACGTAAAATATTATGAATACTCTCAGAGCGGATATTATAATGTTGAAGAACTAAAGATTTATACAGAGCCTCAAGACAGTGACATGATGATTGACAATATGAGTATGGATTATGGCTTTGTAATAACAAAAGGCATACATTATGCACCTGTATTAGATATAGAAGAGGGATTAATTGAGTTGTCAGAAGGTAGGGTATTTGAAGATGACGAAATGGATAGTAATAAATATGTGTGCTTGATTTCCAACAAATTAGCAGAGCTTAACAATCTGCATATCGGAGATACTATGGTTATAGATCAGACGGAACATGATTACGATTATGAGACCGGTGAACAAAAAGACGATAGTTTTAAAAAGGAAGTGGCTCTGGAAGTAATCGGGATATATAAACAGAGCAAAGCCAGAGAAGAAGCACTTGGCAGCATGGATGAGAATGCACGTAGGGACCAGCAGTGGATTGATGAGCAACAGATGAACACTATTTATATTCCTTCAGATGTACAGTATGAGATAGATAAGTCATTTATGGAGGCTGTAAAGGAAAAGTTTCCGGATAGATATACTTATGAGGATGAAAATGGTGGAACCGTAGAGCTTGACTATGATGAGGATAATGTATATTACGAACCGGTCTATGTATTGAAATCACCTGATGTAATATCTGATTTTGAAGATGAAGTGAATCCGTTGTTGCCTAAATATTTCGTTGTAAAAACATCTGCCAGTCAGTATGATACGGTCAAAGGTCCGGTTGAGAATGTTGAACGAATGGCAGATTTGATTATAATAATTTCTGTACTGGCATCACTTCTTATAATTGCGCTTGTGGTAGTGTTATTTCTACGAGATAGAAAACATGAACTTGGTATTTATCTCGCGTTGGGCGAAAAGAGAAGAAAAGTTGCAGGTCAAATTTTAGTAGAAATGTTTTTAATTGCCATCATAGCGATTACATTATCAGTTTTTTCGGGAAATATTATTGCTGGGGCAATGTCAGAGTCTATGATAACAGTTGATGAGAGCGAGTCGTATCAAGATTCATATTATTATTCAGTCATGGATCAATATCAACAATCGGTAACAACAGAAGACGTGACCACTGCGTATGAGGTGAGTTTTTCGGTCGCGTATGTGATTATGTTTTATCTTGTGGGAGTTGGAACTGTTTTACTTGCAAGTATAATACCACTAATCTATATACTACGGTTAAATCCGAAAAAAATAATGATGTGAGGAGGGGTGTAAGGTGTCAATTTTAGAATCGAAAAGTGTAGGATACTATTATCAAGACGGAGATAGCAGACGTTATATCCTAAAAGAAGCTGAGGCTAGCTTTGAAGAGGGAAAGTTTTATACGATATTGGGACAATCAGGTTCGGGTAAGACAACATTTTTATCGCTGCTGGGAGCACTTGATAAACCTCAAGAGGGAGAAATACTGTATAAAGGGGAGAATATCAATAAAATAGGAGACGAAAAATATAGACGCAATAATGTTGGAATTGTTTTTCAAAACTATAATCTAATACCATACATGACGGCAGTTGAGAATATCTTGGTGCCAATGTCAATAACGGAGAATAATGTGCCAAACGATGAAAAGTCTGTTGCGTATAATCTCCTAGATTATTTGGGACTTGCGAAGACCAAGGCGGATAGAACCGTAAATAAACTATCAGGTGGTGAACAGCAAAGAGTAGCCATTGCACGAGCACTGGCTACAAATGTTGATATAATCATGGCAGACGAACCAACCGGTAACCTTGATGAAGAAATGGAAGGCGAAATGGTTGATATATTCAAAGATCTGGCACACAACCATAACAAATGTGTAATCGTTGTCACTCACTCGAACGAAATTGTACAGGAATCAGATGTAATATATTATCTTAAAAAAGGGGAGTTAAGTACTGATGAGTGATTTTTTATCAAAATTTGAAAATGATCACTATGATGATCTATTAAAGAAAAAGAATTCCGATTCAGAGAATAATGTTGATTTGAATAAGGGATATGAGAGTGAGTTAGACAATGAGAGTGAGCTAGACAATGAGAGTGAGTTAGATTATGAGTTAAATATGCTTAATGAAGAACCAAGCGATTTTTTTAATGAAGAGTCAAATGAAGAGTCAAATGAAGAGACCGATAAAGAAGATATTTTCAAGGATTTATATATTACTGATCAGGATAAGAAGAAGTTGAGAAGTAAAGCTGTTGAAAATGTGACAGAAAATATGGACGAAGATATATTCGTTAACAAAGACGTGGTCAAAGATGAAAAGAAAAAGAACGCTGAGCTTGAAGAAACAGAAGTAGACCCCAATTATAAGAAACAGCAAAGAAAGAAATTTATTATCATATTCGCCTCAGTGTTTGTAGTTCTTGTGATTTCAGCATTAGCATACTATAAATTGAATTATGTTAAGATGCCGGATTTTAATATGGAACCTTTTTCAGAAGCAGCAGCATGGGCCACAGACAATAATATGACAATAGTAAAAGAGGATGAGTATAGCTTTGAGTACGATGTCAATAATATTATCAACCAATCTGTAACCAAGGGAAAGACTATAAAGAAAAAGAGTCGAATTATATTTTCCGTAAGTATGGGTGCTAATCCTGATGATATAGTTGCTCTCCCCGATTTTTCTAAAATGACAAGAGAAGAAGCTCTTGAATGGGTCGAAGAAAATAAGGCAGAAAATCTGAATATACTTACTGAATATAGTGATACAGTTGATAAGGATAAATATATTAGACAAGAAATCTCTAATAAAGATATTACTCCGCAGACATACAGAAGAAAAGATAGAGCAATAGTATATTACTCAAAGGGTGTAGAAACTTTTGAAAAGAACATAACCGTTCCGGACTTTGTCGGAAAATCTAAGTCAGATGTAGAGTCATGGGTTTCTACCAATGAGATACAGATGACATATGAAGAAGTTCCCTCAGACACCATAGAGGAGGGAAAAGTAGTATCACAAAGCATCGCCAAAGATGAAAAGATTGCAAAAAGAGATAGTATGAGTATTAAAATATCCCTGGGAAAGGCTATAGTTGTACCAAATTTTGCAAATTACAATTATGATACGGCACAAACAGCGAACGAAGGGCTTTCAGTTTCCGTTAAGGAAGTATTCTCAGGAACGGTCGCATTCGGAGGACTTATTTCTCAAAGCGTAGCAGCGGGAACTCAGTTAACCGATAAGGATAACAAGAATATAGAGGTTGTATATTCTTGTGGTGCACCATATTTGAGATCTTATATTGGTGAGCTTGAAGGAGATTTACCTAGAGCATTCTATGAAGACTATGTTTCTAAAGGTGCAAATATTAACTATCAAATATACTATATAGACTCTTATGAAGAGAGGGGACGGGTAGTCCAAATGAGTGCATATAATCAATTTGTTAGCATGAACTATACCGTGAGTATAGGGATAAGCCTTGGTAATTTGGTAGAATATACATATGAAGAATCAAATATAGCAGATTGGTAAAGCAATCAGAGGGCTGTTGGAAACACGTTCAAAGACTTCCTACGATACCGGATATGGAGCTGTCGGAGAATACGTTCAAAGACTTCCTACGATACTAGATATGGGAATCGCGATTTATGCGATTCCCATATCTAGTATATACATAAAAAGAAAAATGTATTTTACGATAGCCCCATATTTAGTGTATACATAAAAAGAAAAATGTGTTTTCCGGACAGCCCCTATTTGATAATAGAGTAATCAAATTAGGTGATTATCTCTTAAAACATTTCCAATATACGTGTTCTCTATTTTATTTACAAATCCTTCTACTAACTTTCTTTCAATGAATGGCATATCCATTTCGGTTAACTTTTTACGATCTGATAAATAGTAGATTGAATTAGCAAGAGTTCGAATGTCATATGCAGAAGCAAAAACCTCAGGAATGCCTCTTTCCACATCAAGAAGAGAATAAACAGCTTCCATGGCAGTACGAACAGAATACTCAGTAGTAAATACAGTGTCGCGCTTCGTCTCGGCGAAATTGCCTATAAATGCCAAATTCTTTGATCCATTAGGTATTACCAACGGGCGGTCACCCATTTTACGCAGCATAAAATATGAGGTTATAAAAGGCATATAAACAGGAATAATAGAGCAATTATTCTCTGCAAAAGCTTCAATTTCTGACTCGGGCATACCTAAATGATATAAAAGCTCCATCCCGATTTCTTTGCCGGTACATTGCTCGATTGGCTTTTTGATGTAATTACCGGGAGTATTTGATAATAATCCATATACCCAAGTGATATTTTGCTGTTCGCTTTGTTCCTTAAAATGTGGTTGGCGATGTGTAGCAAAACTCATTAGCCAATTAGAGTCTTTCACAGTAATGATTCCACCACTGACAATGTGACCTGTTCGTAATTTGCGACCTGTTAAGCGCTCAATATATGGTTCTATATCCATATTCTGCCATGTTACAGTGGCAGATACGAACCAACTCTCGTCAGGTAGGTTCTCACAGAAAACATCAGGATTACCGAATTCCTGTGATTGTAAAGCAAGATTTTTCCATAGAGTCCAACTGCCACCGGGTGCATGAGTAATTGGTGCGGGAGTGTTGTGGTCTCCTTGGGTTGTACTTTCGGTTATGGACCCATTAGTGACAAATACAAGATCATTTTCAGTTAGCGCTATCTCGGATTTTGCGCCATCTTTGGTTAAAAGTATAGTTTTAGCAAGTTTGGTATCGCTGGTGATATCTACTATTATATTTTCAACTTGTGTACCACAGTCGAAGTGAACACCTTCGTCTGTAAGAAAAGAAACCATAGGCTTTACCAAAGATTCATATTGATTGTAGCGAGTAAACTTAAGTGCAGTAAAATCAGGTAATCCCTTTATGTGATGAATGAATCGCATAACATACCGCCGCATTTCAATAGCCGAGTGCCATTTCTCAAATGCAAACATAGAACACCAATATAGCCAGAAATTTGAAGAAAAAAACTCGTCTCCAAAAACATCGGATATGCGTTTCCCCTCTAACTTATCTTCTGAAATCATGAATAGTTCCACAAGTTCTTTTTGTGCAGATTTAGAAAGTGTGAAATCACCATCATCATCTACACGTGCACCTCGTTTATGAATCATACGACAGTTAGAAGAGTTTGGATCATCGCGATCTAATCGGTAAAACTCATCAAGAACTGAAGCACCCTCAACCTCAAGTGAAGGGACAGAGCGAAAAAGATCCCAAAGACATTCGAAGTGACTTTCCATCTCACGACCTCCGCGAGTTACGAAACCCTCATGTGGTACAATTGTTCCGTCTAAAGAACCACCAAGTAGATCGGTTTCTTCCAAAATATGTATGTGTGCTCCTTTCATTTGTCCATCTCGGATGAGAAAAATAGCAGATGCTAGACCGGCTAATCCACCTCCGACAATGTATGCATGTTTGTTGTCTACGCCGTCAGGCTTTCTAGGGCGTGCAAATGCTTCATAGTTTCCATTTGTGTACCTCATATGAATCTCCTTTCATGAAATCCCCGGTTTTTTATTGTAATATCATACGAAAGAAAGACGAGAATAGTCAAATTAAAAAACAATAATCCATATATGCATAAAAGTATTAAAACTTTCATATATTTTACATGGATTTTACATAACACGAAACATACATTTTACAAAAACAATGTAGTATTATCTTAAAGTGAGGGCGATTTATGAAGACAAAATTAAAGTGTATAATGATAATAGGCTTATTATTAACTGTATGTGTAGTAGGATGCGCAAAGGAAACCACGTACTTTGATGCATCTAATGACATAACTATAGTATCCAGAGAAGAGGGATCCGGGACCAGAGGTGCATTTGTAGATCTTTTTGAAGTTACCGGAGAACTTAATGGAATAGATGGAGACCTGACAACTTTAGAAGCACAGATAACTAATAGTACAGCAGTTACTATGACAACAGTTGCAGGTGATGAATATGCAATAGGATATATCTCTCTAGGTTCCTTAAATAATACTGTCAAGGCATTGGAGATAGATGGTGTAGCTATCAGTGAAGAGAATATAAAATCCGGTGAATATAAGATCGCAAGACCATTTAATATAGTAACAGACTCACACAGAGAATTGAGTAGGCAAACAAAAGATTTCATCAGTTTTATATTAAGTCCGGCAGGTCAAAAGGTAGTGGAGGAGACAGGTTATATTCCACTTGATAATAAAGACGAATACAAGCCTAGTGGATTAAGCGGAAAAATAGTGGTAGGAGGATCTTCTTCGGTGGCACCGGTAATGGAGAAGCTAATTGAAAGATATGAGCATCTTAATCCGGATATGAAAGTTGAACTTCAGACTACGGATTCGACCACAGGTGTTACTGCCACAGGTGAAGGCAGCTATGATATAGGTATGGTTTCCAGAGAGCTGGAGGACTCTGAAAAGAAGAAAGGCATTGAAGCAACTAAGATAGCAATTGATGGTATAGCAGTTATAGTTAACAGATTAAATAATATAGATGGACTTACAAGTGCAAAGGTGCATGACATTTACTATGGAAATGCATATACATGGGATGAGGTGGTGAAAGAATGAAATTAGCACAGTTCAGAGAAAAATTCATGAAATGGGTATTCTTTCTTACAGCGTGTGTTTCTATATTAGCGGTTGGTGTTATTTGTTACTTTTTATTGATAAATGGGTTTCCGGCGATAAAAGAAATAGGATTTTTCAAATTTTTAGGTGGTACCATATGGCGTCCAAGTAATGAATTATATGGAATATTACCGATGATTGTAGGAAGCTTATATGTGACAGGTGGAGCGATATTGGTTGGTGTACCTATAGGGATATTAACAGCGGTTTTTCTGGCTAAGTACTGTCCTAAAGAAATATATAAACCACTTAAGACGGCTACAAATTTACTGGCGGGAATCCCTTCGGTTGTATATGGATTCTTCGGATTAGTAGTAATGGTGCCGATAGTTAGAGACTTAGGAAGAAATCTTGGATTCGGTGGAAATGGAAGCAGTATAGTAACCGCATCATTACTTCTTGGAATGATGATTCTCCCTACGATAATAGGTGTTTCAGAGTCGGCGATAAGGGCCGTTCCGTCACAGTATTATGAAGGAGCACTTGCACTAGGCGATACACATGAAGGTGCGATATTTAAGGTTGTGATACCAGCTGCTAAATCAGGTGTAGTATCAGGAGTTGTACTTGGTATAGGCAGAGCAGTAGGGGAAACAATGGCAGTTATAATGGTAGCCGGAAATCAGGCAAGACTGCCAAATGGAATATTTAGAGGTATACGAACCCTTACTGCGAATATAGTTCTTGAGATGGGATATGCTACGGATTTACATAGAGAAGCACTTATTGCAACAGGTGTGGTATTGTTTGTGTTTATATTAATCATAAACGTATGTGTATCATTACTAAATAGGAGGAACTCATATGAAGGCTAGAATTAGAAATGAAGTTTCCTTTATAAGAAATCATCCCGGAGCCTTTATTATTCGTATATTCGTAATGTTATCAACAATAATAACCTTTAGTATATTACTATTTATACTGGCATATATTCTGATAAAGGGTATACCACATATTAAACCGGAATTATTTTCCATAACATATACTTCGGATAATGTGTCACTGATGCCGGCTCTTATTAATACAATTATTATGACGTTTATGTCTCTTCTTATTGCTGTTCCATTAGGCATATTTTCGGCTATATTTCTTGTTGAGTATGCGAAGCGTGGAAATAAATTGATGGGCATAATCAGAATAACAACTGAAACACTTACGGGTATTCCATCTATTATTTATGGGCTTTTCGGAATGCTGTTTTTTGTAACAACTCTTGGATGGGGGTTTTCGTTATTAGCAGGTGCAGCTACTCTTGCAATTATGATACTACCACTTATTATTAAAACGACAGAAGAAGCATTAAAATCCGTGCCGGACACCTTTAGAGAAGGAAGCTTCGGACTTGGAGCAGGAAAGCTTCGGACAGTCTTTAAAATAGTTTTGCCGACTGCAGTACCCGGAATATTATCAGGTGTAATACTTGCAATTGGCAGAATAGTAGGTGAAACAGCAGCGCTAATATATACTGCAGGAACGGTTGCAGCTATCCCCGGCAATGTAATGGGATCCGGCAGGACGTTAGCAGTCCATATGTATAATTTGGCAAGTGAAGGTTTACATATGGATGAAGCTTATGCAACGGCAGTGGTATTACTTGCATTAGTGCTTGGAATCAATACATTGTCAGGCATGGTAGCAAAACGACTTACAAAAACGTAAAAGAAAGGACCGGATATGAATGAAGAGAAAATTGTAGTTAAAGACTTAGATTTATATTATGGAGATTTCAAAGCTCTAAAAAATATAAATATGAATATAGAAGAAAAAAAGATAACAGCGTTTATCGGTCCATCAGGTTGTGGAAAATCCACATTGCTAAAATCAATTAATCGAATGAATGATTTGGTAGAGGGCTGTAAAATAGACGGAGAAATATCGTTAGATGGTGAGAACATTTATAAAGATATGGATGTAAATAATCTTAGAAAGCGAGTGGGGATGGTTTTTCAAAAGCCAAATCCATTTCCAATGAGTATATATGATAATATCGCATATGGCCCAAGAACTCATGGGATAAAGTCTAAGAAAAAACTGGATGAGATAGTAGAGATGTCGTTAAGAAATGCAGCCATTTGGGAGGATGCAAAGGATAGACTCAAGAAGAGTGCTCTAAGTATGTCAGGAGGGCAGCAGCAGAGAATATGCATAGCCAGAGCACTTGCTGTTGAACCGGAGGTTCTGCTTATGGATGAGCCAACATCAGCACTGGATCCGATATCCACATCTAAAATCGAGGACCTTGCGGCGGAACTTAAAAAAAAGTATACTATTGTTATGGTGACACACAATATGCAGCAAGCTGTTAGAATTTCTGATAATACTGCCTTCTTCTTATTAGGAGAAGTGATTGAATATAACGACACTGACAAGTTGTTCTCAATTCCTTCAGACAAAAGAACTGAAGATTATATAACGGGGAGGTTCGGATAATATGCGTAATAAATTAGATGAGTTATTAAGTGAGCTCAACAAACAACTAACTACTATGGGTGAACTCTGTACCGTTGCAATCAACAAGGTTACGCAGGCACTTAAAGAGGGAGATGTAGAGCAGGCCAGGAAGGTGCAAGAAGCAGATGAGACAATCGATCAAATCGAAAAGGACATCGAAACACTGTGCCTTAAGATGCTATTGGAGCAACAACCGGTAGCAAGAGATTTAAGACAGGTTTCATCAGCACTTAAGATGATAACCGACATGGAGAGAATCGGTGATCAGACAGCAGATATAGCAGAAATCATCATTTCTGAAAACATTAAGGAAAGCATAGATATGGATATGCAAGAGATTTTACTCATGGCGGATGCAGCCTCTGAAATGGTAAAAAACAGTGTTGTTGCTTATGTAAATAAAGACCTTGCTCTTACACAGGAAGTTATCCATGCAGATGATGAAGTAGATACATTATTTGTAGAAAGCAGAAGAAGACTTGCCAAGTTTCTATCCGAGGATAAAGGCGAACACGGTGAGCGAGCAATGGACCTTATGATGGTAGCAAAGTATTTGGAGAGAATTGCTGACCATGCTACAAATATTGCAGAATGGGTAGAATACTCAATTACAGGAGTACACAAAGAGGGAAACTAGGATGATATTATACGTTGAAGATGATGACAACATAAGAGAATTAGTAGTGTATACCCTTGAAAGTACAGGCTTTAATTCAAAGGGGGTTCCGGATGGCAAGGCAATGGATCAAGTATTATTAAGTGAAAAGCCCGAGCTTATACTTCTTGATATTATGCTCCCCGGTGAAGATGGTATTTCGATTTTACAAAGGCTAAGAAAAGCAGAAGACACGAAAAGAATTCCGATTATAATGATGACGGCAAAAGGAACTGAGTACGACAAAGTGATTGGACTTGATACCGGTGCAGACGATTATATAACAAAGCCTTTTGGTATGATGGAACTTATTTCGAGGGTAAAAGCGCTTCTTAGAAGAACTAATTCGGAAGAATCCACCGATTCAGTTATAAGAATAGGCGAGCTAAGTATAGATCATAAAAAACGAGAAGTAAAAGCGTTTGATAAAACTATAACCCTAACGTTAAAGGAGTATGAACTCCTGTATTACCTAATGAAAAACCCCAATATAGTTTTGACTAGAGACAAATTATTAGAAAGCGTGTGGGGTTATGACTTCGGTGGCGAAACAAGGACAGTAGATGTACATATACGTACGCTTAGAGGAAAACTCAACGAATGTGGCGATATGATTGAGACTATTAGAGGCGTAGGGTATAGAATAAAAAAATGAGGAGACCATGATGAAGTTACAGAGAAAAATACAAGGAAATATGATAATAATGATAGTCATTAGTCTTCTAATTTCATTTGTTGCGACAACTATAGTTTTATATACACGAAATATTGAGATGATTGAAGCGGAGTTGAAACAAGAAGCTGACTATATGATAGAGGCTATAAATATTGCAGGAACAGATTATTTCGAAGAACTGGATTCGGTTAGGCTTACAACAAGAGTAACATACATAGAAGAGGATGGCAGTGTGATATATGACCAGAATAAGAAGGCATATGATGAAAACCACAGAGAGCGTCCCGAAGTGATAGAAGCAATAGCAAAAGGTGAAGGAAAGGATATAAGAAAGTCTGATACAGTAGGTAAAGAGCAGATGTATTATGCCGTACAGATGGATAACGGGAATATATTTAGAGTATCCAAAGATATGGATGATGCCATTAGAACTTCACTTGATGTACTGCCTGCAATTGGAATTATAATTATACTAATGATTTTGGTTGCATGGAGAGTATATAAGTTGCAAGTAAAGCATATAATTGATCCTATAAATAAAATAGATATTGCGAATCCTCATAAAACTGAAATATATGAAGAATTAGCACCACTTATAGTAAATATAGATGAGCACCATAAAGAAAAAGAAGCAATCGCTAACATGAGAAAGGAATTTACGGCAAATGTGTCTCATGAACTGAAGACACCACTTACATCTATTTCCGGTTATGCTGAAATAATGAAGAATGGTCTGGTAAAACAAGAGGATATACCGGAATTTTCGAAACGTATTTATGATGAGTCCAACAGACTGGTAGGAATTATCAATGATGCGATTAAGTTATCTAAGCTTGATGAGGATATTGCCTTAGTTCACGAGAATATGGATTTATTTGAAATAGCTCGAGATACCGTAACAAGACTTACTCCTATGGGAAAGAAATATAATGTGAGAGTAGAAGTAAGAGGAGAGAGTGTTATGTTTAATGGAGTAAAGAATGTCATCGAAGACATGGTGCAAAATCTTGTCGACAATGCTATTAAGTATAATGTAGAAGATGGAAGTGTGAGTGTTTGGGTTGGGAAAACTCTAAGTGGCATAAAGCTTATAGTAAGTGATAATGGTATCGGAATACGAAATGAAGATAAAGAAAGAGTATTTGAGAGATTTTATAGAGCGGATAAAAGCCATTCTAAAGAGGTTGAAGGCACAGGACTAGGGTTATCTATTGTTAAGCATGCCGCTCAGATGCATAATATTAATATACAAATGGAGAGTACAGTAAATGAAGGTACTAAAATTGAATTAACATTTCCAAGTCTGTAATATGTAAAGGTGCCGTCGGGAAATAGGACGGATTCCAAAATAGGGAGACGATAACTTGAAAACGAGTTATCATCTCCCTAAAACTTTACTTTAGAGTGTATTATTCGCCTAGTTCAGCTTTTTTGTGCATGGCAGCGACAGTTCCACCATCGCATAGAATATCGACTCCCGTAACGTAACTGCAAGCCGGACTTGCAAGGAAGGCCATAAGTACGGCTATTTCATCAGGGTCACCAACACGACCAAGAGCACCCATTCGAGCAAAGGCAGCAGCCTCTTCTCCCTCTAAATCACCCATAGGTGTACTAAAAGTACCGGGAGATACAGAAAGTACACGAATACCATTTTTTCCACACAGACAAGCAAACTTTTCACTAAACCATACTACAAAGTTTTTAGCAATAGTATATGAAGAACCCGGAGCCATATCAGCGGGAATGCTATTGATAATTTGCAGCATCGTTGTTCTAAAGGTATCAGTATCAGAAAGGCTTAATTTATAAGCATCTCTAGGAACACGATCAGGAGGTAACATATAGGCGGACATAGAAGAAACATTTAAGATACAACTATCTTTAGGCATTACTTTTGCAAATTCTTCATTCATATATATAGTTCCCATTGCGTTTACATCGAATAGTACTTCACCGGAGCCCATATGAGGCGACATGCCCGCAGCGTGAATAACGGCGGTAACACTACCTTTGGAAGCAGCAAACTCAGCTAATTTCGTAACTGATTCACGTTTACTTATATCACAAGGGCAAGTTTCTGCTGACAGACCTAAAGTCTTGAGCTCATTTAAAGCATTTTCAAGTTTTGATACAGTTCTTCCGACTAGAATTACGTGGTGATCTTTTCCCATTAGTTTTGCAGTAGAAAGTCCCATTCCGCTGCCACCGCCGGTTACTACACAAATATTTTTCATGATGCAATCCTCCTTGTTATATGTTATTATGATTGTTATTAGTTTATCATGCTTACTACTCAATTAAAAGTTAAAAAAGGATAAATACGAGATAATTAATATAACTCTAACAAAGGTAATAACAAAAGTCATAACATAAGGTATTCTAATTTTTTGCTATATCTGTTAGAATGACACTTGAACATGAAGGTACTAAATGAAAGCAATTAGGAGATCAAAGAGGATATGAAAAAAATGCGTTTTAGACAACGGTTAAAAATATTGGGTCGCGCACTAGAGATGGAGAGACGTGAGCATAAGAGCTCATTTATCGTGTATGTAGTGCTTAGAGCTGCAGTGATAATTATGATGATACTGCAGATGTTTAACAGAAATTACGAAAACGTTTTCCTCTGTGCATTAACATTGATATTACTTACAATACCAAGTTTAATACAGGTTAATTTGAAAATAGAATTACCAACCGGCTTGGAAATTACGATTCTAGTATTTATATTTGCAGCTGAAATATTAGGTGAAATAAGTGCTTATTACATCAGATTTCCGTTTTGGGACACGGCGCTTCACACAGTGAATGGATTTCTAATGGCCGCCATAGGTTTCTATATGGTAGATTTCTTTAATCAAAATCAAAAGATGAAGTTTGAATTATCACCTGCATTTTTATCAATTGTTGCATTTTGTTTTTCTATGACTATTGGTGTCATATGGGAATTTTTTGAATGGGGGATGGATCACTTCTTTGGCTACGACATGCAAAAAGATACAATTGTACATTCAATTAATTCGGTTAAACTTGATCCAACAGGAACAAACACAGTTGTAAGAATAGCTGATATCAAGGATGTATTTATAAACGGACAGGACTTAGGACTAGGTGGATATCTGGATATCGGTTTAATGGATACGATGAAGGATCTAATGGTCAACTTTATCGGAGCAGTACTCTTTTCGATTATAGGTTACATATATGTTAAGAATAGAGGAGAAGGTAAATTTGCTAAGAAGTTTATTCCAACCACCAAGAGTGCAGATGCAGACTTCTTGGAACAATCAAAGCAAATAGAACTAAGTGAACACAAGAAAAAGAATAAATCTATAAAGAATAAAAAGTCAAAAAATGAAAAGTCAAAAAAAAAGAAAGTGGAATAAGATGATTTACACAACGGACATCTATTCACGAGGAGGCGATAATGAAAGTTTATATTACGAAAGATTTAGCGAGTTTAAGCTTAAAAGCAGCAGACCAAATTGCTGCACAGATTATTATGAAGCCGGATTGTACACTAGGACTTGCCACAGGCTCAACACCAATTGAAACCTACAATAATCTGGTTAAAAAGTATGAAGATGGAGTACTTGATTTTAACGAAGTTAAATCAGTAAACCTCGATGAATACAGGGGAATAAGTAGGGACAGCTCACAGAGTTACTACTATTTTATGAATGACAACCTTTTTCATAGAGTTAATATTAAGGCAGAGAATACTAATATCCCAAATGGTGAAGAGCCAAATGCCGAAAAAGAATGTAGGCGCTATGAGCAGTTAATTAAAGATTTGGGTGGAATTGACTTACAATTATTAGGCATTGGCCACAACGGACATATTGGGTTTAATGAGCCTGCAGAGTATTTCAATAAGGATACACACTGTGTTGATTTGCAGGAAAAGACAATTGAAGCGAACAAACGATTTTTTGAGTCAGCTGATCAAGTGCCAAGGCAAGCATATACAATGGGAATTAATACAATTATGCAGGCTAGAAAAGTACTTGTAATAGCAAGTGGAGCTGATAAGGCAGATATAGTCAAGGAAGCATTTTGTGGACCAATAACACCAAAAGTTCCGGCATCAATACTACAGCTGCATAGTGACTTGACAGTTATTGTAGACAAAGCTGCCGGAAAACACTTGGATTAAGAGTAGCTACATTTTACAGGAAAATTGTTATAACGAGCGTTTACCACTTGTATGCCAAGGGGGAACTTCCGAGTAGTGAAGTTTAACCTTGGCATTTATCTTGCTCACTAAGGTATTTTCATCTAAAAGGGTTCCATTTATAACTAATGTTAGTACAGAGTCATCTAGTGATGCTTCGTAGGCAAATACACCGGGCTCACTATATAAAAGGTCATCAAGCGCATGTATATTTATCTCGTTTGAGATATTCTCGACCCTTCCGAGTACTTTTAATATACGAGGGCTCTTATTATGGCATTTGCAATCAGCATAAGATATGCTTCCTATATCACTGGTGCGGTAGCGAATAAGCGGCAATGCATCATCTTTTAGACTTGTAATTACGAGCTCTCCTTCCACGCCAAAAGGTAGAAGCTTTAAGGTTACAGGATCAATTACTTCAATGTAGTATCTATCACTTCGTATATGCATTCCACAATTAAAGGGACAAGACACGGCTAGTCCATAGCATGTTTCTGTCATACCATAGTGAGTAAATATATTACATTTCCAATTTTCTTCAATTGTAGATATTATAGAGCTTGGAATATAATCAGCTGTAAGAAGTACTGAACCGGGCCTAAGATGCGGCGCCTTCTTACATAGATAATACAGGTCGCTGGGAAATCCGACCAGAGTAGCACAAATGGAGGCTCTACGTATCATATCGGCTTCATCACACGGACGGCCATATACAATTCCTGTGTGATTAATTTGCTTAAGACCTTGCTTTAATAGATTGCCCATACTATACGGTTTATTATCCGAAAACATTATAATAGTAGGTCTTAAATCATCTGCAACAATTGTTTCCATTCCGGAGGCAAAGAAAGATATGGTATCGGTTAGAGTCTGCTCATTAAAAAACACTCGTTTAGGAAGGCTCGTACTTCCGGAAGTTTCGTAACTCCTTATACGAGCTATGTCACCAAGACTTACGGTAAGCATAGTGTTAGCATTTTCACTTAGCATTTTACCGTCAGTAAAGGGCAAGTTTTCAAAGGTATCGATAGGGCCATTACTTTCGGATAAATACTCACGGTAAAAGGGACTTTTATCATAGGCTAAGCGTGCGAGCTTTAGTCCAAGCCTTTTTTGTTCATTTATTAATCCGTCCAATATTTATTAAATATCCTTTCAATTGCTTCATTACATTCGTATACATAGTCAGTGTATTTTTTCATTAGAAGATGACCACTATCGGTTACTATAGTGTAGCCACCGCTTTCACCACCCTTTTGGCGCCTAACAATTTCCAAACCGCTTTGGTCCTCAGCGACTCTAATCATTTGCCAACCCTTGCTGTACGATATACCCGTTATAAGACAGGCGTGCCGTACTGAACCGGTTTGTTCAATGGCGGTCAGAAGTTGATATATACCCGGACCGAAAAAGACCTTGTCTTTTGCAATAGTAAGGCGGCTTATCGGACGAATCCGTTTGAATTTATGTTTTGTAAGAGCGTCAATCCAGTTTTCTTCATATCTAAGGTTAATTGCAGTGCCGGGATCGTTTGTTTCATAGTTGACTGAAATGTCGCAGATGTTTTGAAATAAATCTTCAGGTTTATATGGCTCCGGAAGTGATTTCACATGTTCTTTGAAGGCTGATATTGAAATGCGAATGGGAAATCCGGGTTTGTCTAAATATATTGGCTGTATGCAATATAACTCACTTGCTTGAGTGATAGGCATTGATAAGATTTCATCTAATGCATCTGCACTAAACAGTGGATAATCAGCTGGGATTATTAGCAAATCATCGATACTTTCAGGAAGCAACTCAGTTGCTTTGTTGATAAATGGATATTCGCTTGTATTATCGTAGTCATCAGTTCCAACACATAGAACCCCCATACGTTCCAAATGCCTTGACACAAGGTTGCGTTGTCTTGTGATTATGATGATTGAAGAGAGAGAATGCGTTTTAAGTGTTAGCACAATTTGACGCAGTGCAGAAGAATGCTCCACTTTTGCTAAAGGATGAAATCCGTTTTCGTGAGCTTCTGAATTAAGAGCAAAAACAATAACTCCAGTCAAGTAAGTCACCTCCAATGCTACGATTGTTATTGAGATACCAATCGCATCTAAAAAACTTATCTGATATAATTTAAATTAGATAATGAGATAAGAATAACGAATGCTTGGCAAAGATTAATGCTTAATGATCACAACGAGGAGAGTTGAGACCTTCGCCTTTTAGGTCCTTCATTTGTTCCAAGGCAGTATTGCTTAGAAACACGATTTGTACGGGTTTTCCGCTGATATCATCACCCTTTATTCTAATACCATTAGCAGTTTCATTAGTTTCGAGTTCCAAATAGCGACGATATAATGACCCGTCACTTTCATTAACAAATTCTAATACAGCATTTGGTGCTGCGATATGAGTGGTATCATCACTGTCTTGTAATAAAATCTCTGCTACTTTATCAGATAATTTGCGCGCGAGCATGCTTGCGTGCTTTTTTGATACGGACATATCCTTAATCAAGCTAGCACATTTAGCAGCCAAATCGTTTAGAGTTTGTTTATCATCCATGATATTCACCTCGACTTTATCTCTTTTAGAACAGTATACCATAAAACAAAACATATAAAGGAGGGAATTTATGGACAAACGTGTACTATTAGTTAACAAAATCTCAAGAAGTGTAATCGCTGATAAAGAAACAACTTTGGCGGATGTACTTCGATCATCGCTTCATCTTAGTGGATGTAAAGTAGGGTGTGGCAATGGACAGTGTGGGGCTTGTTCAGTAATTGTTGATGGGAAAGTAATTCGCGCATGTACAAGAAAAATGAAAACCGTACCGGATAATGCTGTGGTTGAAACAATTGAAGGAATTGGAACCCCTGATGATCTTCACCCACTTCAGCTTGCATGGATGGCGCATGGGTGTGCGCAGTGTGGTTTCTGTAGTCCGGGATTTATTATGAGCGCATTGGTACTTCTGCGTGAAAATGATTCACCCTCGAGAGACGAGGTTAGAGCCTGGTTCCAGAAAAACCGTAATGCCTGTCGTTGTACCGGTTATAAACCACTGGTAAATGCAGTTATGGATGCAGCTAAGGTAATGAGAGGAGAATGCTCTAAAGAAGATTTACTTTTTAAACCTACGGATAATAAGATACTTGGAACGTATTATCATCGACCATCTGCAGCAGCGAAGGTAACGGGAACATGGGACTACGGCGCTGACATAGCGCTTAATATGCCTCCCGGAACACTTCATCTGGCACTAGTACAAGCCAAAATGTCTCACGCTCTTATAAAAGGCATAGATTACAGTGAGGCAGAGAAGATGACGGGTGTTTATAAGGTTATAACTGAAAAAGACGTACCCGGAAGGAATCGTATCAATGGACTCATTACCTATCCTTCTAACAAGGGAGACGGTTGGGACAGACCTATTATATGTGATGAAAAGATATTCCAATTTGGTGATGTGGTTGCTATAGTAGCAGCAGAAACACCGAAGCAGGCAAAGGCTGCAGCAGCGACGGTTAAGCTGGATTTAGAAGCATTGCCTTCGTACATGAATGCACTTGATGCAATGGCTGATGACGCTATTGAAATTCATCCGGGAACACCTAATGCTTATTTCCAAATGAACAATAAAAAGGGAGAATTTGATAAAATCAATGAGATTTTTGCTAACGCAGCAACGGTAGCTGAAGTAAACGGTTATTGCTCAAGGCAGCCGCATCTTCCGTTAGAACCTGACTGTGGTCAAGCGTATATAGATGAAGACGGCAGACTAACAATTCATTCAAAGTCTATAGGTATCCATCTTCATGCAGCGATGGTTGCCGATGGCATAGGGATTGCGCCTGACAAACTGCGTATTATCCAAAATCCTGCAGGTGGAACCTTCGGATATAAATTCTCACCTACTATGGAGGGAATATTAGGAGTTGCGTGTCTTGTGTGTGATAACCGCCCTGTCAGCTTGGTATATGATATGTATCAGATGATTACATATACAGGAAAGAGAAGTCCTACATTCGGTAATATGGAACTTGCTATGGATAAGGAGGGCAAGATATTAGGACTTAGAGGAAAGAACATACTAGACCATGGTGCATATTCTGAGTTTGGAGATTTACTTACTCTAAGACTTGCACAATATCACTGTGCAGGATATGATATACCAACTATTAACACAGAGAATGTAACTGTTTGTACTAATCATGCATGGGGATCTGCGTTTAGAGGATACGGAGCACCTGAGATTTCGATATCAGGAGAGGTTCTTGTAGATATTGCGGCAGAAGCTTGTGGTCTTGATCCTTTCGAGTTCAGATATAAGAACGTATACAGAGAAGGTGCTACAACTATTACAGGTCAGGTTCCGGAGGTATTTAGCTTACCTGAAATGATGGATAAGCTAAAACCGCATTATTATGAGGCAGTATCCGGATGTAAAGAAAAGAATGCTAATTCAGACCGGTTTAAGTACGGAGTTGGACTTAGCCTTGGAATCTACGGCTGTGGACTAGATGGTGTTGACGCATCAGAAGCGTTTGTAGAACTATTACCGGATAATAAGGTATTAGTAGGCTCTAGTTGGGAAGACCACGGACAAGGTGCAGACCTTGGAGCACTTACAATGGCTCATGAGACTTTGAGGAAAGTAGGCATAAAACCTGAGGATATAAAACTTGTAATGAATGATACAGCTGTTACACCAAATTCCGGACCGGCTGGTGGCAGTCGTTCTAATGTTGTAACCGGAAATGCAATTCGAGTAGGTGCAGAACTACTTATTGACGCAATGGATAAAAAAGATGGTACAATATATACATACGAGGAGATGAAGGAAAAGGGTATTCCTACTAAGTATACCGGAAAATGGGCAGCTTCCATGTGCAGTAACTGCGATATGGAAACAGCTCAGGGAGATCCTTTCTCAAACTATATGTATGAATTGTTCATGCCTGAGGTAGAAGTAGATACTAAGACGGGTAAAGTTAAGGTAATAAGTTTCTACACAGTAGCTGATATAGGAACAGTTATTAATCAGGCTACTACTGACGGTCAAATATACGGAGGTATAGCTCAGGGTATCGGACTTGCTCTTACGGAGGATTTTGAAGACCTAGAGAAGCATACATCACTTATGGGATGCGGACTTCCTTATATTGAGGATGTACCGGATAACTTCACTATTGAATATGTTCAGACACCAAGAAAAGATGGGCCTTATGGTGCATCAGGTGTTGGTGAGGCTCCGCTTACAGCACCACATCCGGCAATAATTAATGGTATTTATCAGGCATGTGGTGCCAGAATTACTGCAATTCCGGCGAAACCTGACAAAGTATTAGAGGCACTAGCTAATAAGTAATTAGTATTTGATTAAACATAAAGGGGATTTCGTTTGCAATGACGGACTTCCCTTTTGTAGAATAGGGGATTATATGGAGCATACCATTGTTAATTCTAAAAACATTACTTCTCAGGATACACTTCATGAACTGGAAGCGCTTTGCACTGCTACGGAAGCACCGGCATGCACTGCTATATGCCCACTACATGTTGATTGTAAGACTGTATGTAGGCAGGTTAGTGAAGGAAATTTTATCGGAGCATTTAAAACATATCAAAAGGCAGTTCCTTTTTCTTGGATCCTAGCGTATGCGTGTGAGGCTCCATGTGAGAGTAAATGTATTAGAAAGGATTTTGGGGGAGTTATTCATATGCGAGACCTCGAGAGAGCTATATGTGAAACTGCGGCTGTTTCTTTAAAGGTGCCTGCTTTTTTGATGAAAAAAGAACAACGAATCGCAATTGTAGGAGGCGGGATACGTGGCATTAGTGCCGCCTATGATTTAGCAATAAAAGGATATAAAGTTACAATTAATGAAAAAAATAGTCATTTGTGGGGCAAACTATATAACCATGAGAAAATACCGGTTGATTTACTGGAAAGTGAAAGCGAGATACTTAACAAACTTAAAGTGGACATAAATCTAAATTGCATAATAAATACTGAATCAGTAGATAGAATATATTCTCAGTTTATAGGTTACGATGTAGTTATTGTGACCTGCGAGATTGATAAAGGAACATTAACCGAGATAAAGGAGAATTCAAATAGTGATAATCCGATTATTGCAGGAAACAGTGATACTACGGTATTTGACATGGCTGGCGGTAGAAGCATGGCCATCACAACTGAACGCCTAATTAAAAAGGTTAATATAGATATTGGAAGAGATAAGGAAGGGAGTTATGAAACGACACTTATCACGAATACAAATCATGTCACTTACTGTGAAGCTATTTTACCGGGAGACGGTATTATCTATACAAAAGAAGAGGCGAAGCTTGAAGCCGGTAGATGCATAGACTGTAAATGTGAGTTGTGCGTTGAAAAGTGCGGTTTTTTAAAAGCATATAAAAAGACACCAAAAGAATACATTAGAGAGGTGTATAACAATCTATCAATTGCAATGGGAACGCATTATGCCAACGATATGATTAATTCCTGTTCGCTGTGTGGGCAGTGCGAATCCATATGTCCAAATGGCCTTGATATGTCAGATGTATTCCTTAGTGCACGTAACAAAATGAAACAGACAAATAAAATGCCACAATCCGCATTTGAATTTGGAATGAACGACTTAGAGCATAGCATTTCAGATGTGGCTTTTCTTGCACAAAGCGCACCGGGACGAGATAAAAGTAAAGCATTGTTTTTCCCCGGATGTCAACTGGTAGCAATATCTCCGAAGCTTGTTATGAAGGTATATGATGATCTTAGAGATAGATATAGTGCAGAACTTGGATTTATAAGTTCGTGTTGCGGTATAACTGCTGTTTGGGCAGGTGAAGAAGAGAAATTTGAATCTATTAAACAAAAGATTAGAGATATATGGCAGCGGATGGGTGAGCCACTGGTTATTACGGGATGCCCGAATTGCTCATTAAATCTTAGTAAACATATGGGAATAGAAACAAAGACAGTGTATGAAGTCTTGAATGAAATAGGTGTAGTTTCGGAGAACAGTATACAACGAGAAATGTATCTTCACCATGCCTGTGGTGCCAGACATGACGTTGATACGAAAGAATGTATCAGAAAACTATGTAACACACAAGGGATTAAGCTTGACGAAATAAGTGATACAAATGGGCCATGTTGTGGATACGGCGGACTTGCAGCAGTTTCAAATGAAGAAATATCGGACGAAATCAAAAGCACCGGATTACAATCCTATCAGGATACTGAAATCCCGATTTTAACATATTGTGCTAACTGTAAGAATAGATATACTCTTAGTAAGAGAGAATCTTACCATATATTAGAAATCCTTTATTTAGATAAGGATGAGATTAATGATAATCCGGTATCACTAAGTACTATGCAGGAAAATAGAGAATGGTTCAAGGCATTTGCCGGTAATAAATATTGGAATGAAGGAATTGAAAGGATAGAACGAATGAAACTATTGATAAGTGATGAGCTTGAAACCGAATTTGAGAGGATGCATATTCTCAGGAGTGATATCGCAGATGTAATAGAGTATGCACAGGAGACCGGAAACAAAATGAAAAATATTAAAAATGGACATTTCACTGCTTATCATCGCCCTAAGAATGTAACATTCTGGGTAGAGTATAGCCTAACAGACGACGGATATCTCGTGCATAAAGCGTATTGTCATAGGATGGATTTTATTATAAGTGATAAAATCAAGGAAAGCGGGGGAAATTAATGGCTGATTATATTTATGAAGGAGAAGTCAATTTACGCTGTGACAAGTGCGATAAGTTGCTAGAACCCAAAGAGGTTCAGCTTAGCTATATGGATTCGGCATTTAATGTTACTTTGCCGTCTTGTCCGATTTGTGGCATGGTCTATATACCGGAGGAACTTGCAAAGGGCAGAATGAAACACGTTGAGAAATCACTGGAAGATAAATAGGAAGGTGGTGTGTATCTATGGAACTTAGGGAGAGAATTGACGAATTATTAAAACAAGGATATCACTGCTCACAGATAATGATGCAGTTATCACTTGATTTACGTCAAAAAGAAGAACCGTTTACCATGAGAGCACTCGGTGCGCTAGGAGGAGGAATGTTCGCTCAGAGAACGTGTGGAACATTAACCGGTGGTGTGGCCATGTTATCGTCATATTTTAAGCGAGATGACAATGATCCGGAACCCGTCGAATATAGGGAACTTGCAAAAGAGCTGGTAGAGAGGTTTGAAGAAACGAATGGTAGTCTGGAATGTAGAGAGTTAGTAGAGTTTAATATGGAAAGTATTATGAGTTATTGTCCGGCACTTTTAGAGCGTACATTTATTAAGTGTTTGGAAATATTGGAGGAGCATGGTATTGACCCTAATGAGTAAGGATGAATTATATAAAACGCAGAGCCTTTGCCCTGTATGTATGAAGAAGATCCCTGCGAGTTATGTAGCAAGAGAAGATGAGGTTTGGCTTGTTAAGGATTGTGACTTGCATGGTCATTTTGAGTCATATATATGGAACGGGGTCCAAAATTTCTTGGAATGGAATAAACAGGGGATAGATCAAAAACCACATAATCCTGTAAAAAGTAAAGTTCTGGGATGCCCGTTTGACTGTGGTCTGTGCGAGAATCATGCGCAGGCTACTTGTTGTGTTCTTTTTGAAGTGACGAATAGATGCAATCTTCACTGCCCGGTTTGCTTTGCACAATCAAGCACAGACGATGATACAGGTAATAATAACGACCCGAATATAGGAACAATCAAATCCTGGTATCAAATGCTTCTGGATAGAGGAGGACCTTTTAATATCCAGCTCTCAGGTGGTGAGCCGACCTTAAGAGAAGACTTAGACGAAATAATAAAACTTGGCAAAGACATGGGATTTACTTTTTTTCAGCTTAACACTAATGGTATTAGAATCGGAGAGGATTTTGATTACTTAAATAGGCTAAAAAAAGCCGGTCTAAGCACAGTATTCCTTCAATTCGATTCCACATATGCTGATGCATTTGTGACACTTCGAGGCCGGGACCTGACAATAGAAAAGGAAGCGGCTATAGCAAATTGTGAAAGAGCTGGTGTATCCGTAGTTTTGGTACCGACTATTAAAAGGGGTGTTAATGAACACCATATAGGTGAGATTCTGAACTATGCAAAGAATCATATGAATACAGTCAGGGGCGTGCATTTTCAACCGATGAGTTATTTTGGAAGGTATACTGATGCACCGGAAGAGAAAGCGCACATCACCTTATCTGAGTTGATGAATGAAATTGAGACGAGCATGTTTGGTAAGCTAAAAGCCGTCGATTTTAAAGGAGCGAGTGCAGAACACTCCCTATGTTCTTTTAATGCAGACTATATAGTCGATGAAGATGGGTGGCATCTGATTAAGAAAAGCCAAGGAGATTGCTGTGGCAATGCAAATACCAGTGACAACGCAAGAGACGTTGTGGCTAGGAAATGGGGACAAAAAGAGAACATGGACACCGGTAATGAACTGGGAACAGGATTTGATTTGAGTGCACTTGATGAGTTCTTAAGTAGGAGGAATAATACTCTTGCAATTTCTGCAATGGCTTTTCAAGATGTATGGAATGTTGACCTAAATCGCCTAAGAAAATGTCACATTAATATAGTCGGAAAAGACGGAGAGTTAAAACCATTTTGTGCGTATAATATTACCTCAGGAGACGGAAAGTCACTTCATAGAAGGGATATAGCTAATAAAGATAACAGGTGTCGTGCTTTAAGAGAACTGACCGGAGGCACTATGAGACCGGGTGGTCTGACTCTAACAGAAGAATTAGTAACCGAATGCAATCTTATGCCGGGAGACTTCTTGCTAGATATAGGTAGTGGTGCGGGAGAAAGCGTAGAGTATTTGCATAGTAGACTTGAGTTAAATGTTATGGGGATAGATTCGGATGCAGTGAGCGAAAAGCCTTTTATATACAAGATGGACGCGAGCAAAATTGATTTCGAAGACAGTAAATTCAATATGATTTTATCAGAATGTAATTTTTCACATTTGATAGAAAATAATGAGGGTGTAGTTGCAGAGATTAAAAGAGTGCTAAAACCCGGGGGATACATTGGTATAAGTGATATGTATTTGCGTGGGGACTCTCTAGAGGAAGGGACACAAAAAGTAAGAGATATTTTAGAACGAAACAACTTCGAGGTAATTAAAACCGAAGATAAATCCAAATATTTGAGTGATTTACTATTTGCTATTATTATGACGTATGGTTCACTGGATGAGTTCTTACGAATAAACTGTGGTGATTGTAGAAAATGCAATTTACACAAGTTCATAGGTGAAGAGAAACCGGGTTATTACACAATGATTGCACTGCATCACAAGGAATAGAAATCTATTTGACACAGACATTTCAATGATATATATTTAGGTCAAAAGTAATTGTGGTAATATCATAAATTGAGATACACTAGAGGGATGAGCAGTGAGCAAATTAATAATAGAATTTAAAAAAAGTTTCTTGGTAAGGAACTTGATTTTCGAGTAAAAATCTTCAATATTTTAGCCTTTGCAGGTATTTTAATAAGTTTTACGATTACACTATTTTCCGTTTTGAGTGATGCTCATATTCTTACGGTTTTACTTAATGCAGTGTCAGGTGTTGCAGCGATTTTACTTTTAATATATACAAACAAAACAGGGCGGTACGAATTGGGATACAGTATAGTTGTTATCCTGGTGTTTATGGTATTCTTTCCGGTAATTTATTTTACTGGAGGAGGATATTATAGTGCTATGCCTTGTTTTTTTATATTTGCAGTAGTTTTCACAGGATACATGCTAAGAGGCCATAAAAGTATAGTATTTGTGATTGTGGAGACTGCTATATATATAGGATGCTTTGTGTTGGAATATATAAGACCGGAAATAGTGATACCACTTGAATCTAGTGAAGCATATTTTTTTGATAGTTTAGTGGGATTTGTTTCTGTTAGTGTAGTGCTTTCAATTGCAATGTTTTTATTGCTTAGATTGTATGATAAACAGCAAATTTTATTAGAAGAGTCACGAAAAAAAGCTGAGCAAGTCAGTGAAATAAAGAGTAATTTCTTAGCCAACATGAGTCATGAAATAAGAACCCCTATAAATACAATAATGGGTATGAACGAGATGATACTAAGAGAATACAAGTCTGAAGAAGTGCGTAATTATAGTATAGATATAAAACGTGCAAGTGATACTCTATTCGAGATTATAAATAATATATTAGATATGTCTAAAATAGAAGCCGGTAAGATGGAAATAGAAAATATGTGGTATGAATCTAAGGAGTTAATCAGTGATATCATCAGTGTTGGGAATCACCTTTGTAGTCAAAAAAATCTCCAATTTAATACAAGCATAAGTCTATTGATACCCAAAATTATGTGGGGTGCTCCTATGAAGATAAAGCAAGTATTGGTAAACTTGGTAAGTAATGCCGTAAAGTATACAAAGGAAGGAAGTGTAACATTTAAGGCAGAGGCACGTGTGACAAATACTTCTGATGAAATAGCAATAATATTCTCAGTAATTGATACAGGTATAGGAATTAAAAGTGAAGATATGCCATATGTGTTTGACAGCTTTCATAGAGTCGAAACTTTGGAAAATCAGAAAATTGAAGGTACAGGATTAGGACTCTCAATTGCAAAGGATTTGACAGAAAAGATGAATGGACACATTCTTGTAGAAAGTGAATATGGAAAAGGAAGCATCTTCAGATTAGAGGTAAAACAAAAGAGAAGAAGTACACAGGTCATGGGTGAAATGGGACTTGGCAAAACGAACGATTACAATGCCGGAGAAGGATTTATTGCACCAAAAGCACGGCTTTTATTCGTAGATGATCATGCGGAAAACCTCAAAATAGCGCGACTTCTGCTAAAGCAAACACAAATGAAGATTGACACAGCGATAAGTGGCAATGAAGCAATAAAGAAAGTGAAGGAACATAAGTATAATATTATATTCATGGATTATAGAATGCCGGAGAAGGATGGTATAGAGACAAAAAGAGAAATGGAGAGCCTTCGCCTTATAGATGATATTCCGATTGTAGCACTTACGGCTGATTATGTAGAGAAAACTAGAGATAGGCTTATCGAAGAAGGTTTTAGTACGCTTTTGTCAAAACCTATACAAAATGAAGAGCTCGAGAGTACAATAAAAAAATATTTAGGGCAGGAGTTAGTAATAATACAAAAGAAAGAGAACATCCGGGATGTTTATAACAAACCTAAGTGTTTAGATATGGAATTAAGTAATAGGGGTATTTCGCTTAGTGATGGAATTGCATTTTCGGAAGGTGATATTGAATTTTATAGAAAAAAGATCAGATTTTTTCTAGAGTCAGGAAATGAAACATTAGAGGAAATGAAGAGGATGTATCTGTCAGAGGAATATGAGAATCTGAAAATAAAGATACATGCAATTAAATCAGGAGCGAGAGGTATAGGTGCTACGGATCTGTATGATATATCTAGAAGAATTGAATCAAAAGAGGTTAAAACAAATTCCGGCAGAAGATATATGAAGGCAATTTTCCCGGTTTTTGTAATCGAATGTGAACAAGCTATAAAAGAATTCGAAGCATTGAGTAATGCATGGGAAGCTGAAGTGCCTATTGAAAGAATAAAAGTAGATGTTTTAAATACAGATAGCAGACAAGCATTAAGCTTGGCAGCACTTGAAGCTGTGAGAGTTAGTGATTGGAAGCAATCGATAGAAGAAATAAATAAGCTTACCGTTATAGATAAAAGAGTTGAAGCGAGAGGGGAACTAAACGAAATAGTAGAATTGATTGAGAATTTGCAAATGGAAGAAGCGGAAAAGAAACTAGAAGAATACATAGATAAGGGTGAGGAATAAGACATGGAGAAAAAAGAAAGAATCTTGGTAATAGATGATGATTTGACAGCATTAAAAACAATATCTGAGATGCTATCACCAAATTACTCGGTTAGCTTAGCAGACAATGGAAAGAAAGCAGCCAGAATTATAGAAAAAGGAACTGAAATAGATATTATTCTGTTAGATATCGATATGCCTAATGAAAATGGATATGAAGTTATAGCAAAAATTAAAGAAATTGATGATATGAAAAATGTGCCGGTACTCTTCTTAACAGGTCTTACAGATATTTCTAGTGAGGTAAAGGGACTGGAGCTAGGGGCAGTTGATTATATTAAGAAACCGGTGACAAAGAGCCTTTTACTGGCCAGACTCGAGGTCCATTTAAAGCTAAGCAGAAGAATAAAAACAAAGGGATTGCTTGATCCTGAGAAGCTTATGGGCTTACCGGAACAGTTGACTAACACGGAACTGAGGACAGCTGAACTGGTAGTTCAAGGATTCAGTAATGAAGAAATAGCCACTAAACTTCATTACTCTGTATCATATGTTAAACAAATCGTATCAAGGATACTGACCAAATTAATGATAAGTAAGAGAAACGAAATGAAAGCTTATATATGTGACTAAATGTGTACTAAAAGTTACTATTCTCTTTATTCATAGTTTGCTAATATCTGCTTATAAAGTGAGCGAAGGAGGCAAGACAATATGAAAAAGAGAATTCTAAGTATTATTATATGTAGTGTATTAGCATTATCTTTACTTGCAGGATGCGGCAGTAAAGAAGAACCGATAGTGGCAGTTACGGATGAGGTGGTAGTAGAGGAGGAGAAAGCTGAAGCCTCAACCGATCTCGTAGTTACTATTACAAATGATTCAGGCTATGTTTTCAATGAAATATATATTTCACCAACATCAGATTTTGAGTGGGGCGATGACCAACTCGATTCAACTTCAATACTAAAGTCAGGTGGTTCTACGGATATTACTATCGAAGCAACGAGTAATGGACTTTATGATTTTGAAGCAATTGACGAAGATGGTGATAGCTGGTTCTTCGAGAGAATTCCTGTAGATAGTGGGACAGAGTTACATGTATCTATGGATGAAGACGAAGTAGTTATGATAGCAACATCATCTGATGATACAGAGGTAGTTATTATCGGTCAGTTAAATTACTCATATGAAGAGGGCGATGATGCATCTGTATCTGATGACTGGATTGAAATGACATTTTACAACTATACAGACTTTACGTTCTATGAAATATACATAAAAGACCATGAAAGTGAAGATATAGGATACAATCATATAGAATCAATCGGAAGCTTTTTGCCGGAAGAAACCTGTGAGATTGGTGTTGATTACGCATTCTTCCATGATATGGCACTTGTAGATGAAGATGATGACGTATGGCTGTTTGAAAAAGTAGACTTAGTTGGAGCATATGCTGTCGATATTACATATGATGGAGATATGCCAAGTATAACAGTTTTTTATGATGAGTATGATCCTGTTGAATATGAAGGAACATTTGAGTAGTATTTAGAGCTTTGTAATATACCAAATTGTATTTGCAGTAAAAAAGGATGAGACTGTTTCAAGTTTTGTGTAAATGCAAAAACTGATATAAGAAAGGTTGATAGTTATATTCGGAGTCTGTGAAAAAAAGTCTGTAAATACTAATCTTCTATGATAATTATAGAGCTGGTAAGCGAGAATTAGCTTTCCAGCTCTTATTTCATTTATACTTTAGATGAAGTGACATGTCAATA
>JBKEBP010000028.1:0-1671 GCA_047973235.1 Suipraeoptans sp. | reverse complement strand
TTTCCGAAAGAGTATCCACTCTACGAGTCCATTTTGAGGGTTCCCGCTCACATAGTCGAAGTTTATAACAAATAATACCAAAGTTAATATGTAAGAAAATTTATAAAAACGCATTAAATTTTTTAAAAACCCATTTTTTTTATAAAAAAAGATTATTTTCTAACAAATTAATTTAAATAAAACAAATGGAGGAATTGAAAATGAATAAAAATGAGACAATGAAAAATTTAATATCTAAAATGAAAGAAGCGAGTGAAGCTTATTACAATCATCAAGAAATTATTTCTGATAAATAATACGATTTCTTGTTTGATCAATTAAAGGCATTAGAAAAAGAAACGGGAATTATTTTTCCAGACAGTCCAACAACTAACGTAGTTGGAGCAGAAGAACAAACAGATGTTAATTTTCCAAAAACAACGCATGAATTTTTTGCTGCATCACTAGATAAAACAAAATTGATTAATGATTTGAAAGATTTCTTGGGAGATAAGGAAGGAATTTTATCGTGGAAGCTGGATGGATTAACGCATATACTAACGTATGAATTAGGTAAATTAAAAATGGTTGCTACAAGAGGAGATGGAACAACGGGAACAGATATAACTCGTAATGCTCCGTTTATAAAGGGAGTCCCTCTTGAAATTCCGTATCAAGGAAAACTCGTTATAAGAGGAGAAGCAGTTTGTGGATATTCTGATTTGAAGAGATACAATGAATCTATGTTAACTCCAGATAATTGTTTTAAAAATCCTAGAGGTATGGCGAGCGGAAGCATGCGTTTATTAGACCAAAATGAATTAATCAAAAGAAATGTGCAGTTTTTTGGATTTTGGGTTGCGCTGCCAGAAGTGTTATCCATGAAAGATAGTTTCTTATTTTTAAAAGAAAATGGGTTTTCAGTTGTAGAACACCAAGAAGTAACAAAATACAATATGGAAGATGTTGTATTGAATTTTTCGAAAAAAGCTGAAAACTATGATATTCCAACCGATGGCTTGGTATTAAGTTTTGAAGATTTAAAGTATGGGAAATCACTTGGAAATACAGCTCATCAACCAAAACATTCCATTGCTTTTAAATGGAAAGACGAAACGGTAGAGACGACATTAAGAGAAATTTTTTGGTCGAATTCTAAGATGGGAACTATGACTCCAGTTGCTATATTTGATTCGGTGGAAATTGATGGCACAACAGTGAGCAAAGCATCCTTACATAATGTAAGTCAGATGGAAAAGCTTCAGTTAACGGTGGGAGATAAAATCACGATTTATAAAGCGAATATGATAATTCCACAGGTTGAGAAAAATTTAGCTTCACCTAAAGAGCAATATCAATCGGATCTCCCTAAAATATGTCCTATTTGTGGAGCAAAGACAAAAATTATTGTCACACAAAACAAAGAAGATATTGTAAAAGTACTTCAATGCTCAGGAAGTGACTGTTTTGCAAAACAGATTGGATATTGGAATCATTTCGTAGGAAGAGACGCCATGAATATTATGGGTTTGGGCGAAAAACAACTATTAGATTTAATCGCCCTTGGATTATTAAATAAACTTTCTGATATTTACACAAAAATTAAGCCAGCAAAAGAACAAATTATTTCGTTAGAAGGATGGGGCGAATCTTCATACCAAGCATTATTAAAAGGAATTGAAGAATCAAAAA
>JBKEBP010000017.1:0-2836 GCA_047973235.1 Suipraeoptans sp. | reverse complement strand
GATTAGCGCTACAGTGAACATAAAGGCTGACTTAGCCTCTGAACTAGAAATAGATGAAAGATTTCTAACCATAGAAGATGATGGTATTGAAGAGGCTGCTGCAAACGATGACGGCTCCTACACGTACAAAATTACAGAAGATTTACAGCAGGACTTTCTTGATGCAATCAAAGCAGACACTGACACAACTATTGATGAGTATCTTGAGCACAAGGATCGCTTCCCTGCATACAAAAGCATTGAATACAACGAAAATATGACCGAGTTTATAATTGATGTGGACCCGGAAATATTCTCAGAAGTAGACATAGAATTGGCCTATGTTCTATTTATAAATGGTGACTTTTATCAAAGCTTCAACAGCGTCTTGCCGGATCTAGTTCTAACGACAATATCCTTTGTAGATGCCGGTAGTGGTGATAAATTAGCTACGGCTACCTCTGATACTCAGTACTGACCATCTTGGTTCTTCGATAATCACGTGGAGACACACCATATTCTTGTTTGAACACTCTCTGAAAAGTACGTTGACTTTCAAATCCGGCATCGAGCCATACATCTGTAATACTAAGTTGTGTATGGATAAGCAGATTGAATGCGAAACCCAGACGCAAACGGTTTAAATACCTATTAAAATTCGTATGAAATGTGCCTGAGAATACTCTGGATAATGCGTATGGACTATATCCCAAATTCTCAGCCATGCTTGTAAGCGATACCTTGTTTTTATAGTTTCTAGCCATATAACTTACCACTTTGTAAATCAAATCACCTTCAGATAAGTTTTCCTTATCAATTAAGTGATATCTAGGTACTGTCCGCGCGAGTATAACTTGTAAAAATCCTTGATATAATTCTGAATGCTCTCTGCTCCGGTCGTTCTTCCCGTATTCCTCGTTTTCTGCATTTACACTCTTTATTAGGCTATGTATTGCATATACTACATCCGGATGCACCTCGGATTTCTTAATCACGGGCTCTCTCGGGTAAAACCCATTCATCTCTTCAATATAGCTTCCGCAAAGTGACGGATGCGCAATTAAGAAAATAGCTGCACAGCCATCAGAGTCAAACACTTGATAGTGGTGAATAAGTTCCGGAAAAACTATCGCAAAATCACCTTCCTCCATAGGAAAAAGCTTATCCTCAATACCCAGAGCAAGTGAGCCCTGTGTTATATATACACACTCCAGCGACTCGTGAATATGTGGTGGATTATGGCGTACTCTTTTTTCAAATATTTCAATATTCTTTTCTCTTTTCTCATAAAATGGCTGCATAATAATTTTCCTTTGCAATATTTGGCGTGTTTATAATGTAATTTGACAAGCATTATATACCCCATCAGTCTACAATACAATTATAAAAAGATAAAAGTTAAATAAATCTTTTAATTTAATACAAAGAGAGGTGAATATCATGTTAAAGAGAATGAAACATTGGTTCCATAATTATGTTAAAGAGTTGGAAGAATTCTACAGCAAGTATCCTAATATATATCGTTAACGGCATATGGAGGCCAAATATAATATGAATATAGATAATAGCTAAAGACTTGAGCAAAGTGTTTGATTTGTTCAAGTCTTTTACATTACTCTTTACGCTTATTGATTTTACATCCGGCTCATGATATACTAAACCTCGCTACAACGTCTGTTCGTAACCATCCAGACGATAAATAAAACTAGGAGAATGAAAAATGAAAAACAAAAATGTATTATTTATGGCTCAAGCAGCTATGATTGCTGCTGTTTATGTGGTGCTTACTATCGTCTTCGCACCATTTTCTTTTGGAGAGGTACAAGTTCGTATTGCAGAGGCTCTAACCATTCTGCCACTCTTCACACCTGCTGCTATCCCCGGATTATTTGCAGGCTGTTTAATCGGAAATATCTTAGGTGGTGCCATACTTCCTGATATTATTTTCGGTAGTTTAGCAACATTAATAGGTGCCGTATTTACTTATTATATTGGAAAGAAAAATCCTTATCTAGGTCCGGTCCCACCTATTGTTTCAAATACTATTATCGTTCCATTTGTACTTTACTATGGATATGGTATAAATCTGCCAATACCTTTTATGATGCTTACTGTTGGTATCGGTGAAGTTATATCATGTGCTGTACTTGGAATGGTTCTATACTTTGCACTTCGGAAATATAAAAACGTAATATTTAAGCCAACACATGCCGTATAGGTAGGTTAGAAAGCGAGGTCATATAATGCAATTTACAATGATACACGAAAACTACAATGTAGTAGATTTAGACAAATCAATGACGTTCTATAAAGAGGCTCTTGGATTAACTGAGGTTCGCAGAAATGCTGCTGAAGATGGAAGTTTTATAATCGTATATCTTGGTGACGGGATAAGTGATTTCGAGCTGGAACTCACTTGGTTACGCGATTGGGAGAAACCTACATACAATCTTGGTGATTGTGAGTTTCACCTTGCTTTTAGAACTGATGACTTTGAGGCAGCTCACAAAAAACATGAGGACATGGGTTGCATAGTTTTCGAAAATCATGAGATGGGTATATATTTTATTACTGATCCTGATGGATATTGGCTGGAAGTCGTTCCTTCATAGAATATAATCGGGGTGTCGGGAAATACATAAAAGAAAAATGAGACTGTTTCAAGTTTTGTGTAAATGCAAAAACTGATATAAGAAAGGTTGATAGTTATATTCGGGCAAAGCCGATTTTTCGGGTTTTGCCCTTTGTATGTATTATAGCTCTATTTTAGAGCATGTCAATAAAGCCGATGGGTTTCGGCCTCATTTTGCTAATAACCTTCCAGCCGTTCTTCAAAATATATTTCAAGCTGAGAGTG
>JBKEBP010000004.1:0-38319 GCA_047973235.1 Suipraeoptans sp. | reverse complement strand
CCACCGTCAAAATGAAAACGCAGCTCAACGAATAGCCCCTTATAGAACTTTTCCTTTTCAAGTTCTTTCACAAATAGATTCTGCAAAGTACTTTTTCCAAATTCACAATATGTACGTAAATATTCTTTATATCTTTGTTCAATATATATTGAACGCTCTATTGGATTTAGCTTTTTCAACTTTTATACCTCACTTTTCATACTCAATGTATACAAGAAAATATCCGGAGCTGTGGGATGTTCAAGCGCGTTTAAGATTCCATGCTTCTCAAAATCCAGCAACAAACCATCTCCTTGATTTGTCATATATACATCCATGGTATCATCAATAATTTCACTGCATAGCTCTACATCAATAGGATTAATTCCATCAAGTTGCCATTCGCCTCTTTTCGTTGTCACAAATATCATTCCTTCAAATAAATTCTCTTCTACTAGATTTAATATCTTTACAAATGCCTTGTTAAAGTGATATACCTTTTCTACATTTTCTCCTCTAATAAACTGATTAAAATATGCGGTTTCGATTTTAAATATTCTCTCGATAAAATCTTGTTTAGCGTAAAACGTCTCCTGTCTCTGATACAGTAATATGCTTTTTTTCAGCATGAGTTTATTTGTTTTTTCATGAAAATTGAAAGTGTATTCTTCAAATTAATTGACATCACCTAAGGTTTCTGTTTGGCCACTTTTTAATGCCTTACTAGTGTATACCTTCTCTCCTGCTTTATTAAACAGTTCAAAATAAACTCTGTTTTTTCCACGAAATACAGGTGTAACCATAACACGTTTAGGATTATTAGAGAAGATTATCTCTGTAGCATCTTCCTCCATTACACATGTGTTGTAACAGCACATTGAATACTTTTTCTTACCATCTACAGTAAATATCAGCATGACACCTTTATTACCATTTTTGTATGAATTCAAAAAACCGATTGCTAACTTCTTATAAAATCCCTTATCCTGGACAACTATATTATCCTCTGCCAATGTACCGTCATCAGTATATACAAGCAGTCCGTCACACTCAGAATCTAATAAACACATAGTAGTTTCCAAAGAAATATCTTCTATCCATAGATCCTCTTGCGCTGTATTCCATTCTCCATCATTAATACAATAAAATCCAAAGTTAAAAGGTAATAAGTAACTGTACTCATTTCCAGCATAAGAGAATCTTATGAAATCTAATTCAAAATCATCTTTTGAAATTTTAGTGTCAATTTTGTTTTCTAAAATATCCGAACTTACAGCAATTTGATACAGATCATTCTCTAATCTTTCTACTGAAAAAAACAGGTTACTGTCATATACAAATTTTTCCTTTAATATTTTATTTTTCTTTCCAGAAACAATCTGATTTATTTCAACTGTATAAAGCCCACATTCTTTTAAATTCAAATCAACTACATACTTTGTTATCGCTTCTCTTTCAGTAGTTTTATATTTCATTTCCGATAATTTGTATGGTTTATCATTTATCAAAACTTCAAATTTTAAACAAGTATTATCCGTCTCGAAAGCAACAACATTTACTTCTTTATATACCGGAATATACTCATCACCCTCGCATTTACTCACAAAACACTTCTTATGTAACTGCCCAAAAATTCCTGGTTTAACCATAGATGAAAAATTAAGCACATCATGACCAATAACTATAGCATCGCCAAATCTTACAAGTTTGTATCCAATACAAAAGTATTCATTAGTAATGATATTCTGTAACTCAGCTTCTCCATCTTTATAACAAAAATATACCGTACCTTCAAAATCAGTATTATTACTTATTTCCTGTCCATCTTGATTAAATGCAATATAGTTTCTATAAAGCTTATCCTTGCTGTCGTAAATCACTTTATCTCTACATACAAGTCTATATGTAAGTATTCCTAATGGTTTTTTTATTTCTATATTCGGTGGATTTATCTGATAACCTCCAATAATTTCTTTTATAAAACAGTTTTTATTTCTATAGATTTCCTCTCCTTCATTCAAAACAATAACAGATAGTTCTTTATAGTCATACTGCGCCTTAACGCGATGAACTGGTGGAACCAGATAAACCGAATTACTTGTCATTAAATACTTTGGTTCCCAATTGGATCTGAATTTTGAGGAACTTACTCTTCGTTCTCTTTTTCCTCTTGCCTTTCCTTTCAATTGTGCTTCCCAACATTCAAAACCTACTTTAATATATGGATTACAAATATTTACTCTCTTATCCCAAAAACGCCTGTCTATAAGCTTTACAATAATAATGCTAAGTTTAATTACTGCATCAATCCCCTCTTCTCTAGTAATCAATTGTTTTGTAGCTGCGATCAATTTATATGTCTTCTGAGTAGCTTTAATAGAAATGTCGTCCCCATCCGAAAGCATATTGTTACGTAATCCTTCAAAAACAAATTGGAAATCTTCATATGGCTCATTTGGTAAATCATATTCAAAATTCATTTTATAAATATCAAATATAAACTCAAAGAATGCAGAAAGAAATGCCTGTGGAACAATTGCATTTTCAAGTACAACATTAATAATTCTGATTCTACTGCTAGAATCATTATGTTTTTTATATCTACTTAAAATAGTTCTTATAAAGCCTTCAACTTTCTGTTCAGTATATTTTAAATAAACTTTTGTATACGTAGAACGTACACTACCATAGTAATTCCCATCATATTGTAGCATGGCAACTAATACAAGGGATATTACTATGATTTCTCTATTTATACAGTCGCTTCTGTTTAAACAAAGTCCCTTAATAAGCTGTATTTCTGCTCTTTTGTGGATTTCAGTTACAGCTGACTCATTATCCAATATATCAATCAAGTCAGTACCAATATTCTTTCTTTCCTTAACCTTCTTGCACAGATAATCCAACTTTGTTTCAAACTGAGAATATTTAATTCTAGAAGATAGCATGTCGAAAAGATGTTGCCGCTCATCTTTTGTAACAACATCATCCTTCAAAATATCGTTTATTAAAACGCGTAGTTTCTCGCTTTGTCTATATTCGCTAATACTGTCACCAAATTCATCTATCCATTCCTTTAACCTACATACTTCTGCCCTATTTATTATACCATCGCATATAACACCTTCGATTATGCCATTCAACTCATATATCTTTCCCGTATCATCTTTCATTTCGATGAGAAATGTCTCAGACGCTGCAATAAGGAATTCCCTCTCCTCTTCATCAATTTGATGATCTTCTAAAATAGAATCTACTTTAGATATTAATTCCACTTGCCTAGCTTCATATGATAGCTCTCTATTTTTATCAACCCATAATTGAAGGCGTACCACTTCCTGTTCATTTATAGCGCCGTCAAAATTTATACCTTTTATTATGCCAATAAGTTCATAAATGTTGTGCATCTTCTATTAATCTCCTTCTCAATAAAGTTTTACTTACATTCTATTAACTCTTTGAACTCACTTATTTTGTAACATAGATCCTTTTAATATTTAGTCTTATATCACATGTTTTTAAAAAATAGTAAAGTTCTGAAATTATATCCATTTTATTTCTCCATCTTCTTGATGTACTTAACGGATTTTGCTCTTTTATCAGTTGGCTTTTCAGCATTTCTCGGAATAGCCTAAGAATGACTAACTTTCATTACTCCAGAAATCCTGTCCTCATTACAGACGCTCTGCATGTTTTTACCAAATCCAACATCGATAATTGTATTTTGATTGGTATTTTTTATATATAATCCCAAAAGTGTAAATATCATCCTCAAAATGTAACATTTACAATATGCTTTACAAAGTCTAAAAACCTCAGCATTATCAGAAAGTAACGAATCTATTATATAATTTGTAACACTTATTCGACTTCACACTATATTTTTAAATTTCTTAACATCATAAAAATGACTTTTTATATCCTTCTCAGTCATAAAGCGATGAGATGAAGCTATGGATTTTACACACTCTGTTCATTATCATGACTGAAATAATCAGTCAAACTAATCGGTCTGATAGTCTCGTCAAGCAAAGAAACATCTGCATGAGCAAATGCTAGAAAATCATAATATAAGTATCTGTTTTGTAGTTGCTCTTTTGCCCATTTCCATACCCATGTTGCAAGATTATTATTTATATACCAAAGTTCATCCCAAAACACTAACACTATTAAAAGGTTTACCCATGGCAAGTCAAGATTATCCAATAAAACTGAACTCATTTCTTGCCTCATTTTAGTTAGATTTTTAAAAGCAACACTCTACTACCCGTTGAGACTTTGAATACTACCTTGTCCATATGATAACACGGATTTCTTACGAAAAAAGCATGTGCATTCGTCATCTAATGATTTTGGGATACAGTTTCCCTCTTCACAATAAATGAGCTAATGTGTAGTTAGTCACATAATGATTGTGTTATACCAACAATGTGTATAACTAACCTTTAACATGTACAACGGAAGAAGGATAATTATTAGATTTGTTGATTATATTTACCCCATCCTTAATAATGTTGTTTGTTGTAATGATTTTCACACCATGTTTAGTTAACAAATTTAGTGTTTCTTTATGTGGATGTGGATCGCCGTCCGGTCCCTTTTTATGACCATTGTTATGGCTAATTATAGCAATCTCTGGAGCAATTGCTCTAAGATTTTTCTCTCTCAGGTTATATTTACTTCCATGGTGAGGCATTTTCATGTAACGACAATGCAAATCGATGCCGTTATTCAAAAGTCGAGTAAAAACAGAATTTGTGGCATCCCCAGTAAAAAGAATGCTTTCATCACAAAGGTCATCAGTATACTTGAATACCACACATGCTTCATGATTGCTATGTTCCAAACTGCTAGCCAATATTTCAAGATTTTTCTCAGATGGCTCCTTATTAAATTTTTTAAGTGAAAAATAGTTGTCGCAAAAATAAGTATCAAGATATCGGGCCTTGGATGCAAACACCTCGGGATATTCCTGCGCCACCTCTGCCATATTTCCCATGATATACATTTCAAATATTTCAGGGAATTCCAGCTGCTGATACAGGCTTGTAAAATCAGGATTTCCGTTACTATATTCCGCGCGAGAATGGATATAAAAATAGTAGTACAGCATTCTGCTATAACTACTTTGGAAAACTCCAAACATTCTTCTAGTCCCTCTTTTACTGTCCTTATATTCGCCTCTGATATCGTTTCTTTCGCAATGTGGGGATTTAAAAAGTGAATATGGTTACACATAGATGCCCCTTCATAAGCCCAAATAATAACTGATTCCTCGGTAGCCTTCCGCCCTTTACCCTCTAACAATCTCTTCAATGAACATTGTCACCTGACAATATCTTGAAGAGTTTTCAATACTGGTGCCCAGGAGAAATTTCTTCAAGACCGTTCATATTCAAAAGCGATTTTGCAATCAGAATTGATTCATTTTGATATAAGGGTAAAACCAGTGACCTAACTTGAGGACTATTACTCTTAGGCACAAAGCTGGGAATAAAGTGTTGGAAACCTTTAATATGATCTTCATGGCTATGAGAGAGTACAATATGCACAGGCATTCTCTCTGGAATAAACTGAGTAATATTTTTTTGCCCATCACCCAAATCGATGCAAATAGCCTCTTCTTCATAGTTACATCCCTGTGGCGGGTATAAAATTAAGCTGTCTCCCTGACCAACATTTATCACTTCTAGTTGTACTTTTTTACGTGGACCTGTCATGTTTTGTCACTCCTTACTTTTCTATAATACATTTCTACTATTGTTATGTAGGTTTATTAACCCCTTACTTCACGAATAACAATTCTCTCGCTATTTCTTAATTGAATCGATAGAACGGCTATTATAAAAATCTGCCATCTAGTCAAGTTTACAGAGTAGATACAGCATTCACTTCCCTTGGATTAAAACGTACTTATTCATTTGGGCATTTTCTTGAGTCAATCTGAAAGATGATCTATGTATTTGAATAATCATATCAAATAACGTTATCCCATTGAATGAACTATGTGTCGAGTAATCAAATGAGCAGCTCTCATCGTACAGTCTGTAAAATTTCCGCTATCGCATCTGGATATAACAGAATTAAATCATCTTCGCCAACAGTTAGCTGACCTACCTCCAAAATAGAAATAATGCTATTGCTATTCATGGTTGCAATATATCCATTGATAAAATCGTGTAGAACTGTGGGTTTAATCTCGTGCATAACATTAGAAATGATACTTAAATCCACTTTATTGCATTCGTCACTTAAATTTAGGAACCTAGTATTACTAACTTTTTTAGGTTATGCGTCAAATCTAACTGTTCATCCGATTTAACAATTTCCTCATGAAACGTCTCATTTGGTTCCAATGCGTGATACACAATACCAGAAAGCATTGAAGGCAATAAACCTCTAAACCCAATAAAACAAAAGCTTTGTCACACATTATCCCTCAACCCTCGACATCAACCCCATGCACTCCGCATGCCTCAATATAACAAAATCGATATTTTTATAATGTTGATATTAGGAAATACATATATTATTTAATAATATAAAATTTAACTCTAAACTTCTATAAAATCTCCACAAGCAAAATACTTTAAATTATTTACTTGCTTAGATATATATTGATATGCTTTATCACCCGTACAATGACAGGTATAAAATTGAGTAGTATGTTCATATTTTTGTATTTCAACTGAAATATCATCTAATAAACCATTTTTTACAGACTTTCTTGTAATAGGATTATACAAGTGGAATCCTCCAACACAAAGAGTTGTTTGGTATTTATTCGCTTTATCCATTATATTTACTATACCCGTATGCCCACATCCCATAATTAGAGCTACTTTATTTTCAGAAATAACTAAGTTTTGTTCATGTGTAAAAGCATCTCTTCCATTTTTATCATATAGTGCATCATTTACTGATGAATACAGTTTTGCTGTTTCATTAACAGTAAACAAGGATAATTCTTCATCAATTTTGAAATCACCATTTAAAAACTTTATTTGTTTGTGTGCCTTTAGAGACTTGTCAATTCCTACTTTTATTTTTAAAAATAGTATTTTACTGTAATGAGATTCAAACGCATTAGATTGAACATAAATCTTCGCTGTATTATTAACATCTAAAAACTTTCTTAAAGCCCCACCATGATCATTATGACCATGAGATATAATCACTATATCTACTTTTGAAATATCGATTTTCCTTTTAGCTGCATTTTCAAACAATGTATCATCTGATCCTAAGTCAAATAGGATTTTATGTGTATTTGTTTCTATATAAAACGAAAGTCCATGTTTTGATTTTAATTCTGATTTTGTAACATTATCTACTAAAGATGTGATTTTCATTGATGATCTCCTAATAGTTAATTCATTCTTTTTGTCATTACTACCACACACTAAGCAGTAAACATCATCCAATCAGCCTATGTCTTTTGCCTGGCTTCTTAGGACGTCCTTGTATGGTCAGTGTTCGCTAGCTCTTGTCGTCCCTTCGGTCCTAGACAGCAAGCATACTGACTTAACATGCCTAGATATAACAAGATTGGTGTTTAGATAGTCGATAGTATTAAGAATACATATCGACAATTGCCGTTTGTATGTGTGAATATACCAATTATCACTCGTGTTATTACGTCATATATATCCTATCTATTTGCGTTTCAAATATTAAAAATACTCTTCAAAAAAGATGATTTTTGTACTTTCTTAATTTTATTTTTTCCTAATTTTGTATTAAATAGCTCAACTCCCATTTTCCCGATAATTTTTCCCAACTCATTTTCGAAATTACGATCGTTATCTGGAAAATTTGTAGTTGCATGTATATACTCGTGGAACAAAACTTCATAGAAATGAGCTTCTTTATCCAAAACACTTTCTTTGATAACTATTAAATTTTCTTTGTAATCGTAAACTCCATCTGTGTCACCATTAGTGTACTCGTTTATTGTTTTAGAAATCTTAATTTTGTTTCTCCATTCTGTATCTTTTAACCAATCCATTACTTTATGATGACTTTCCCAGACCACTCTTCGCATAGAGGATAATTCTTCTGGGGATACCCATTCATATTCAAAGTTATCATTATACTCTTTGCGAACTAAATCAAAGGTTCCTATTTTATTATCGTTAATATCTGTATCATATTTTATTTTGTCGAAAGTGTTCTGTGGAACAATAACCAATTCACGTCCTGATTCCCGGATTTTTTCTTTATCATCATTTGATAATTGATATGCATCAGTTGGGGAAATGAAAACAACTAGATTTTGGGCATTATATGTTTTTATTGCATGAACTTGAATATCCACATAGTTAATTTCATCGTATCCCCCACCCATGTCAAGTTTTTTCAATTCGTTAACCAATTTCTCAATTACAGTATTACTATTACTTTTCAATAATAGTTTCTTTACAGTATCTGCATAAGCTGTTCTTCCAACGTTACTCCTTTCCCGGTTAAGAGCTTTCTTCATAGGTGCAGATAGCCTCGTTATATTGTAATTAAACATATAGTTCTCTTCTTCTGCAACTTGAATTCCATTAACATATATAACAGCAATCCCCCATTATTTATATATATCTCACCTATCTCTGTCGATTCTAGTGGCTGTTCAGAAATGAATGTCAAAAACAACTGCTTTGCTTTTGTCATGTCGATATCAGAAACTGATAGGATGAATTCTGTACCAATAAAATCAGGCATTTCTGCTTCAAAAACTGAAACATGGAGTGTTTCAAGATCACCAAAATCTCCCTTCTTATGCATTTGAGTATGAAAAACACCATGCTTAGATCTGATTTCAACATTGATTTTGTGTCGATAGAAAACAGCTAGGGCATCTTTTAATCCCACCCCAAATTTTCCAATTATACCTTCAGTGTTATTCTTTTCTTCACTCTCGTTCTGAGAAAAATGCTGATAGTTTAATCCTCTTCCAAAGTCTCTAATATGCCAAAGTCCTTCCTCGTCTTTAAAAATATCAACAGGAGTTGCGTTTGTTAAAAATGTCTCGTCTAAAGCGTTTGCAATAATTTCACGTACAGCATGATAAACTTCCCAATTTTCTAAAACTTGTTCAATATTCAAATCAAAATAACGTCTTTCCATTAGTATACTCTCCTCATTTTTTTATTATTATCCATATTACTTGAATTTAACATTTTCCAATCCGCAGCCTCCTAAACTATCCCTAAAACATCCAAATCACCCACTCAATTTTTGCGTCATCCAAATCACAGCCTTTACTATGGTTGTTTTGTGATTGATATGTTTGGGCGAGTTGCTATTTCAAAACCATAGATAGACTCTCACTCTGATTATAGTTTTGAAAACTCATTAAATATTGCTTTCATTCCATTCATTCCTGGTATATGAGAAGTATTTGGAATAACTGTACAAGTAAGACTTTCATTTTTTAGATATCCATTTACTACTATAGCGATAAAATCTTTAAATTTATAATCCGGACTTCTTAATATTTTAAATATCATCGTCCCCATTTTAATCTGCGCTTCACCAGAAGCAGTATATCCCTCGGTGTATTTCCTCATAAGCTTACTTAACTTCTGTGTTGTCTTTAAATTCAAAGTATTTTTTTTCATATTTCTAGTACTTCATTTTTAGTTTTCCTTGATGCGCTTGAGTCATTAAAGCTTTTTACCGTATCTTCAGAACGCATAAGTTTGCACAAAACTTGGCCGTAAGTTATCACACCACTAATATTTTTTGACTTATTCCCATAAGTTCTACAGTTTGAACTTCACAGAGTCCTTTTATGGTACCCATATATTTCCTCATTTCTATTTTATGTCATATTCCAGTGACATACTCATTATGACTGAGTTCTTTCAGGACTTTATAGTCACATGCTAAAAGATATTTCAACTGTTGTTATAAATATAATTCACCGGCATTCATTTCGCTGCATGAAGAAACAGGAGTATTCTGCCCCGAAATGATAAAACGAAAAGTCGTTTCATTTAATTATGACGACTTTTCGTTTTATTTGCAATATTAACTTTTCTCATAGCTCAAGCATACTTTTGAAATTTTTGGATGACTTGTTGAGTATGGTTGATACTCCTTGCTTAAATGTTATATTAATATATACTAATTACCATTCAATCTCATTTGCTGAAATCGGTTTTTCATTTATATAATCTTCACATATTTTTCCATCTTTGATTTTTATAACTTTATTTGCCATATCTCTAATCTGTTCATTGTGGGTAACAATCAACATTGTCGTTCCATACTCTTGATTAATCGTTTCCAGAAGACATAATATTTCTTTAGATGTTTTATAGTCCAGAGCACCTGTTGGTTCATCACATAGTAGCAACTTTGGATTCTTCACTAATGCTCGTGCTATTGCACAACGTTGCTGTTGTCCTCCGGAGATTTGCGAAGGAAATTTTTTCCTGTGTTCATATAGTCCCAAAACACGCATTAATTGCTCCAGTTCTAATGGATTCTTGGTTAGATGGCCACACACTTCTATGTTCTCTTGTACCGATAAATTGGGAATCAGGTTATAGAATTGAAAGACGTATCCCATATATTGTCTACGAAAATCTACCAGTTTATAAGAGTTCAATTCTGCAATATTTATTCCGTCAATTACTATACTTCCTGTATCCATATCGTCTAATCCACCAATTACATTTAACAATGTTGATTTGCCGGAACCTGACGGACCTAATATTACACACATTTGTCCCTTTTCAATTTGCGTATCTACACCTCTTAATACTTTTGTGTAGTTGTCTTTTCCCTGATCTCCATAGCTCTTATATACATCACTTATCTCGCAAAACATATTTCATTATTGTATGATGTGCTTTAATTACACTCATACACTCCTTTCTACTTGCCTTGACTTAATATATTTATCGATTTTTCTTCATACCAATCCCCACAAATATGAAATTCCATACCCTAGTGTCGCCAATAGTATTGTCATACTGCTTGTAAGTCCTAATGATGTTCTACTCATATCTTTAATGGTATAATAGTGCTTACTGTACGTTACTAGATAGACCGCGTCAAGCGGAAGAAAATAGCCACATCCAATACTCATACTACATATAATAGTTGTGAAAACAGGGTGAACCCCTACCTGTTGACCCACAATAATAAACAAAGGAACAGAAATCATCGTTAGAGACTGTGCAATCGGAACAACCAAAAGCAACACAAAAATACATAACGACGTAAAGATACAAAATAAAGGAATCGATATTTGAAACTGTGGTATATATTGTCCTAATACCTCTCCAAATCCTTTCTTAACTAAAATATCACTTAAGGATAATATCACTCCTGCAAGAAAAACGATTTCCCAATTTACTGATTTAATAACATCTTCTATTTCCGCAACGCCAACTTTGGGGATACTTAAAATACACACACCCATAAATAGTACCAGCATCACATTAATACTTGATATCCATGATGAACTTATCCATAATACTATCATAATGCCCATGATACCCAATACCTTTATCTCTGCCATTGTATACCTTTGGGGAATGTCCAATGATTGTATAAATCCATTCGTTACTTTATCACTCAAAATAGTTGGTTTAAATAATTTTATCAACAGCATCCAACATAAAGGTAATGCAATTATTGCAAATGTCAACCCATATGACATCCATTGAACAAACCCAATTTGAACGCCTACGCTTTCCTCAAGTATATCAAGCGCTAAAATATTTACCGTACTGCCGACAGGTGTTATAATACCCCCTATCATACTTGCAAAAGAAATACCCAACATAAGGGCTTTTCCTGTTGATTTACGCTTATCTTCATTTTCATATAGTTTAAGTAATTCTTCTGCAAATGTCATATATATTACACATGCGGGTACATTGGAAATAAATGATGATGTCAATGCAACACAAATCATTATTGCCAGAATCATTTTATCAATTCTATTTCCAAATATTTTAAACATTTTGAGCAGCATTCTCTTACATAAAGGAACTTCGCTGATAATTTTAGCCAGTCCAAATGACATTATAATAAAAAATACAACTTGGCTTGAAAATCCAACAAGAGCATCCTGAAACGTATCTGTAATTCCTATCATCGGCATAATACCTAATGCCATTATTGACAATAGTAATATCGGTATTACTTCAGTAACAAGAATTATCATAAATGCTATGATAAACAATACTGTTTTTAGAGTAGCATCCTCTACCCACAAGCTTGATATGACTGCTGCGACTCCGGTTACAAATCCTATTTTTTTCTTCACTCCTGTTACCCCTGGTTTTTCCAACTTTTATTCTGTGCCCACACCTTTTTTGTAAAACTTCGAGGTGTTTGATACCTTGACAAATGTTTTTGACAGTATAATTTCAGCCCCTTTTCATTAATACCTATAGACGAAGAATAGTAACACGCAAGTTCTTTTAATTCTCCCGGTTCTACCTCTACCTTTACTGCTTCTATACCCGGATACTTTTTTATAGTCTTTTCAATCCATTTTAAGTTGATTTTCTCACCTGCTCTAATTATAATATCATCGCATCGACCTTCTATAAATAAGCGTCCTTCAGCATCGAAATATCCCACATCACTAGTTTCATAAAATTCTTTTGCAATTGGCTCGATATTCTCTTTAATATAATATCCCATTGTTCCATTCGTATTAACTGCAATCAAATTCTTTTCATTCTCTTGTATAACTTTAAACTCTACTCCGTCTAATGGTCTTCCCTGGCATTCCTCCGGGTCATTGCCATCGCATATCGTAATTGTTCCTGTTTCTGTACTTCCGTATTGTTGTAATGGTTCATATCCAAAACGCTGTTCAAAATTTTTCTTTGAATCAGCACTCAACTTCTCACCGGATGAAACTATCATCTTCATATTGTCATAAAGCTGATACCTCGAATCAACCTCAACCATTTTATCAAAAAAGTATGGTATCCCATGTAAACAGTTTACTTTCATATTGTTGCATAACTGGATAATATTACGTGGCATAATTATGTCCGGGAACACCAATGTAGCTCCCGTTTTTTCACATGCTAATAATGGTCCCAAAAACGCATATGCATGATAATATGGTGCAATCGACATCATAATGTCTCCTGCTGTAATCTGCGTACGGTTTATATATCGTTCCATTTCAAGATCCAGATTTGATTTTGTACGCAATATGAATTTGGGATTTCCTGTAGTCGCAGACGTCATATGAATGACACTTCCTGCCTCTATTTCTTTATACTTTTCATTGTACTTTTTACTATCATTTTCATATTTATAACATTTTAATTCCTCATTATTTCTGATTTCCAAACAATGTTTGACATCCGTGTATTTCATGAAATCAGACTTTTCAACCGGGAAATCCGGCGCTGCAAAAAAAGGTATAGCTCCGATTCTTTGGCAAAGATTCCACTGAATCCATGTTCCATATTGTGTATCTGATTTGCAAATCAATATATCTCCTGAATGTAAGCCTCTATTTTCCACCAATCTTCTACAGTCCGATATCATTAACTCTACATTAGTATTGGATACCTTTGCTGTTCCGATATAAATACTATGCATAACTTTCCTCCAGCACAGCTATTTCAAGCCACGACTCCAGATTCTCCTTCTCAGATTCTTCCAGCAAATACCAATAAATATTATCAATGTAGTTCTTTCCGTGATATGTCAACTTGTATGACTCACGTGTTTCAATAACCATTTTTTCCTTTATCAACACTTCGAATTTCTTGATGAATCGTTTCATAACTGATGGATTATTAAGTAATCTTTTATCAAGAGTTAGCACCTTTGGAAATCCAACAATCTGCATATTTTCTATCTGCTCTTGTGTCATTTTCTTTAACTGAGCATAACATGGCACAGATTCCTGCATATACGTATTATATGATCCATTACGATATTTATAGCCATTTACCATTCCAAATGCTCCTGAACCAATTGCAATACAATCAGGCATTTCCTCGATACCTCCGAAATATGATGTCTCCAGAATTATTTTACCTCGCTTTGTAAAGCCTGAATACGTAGTTTGTGCATACCCGGATTCTATCATTATCTTGGTTCCCGTCTCTACCATATCAATAATCTCACTTGATGTGGGTAGTGTCAGTCCTCGTTCTTTAACTATGTATTCTAATTGATTTTTATACGGATACATCTGACCAAACTCTATTCCGTCTACTCCATAAGCTATAGCTGTTTCTAAGTCAGAAATCATAATCTCTTTTAAGTCACCTACGCCAAAGTCCGGATATCCATACAATAAATCAATAAATGTGATTATATTGTTGTCTTTAAGTACCTTAAGTGTATATTCAACATCCTTAAGAGTTGCCTTCATGTTCATCTGTTTTCTAATTTCTTCATTAAAACTCTGTACTCCAAAACTTACTCTATCAATATTATTCTCTTTAATAAATTGAATGATTTCATCTTTAAAAAGTGTAGTTGCAGATCCTTCTATATCTACACTGGTTTCTTCCGAAAACTCAAAACTACGTTTAACTGTATCTAGAATTTCCTGTAGATATGGTGCCGGCAGCAATGTTGGTGTACCTCCACCAAAGTGAATACTTTGTATCGTATACTTTTCTCCCACACTATTTCCATAGTGCAGGATTTCTTCTAAAACTTTATCTACATAATCCCGCATTTCGACAAGATTATATTCTTTATCAAATCCACAAAATGCACATTTAGAATTACAAAATGGCGTATGGATATAGATTGTTGCCTTACGTTTATTTTTAATTAATCCTAATGCATCAGTAAAATCCTGTTCCTTCTTCCACGTATTGCGATCTTCCATAAAATTCATATTGGGATAATAATACTGGTGTGGTATCAACATTTTTCTTTTATCCATACTGTTCACCCTCCATGTACTTCATTTTCCACAATATTTACAAGTTCTTCAAGATTACTTTCACTAAGCTTCATAAGTTCATCTGTAGGTATTTCTATTTTGAATTTCTTTTCAATCAAAACAATCAATTCCATAATTCGAAGTGAATCAATCTGTTCAAAATACTGCTCCGGAGTTGCTTCAATAGTGCCCTCTTCGTGTGGTTTCATAATCGATACAATAATTTTACGTATATCCTTATCAATTTGTTCTTTTGTCCATTTCGCTTTTCGCAATAACATAAGTCTCCTCCTACTAACCCGATTTACATTCTTACCTCTAGTGATAACTTACTATTAATCAAACTTACTACTTCTTCATAATAATCAAAAACCATCATATGCCCACCTTTGACTTCTACAAGATTAAATTCATTGTCAGATATATCTTGCCAATGTTCCATATCCGGTAGGGATATTAAATTGTCATCTTTACCATGTATAAGCAGCATCGGCACTTCAATATGCACTTCATCAGCATTACAATCATATTGATATAGAATCTTTCCATCCGCTTTGAGAATTCTTAGTACAGTTTGACAGTACTTACTTTGCCATGAGCGAGACCATAGAAAACCAATAATCAAATCCAAAACCGACATCTTTTCATATTTTTCTTTTACATCCGGATTTATCATTGATAAAAGTGCCTTTATTAAATTCTGTTCTTCATTATTTGCACTAATTACATTAAATGAAAAAGCTCCTATAAGTGCCCAAACTATTTTTATATTTGACATCTGAAATAACTTTTCGGATTTGATATGAACTCCGGGCACTGAACTCGACCCTATAATTATATATTTCGGTAATTTGTATCCTTCCAGTTTCAAAGTACGATATATATCATAAATAACTGACGCACCAAAGCAAAATCCAATCAGTGCATAATTACCATCCTCAATAATAGGTAAAATCTGCGGCATTATATCCGCTTTAAGTTCTTCCATGTTTTCAGCAACCTTATCCTTAAATCGCAAGCCTCTCCCAGGCATTTCAATTGGAACAATCTCAATATTTTCATCAATCAGACTGTTCCATTGCTTATACATCATTGCCGATGCACCGGCACAAGGCAATGCAATTAATTTGATTTTCTCCATACCTACTCCTTATTCCTTAGCACCTCATTATATGAGACTTTATTAATTGTGCGACAATGAATAATATGTGTCAGCGTACATATTATTACAATAAATGCTATCATGATTATATAATCAGTATTTGAAATATGCATAGTAAGATATGCGCTATATCCGGATGTTAAAAATGTCAATAAAAGTTCAATTATATGCCTTCCTAAAAAGATTGATATTGCCACTGCAAAATAAACCGTAAACAACTCGCCTCCCAGATATATCTTATATACTTCTTTGTTATGATAACCTACTATTTTTAACATGGAGATACTAAATGTTGCCTTATCAACCATAAATTTAAGCATCAAATAAATAACCAATATAAATATAGCTGCTGCCGAGCCTACAAGTGCAATGATAAAAAGATATAATGAATCAAGCATTGTATCAGTCGAACTTTTATATTCACTTGCCTCAATTGTTGATATTACATTATACTGTTCTTTATTCTTTAATTTATCGTAACTAATCAGTGCTGAAGAGTAACTTGTTTCATCTGTAAATGTTTCTGACATTGAATTTATATTCATAAATATGTGTAATCCATTGGTATAATTTGTAACGCTGCTTATTTCAAAGTCATAATATTTGTCATTAGATATGCTATATAATTCTATCTCATCCCCTATCCCCAGACCATATTTCTTTGCTACCGCACTGGAAATAACTATTGTTTTATCTTCCTTACACTCATTTGCGAATTTAAAATAATCGCTCTCATTTGGAATGCCAAACATAATAATATCCAAATCCGAATTCGCAAGTGAAAAAAAGCTTTTGAAGTTTTTAACATAAATCTTTTCCGTATCATCAGGCACCTTTTCCGGCTCTGTTGCAAGAATATTAAGATATCGGTATGGCACATAATTCGTTACATGATCGCCGTAGTTCGTTATTGTTCCTCGAATGCTAACTCCAAGCATAAGCAGTATTGTTGCAACAAATACACCAACAATGAGTACCAAATTAGCAGACAACTCACGAATAAACTGACGAATACGATATCGATTGATAAACCCTATTCCCTTCATCTCCAACTGCAATAGCCATCCTTGCTTTGCATGTCCTCGAATCATCTGAAGTGGTTTTCCCGATAATTTATGTCCTAATACAATCCACCCTACCAAGAACATTATTAATGATGGTACAATAATTCCAAACGCAATTATGTATATTGGTGTTGATATAACAAAATCAGGTACTGAATATAAGTTTATACTGTCCTGCGTCAGCATTCTTGCAAACAAAAAATGCCCAATTAATAAACTTCCAACACCACCTACCAGTGAAGCAAGAGTCGGTAATGCAAGATAGTATCTTGTAATCTCATATTTTTTATACCCTAGCGCATACAATGTTCCTATAATTTCTCGCTCTTTTTCTACTCTATTTTGAGTGAAAACACATATTATATATGCCATCAGCACTAAAAATATAAACGCAAATACAAATGTTGCTCTCTTAACCATTGCGAAATCATCTTCATAAGCCCACATTCGAGGATTAGTTTCGCCATCTTGAAAAGACAGCATCATGATGTCTGTCTCTTCCTCAATATAGCTTTTTAATGATGAAGCACTCATATTATCAGGTAAGATGAACGAATATACAATGCTACTGCTTTCTATTAAGCTCGCCTCTTCCTGAATATCACGTATACCCTCTTCGTTCAGTATTGCAACACTGAATTTATCAGTATTTGACATCATGTCAGTAACATTTTGCAGCACAAATAGATAATCCGGAATAGTCCCTATCCCGCATACTTTATACTCCTTCTCGCCCATCTCGATACTATCATCCACTTCTATTTCATGATGTTTTGCATAATGCTTCTCTAAGAAAATAGATTCTGCATCTTTAGGCAACTCACCTATTTCTGCCTTGGGAATATTAATGTTTTCTCTGTTCTCAAAAATTCGTAAAGTGGTTTTTTGTAGCTCGACATCATAGTATGTAGATTCCTCTATTATAATATTTTTATCTTCGAGCTTATTCAATTCATCTTGCGTCAACTTTGATAACACAGAAAAACTTCCATTTTCTAAATTATTTTCATCATAATATTTTTCAATTTCAGCAATCATACTGTCATCACCGGCATTTCCACCCAAAACAGTCCCAAGCCCTAGTGTAATGATTACTGCAATTGAAAAATATATGAAAAATTCTTTTTTTAACTCTCTAAATATCCGCTTATATAACATTTCGCACCACCAAGCTCTCTTGTTAGTTTAGACTAACCCCATTGATTAGTTTAACCTAACCGCTTGGTCTATGTCAATTCTTTTTGCATCTAATCTTTGAATCCTGCTCTTCACAGGCAAGTTGCATCGCTCTGAGTGTTGCTATCACATAAGTTGCTCTAAAATCCTCGCTCAAATATATGAAATCTAAACAACTGCTTTCAATCCATACTTCATCCCTCTACTCATAATATTCAATTCCATTATCCCTACACCAATCAATCGCAATCTTACGATAGGCGGCAGACTCATACTGAAACCATTTCCCTTCCAGACCAAGATCATACACTGTATCTTTAAATTTCCGAAACGCTCCTCTTCCACAAATAGCCCGTTCTAATAAATCCTGCTGTCTTCCTTCTGACAGACTCCAGACAAAATCCTCCATAATGCGATATTCGTGGATTTCAAACTTTGTCGGAATTTCCGATAGGTTAAATTTTCATCAAGCTCACCTTCATCATAAATATGTTTTATGTGTTCCACAACATTGGTACGAGATGTTCGAAACAAGTCTGCCATCTGCTGCTGTGTCAACCATACCGTTTCATCCCTAACTTTAACATCAATATTGGTTAATCCATCATCCGATTGATATATAAGAATTTCTCCATAATTATCCACTGCGGTGTCCTCCTACTCTTTCGCTTCACATAAGTTTATTCTAGTACTAAGTGCATTTAACAACAGATATGGCGATATCTGCAATTCATCTCACCACATTAGAAGTCGGAGAATTCTTGCTTAATAATGTTAAAAAAGATTCATTTCTAATAACTATATCTATTTAATCTCTCTCATTAGTCCCTCGATTGCATTAATCGATTCATCAAAAGTTGTATCATTTGCATAAGAATATTGCTTTTGGTATTTTTTCCATAATCTTTGTTGGAATTCATTCTCACGAATTTCCTGTAAGACTAACTCACAATCCGACATTTGAAATTCAGATTGACGTTTCTTCATCGTGTTGGCAAGGGCTTGTTTCAAAATGTTAACGTCGATTAGTTCACCCTTCAGTTTGGACAAAATATACACATCATAGAAATCACGAGGTCGAGTCGTACCAATGCCACGAGAAAGAATTGTCTCGACTTTTTCAGCCAAGATGGTTTCAATCGGATAAGTTAAAAGCTCAATTGTTTCATCCTTAAAAATCTTCTTAAAGTCAAAATCAACCTCTTTAGGCGTGATTGCATCCCCCGTAGTTACGTCAATCGTGACCACCTCCTGGATTCGTTCAAAGGAGGCAATTAACTTCAGTTTCATTCCCGGATAGTCATCTATTTCACGAATGTCTTCAACACCTTCAACTGAAAACTTAAAAGATTCATCTGTTGGAATTTTTACAATCTCATTCGCAATCTCAAGCAATCTTTCATGCGTAAGAGTAAATCCTTTTATCGTAGTATCTAAATCTATTGTGGCACGCATATCTATCCCAACGATACCACCAATCAAGTATCCACCTTTGACGATAAAATTCTTCTTATATTCAGATTTCGCCAACTTTGTAAGAAAGGCCTCAATCAAATAGTTCTGCTGAACCTGTTGTGTGGTTATTCCTTTTTTCTTGGAGATTTGCTTTGTTTTGGCTTTAAAGCTCATCGAATTTTTGAAAATCACAATAACACCCCCATATAATTTCTTACTTTTTCTTCTACACCAAACATCCGAGCATACCTAAATAATTTGTTTACATCCTTCTTCTTACTAGCTGCGTACCGCTTGTAAGCCGGAATAACTTGTTCTAAATCTGCATCATATTTCGGTTTCATCAAGTCAACTAGAACACGTTCAATTTCATAAATCTTGACCTTTGTTCCGCCAAGTCTTTGAACTGATATCGCGCCAACATCAAACTGCTCTTTATTGCTGATTGTAACCGGTCGAATATTATCTGCTTTCATTCGAGTCGTTGATGTACCTTGTTCAAAGGTCATATTATTTTGAATTGGTACTCGATCAGAAAAACCAAGTAAGTACAGTGCAGTTTCATGAGAATAAATTCCTTTTGGATATCGTTGTTGTAATAGAAAAAAATCATCCGCATATCCATTTTCTGTCACATAAACTCCTCGCTGAACAGAATAGATTTTTTCCAATTTTTCTAACGTTTGGAGTGCCCATCTACCAATGCCAAGTTCCGTCACTTGACTGGTGGTAATTATTCCGTTATTTTGGTTAGCAAAATTAAGTATCTTTTCTACTTGATTCATAGCTTCACCTACTTTCATGCTATTATTATATTTGTATTATAGCACAATTGTAGCTTTTTGAATAGTATTTTTTAAATGTCTCCTTGCTATCCATCTCACACTCTCAGCAGTAGACGTCATCCAATCAGCCTGCGCCTTTGCCTTGGCTTCTTTGGACGTCCTTGCATGGTCAGCGTTCGCTTGCTCTCGTCGTCCCTTCGGTCCTAGACAGCAAGACTACTGTCTCAACATGCACCGTATTCGGAAACTCATCCAGGGGTACCACTTTCTCTACCATATACCCCCTTGCTTGTAATACTTCCAAATCTCTAGCTAAGCTCGTTGGTTTGCAGCTCACGTATACCATTTTTTGTACTCCAAAATTAATTATCTTTTCAAGTGCTTTTGGATGAATTCCATCTCTTGGCGGATCTAATATAATCATATCCGGCTTATCTTTAATTTTATCTATTACCTTTAGTACATCACCGGCTATGAACTCACAGTTACTTAGATTATTTAACTTTGCGTTTTCCTTAGCAGCTTCTACTGCTTCTTCAACTATCTCTACGCCAACAACTTTCTTAGCTACAGGTGCTATCATTTGGGCTATTGTTCCTGTTCCACTATAAAGGTCAAATACCACTTGATCTTTTGTATCACCAATATACTCTCTGGTCGTTTCATATAGGACTTCTGCTCCGAGGGAATTCGTTTGAAAAAAGGAAAATGGTGATATCTTGAATTTCAACCCCAGAAGCTCTTCATAAAAGTAGTCTCGGCCATAAAGAATCTTCGTTCCCTCATCTCTTACCACATCGGCAATGGCATCGTTATATGTGTTCAATATCCCAACAATTTCTCCATCTAACTTAAGCTCTAGTAATTCTTTGGACCACTCGAATTCATCTCTATTTAATTGCGTCGTAGTAATTAGGTCTATTAGAATCTCTTTTGTCTTTTTTCCTTTACGTACGAGCAAATGTCTTAGGTATCCTGTATGTCGCATTCTATGATAAAAAGTCAAGTTTTCCTTTTCGAAAAAGGCTTTTGAAGCTTTCAGTATTTTGCGATAATCGTCATCAATTATCTGACATCCGCCTACATTTGCGATATCATAGAAGCTTCCTCTTTTATGCATTCCAAGTGCTAATGGCCCTTCCATATACTCATCTCCAAATGAAAATTCCATTTTATTCCTATATTCTGATTCAATAGGGCTTGGTTTTATATCTTCAAACTCATACTTTGAATTGATGACAGGATCAAGTAACTCTTTAACTTGTCTTTCTTTTAGTTCCAGCTGTTTGCTATAGGGTAAATTCTGATATGTACATCCTCCACATGTTCCGAAATGTTCGCAACGCGGCAACACTTCATCGGGGGATTTCTCTATTACCTTTAGTAGACGTCCTTCTGCTCTTCCCTTTTTCATTTTATTTATTTGGAATTCAATCTTTTGACCGGGAATTGTATTTTTTACAATTACTTTCTTCTCTTCGCCTTCAACTCTTGCAAATCCTTTATTGGGGAACTCCACTTTTTCAATAACTCCGGTATATATTTCCTTTTTTTTCATTCTTGTTCTCTTCCTTAAAATAATGTTAAAATGGCATTTACTATATTATAAAAGACGGATATAAATATTGTATTTATATCCGTCTCTACGTTTTGTCATTGACTATTCTGCAGCTTCATCACTCTTGAAGAAATCATCATCGAAATCATCGTCAAAGTCGTCTTCAAAATCCTCTAAGTAATCCGGTGCAAAGAAAGTATATACTGCATATGCAATACCGGCCACTGCAACCACTGCACCAACAATTGCTAAAACCCAAAGAATCACTTTCCCTACTTTTTCATCATCTTTCTTGTGAACTAATTCATTTAGTTTTGTCGTAGCAATAAATTCATCGATTTTACTCATGCTCCCACGTCCTTTCTTAAATTATCTGTTACCATTATATCATTAAGTGTTTTTTAATACTAGCTGTTTATTAAATTTTAACTAATCTTGCAAATCCGGCAAACATCTTCTTTATTCCTGCATTGTCAAAGTTAACCGTAACTTCGTAGTCTCTTCCACCCTTCGTCATTGACTCTACCTTTCCGTCTCCGAATTTCATGTGTCTGACCCTATCTCCAACATCATATCCCGGTCCATCTATAGTACTTACAGTTCCGAAACTCTTTATTGGTTTCTGTGCAGAAAATGCTTTTGTTCTAAAGTTTTGTTTGGACTTGAAATATGCACTTTCAACAGGTTTGTCTTCTTTTTCAAATAGTGTCCCCGATGACATGAGTTGCAGTGGTATCTCTCGAAGAAATCTTGACATCTTCCCGTACTGAATTTCTCCTCTAACCATGCGCTTCTTTGCATATGTAAGAGTAAGTTCTTTTTCCGCTCGTGTTATGCCTACATAGCACAATCTTCGTTCCTCTTCCAGTTCCTCAGGATTATCATCTGATATTGATAAATAACTTGGAAATAGTCCATCCTCCATACCTGTTAAATATACATTCGGAAACTCCAGCCCTTTAGCACTATGCAGTGTCATTAATACGACATAATCCTTACTTTCATCTAAGCTGTCAATATCAGCAATAAGTGCTACTTCTTCAAGAAATCCACTAAGAGTAGCCGGTTCATTAACATCTTTCTGTGATTCCTCATAAGAAGCAACCTTATTAATCAACTCATCTATATTTTGAATCCTGGTTTCCATTACTTCAGGGTCTTCACCTGAGAGTGAATCAATATAACCAATTTCATCTACAACATATTTGACAAAATCCAGTAATGAATATTGTGTTTGTTCTCTTTTGAATCCCTCAATTAATGCCACGAAGCTCTCCAGCTTACCTGCGCCTCTTCCAATGTCCGGAATTAAATCAACACCTCTAAGTGCCTCATAAAAGCTAATTTCTCTATTAGATGCATATATCTGCACTCTATTAACACTTGTAAGTCCTATCCCTCGTCTAGGTACATTTACTATTCGTCGAACAGCTATATCATCTTTTCCATTATCTATAGTTTTAAGATAAGCAAGTATATCTTTGATCTCTCTTCTAGAATAGAAGTTTACACCGCCAACAATCTTATACGGTATGTTAGCCGTTACAAATTTTTCCTCGAATATTCTCGATTGTGCATTTGTTCTATAGAGTATTGCATTGTCTTTGTAATCTGATTTTCCCTCTCTATAATTTTCAGCTATATCACCGACAATGTACTCTGCTTCTTCAAATCCCGACTCAAAGCTTCTTAGACCTAGGGTGTCCCCTTTTCCATTATCAGTCCATAGCGTCTTATCTTTTCGCCCGGCATTGTGTCTTATTACAGCATTTGCCGCATCCAGAATATTTTCCGTTGACCTATAATTTTGCTCTAGTTTAACTACCTTAGCCTCTGGGTAAACCTTTTCAAAATCAAGTATATTTCTGATGTTAGCACCTCTGAACTTATAAATTGACTGATCATCATCACCAACAACACATAGATTTTTATATTTAGAAGACAAAAGTCGTACCAACTCAAACTGAACACCATTTGTATCCTGATACTCATCTATCATAATGTACTTAAATCGCTCCTGATAGTTATCCAATAAATCCTTGTTATTTCTAAATAATTCTACTGTTCTAAATAATAAATCATCAAAGTCCATTGCATTATTAGCTTTTAACTGCTTCTGATACTGTGCATAAACCTTGGCTACTCTCTTTCTTGAAAAATCTCCGGCAGCACGTTCTTCCATTTCTTCCGGTGTAATCATTTCATTCTTGGCACTTGAAATAGCTGACATGAGCATTCTTTCCTTAAATACTTTTGTGTCAACATTTAGTAGTTTACATACATCTTTTATCAATGTTTTCTGGTCATCCGTATCATAAATAGTAAAGTTATTTCCGTATCCCAGTAAATCTACATGGCGCCTCAGTATTCTCACACAAAGTGAATGAAATGTAGATACCCAGATACTCTCCGAGCCAAAGCCAACTATATTGTCAACTCTTTCTCTCATTTCCCCTGCTGCTTTATTCGTAAAGGTTATTGCCAGTATATTATATGGGTTAACACCTTCCTCTTCTATTAGATATGCTATTCTGTGCGTCAATACTCTTGTCTTTCCTGATCCTGCCCCTGCTAGTATAAGTAGAGGACCTTTTGTATAAAACGTTGCTTCCTTTTGTTCCTTATTTAAACTATCGTAAATACTCAATCCTCTCGTTCCCTTTCCTTTTGCTTGTTTTTCATGTACTCATGGTCCTTGCTTATTTCCTTATAAAGGTCAATAGTCGTCCATTCTTTGTTTGTTGGTGTCACCATTGCCTTTAAACCTATGCGTATTTTTTCCTCTTTCATGAGAAATAGTGCCTTATCTAGTGATGCTTCCTTATCTGATTGTATAACCAGCATTTCATCCGTGAAGCCTTCTTCGTCATAAACAGCAATCTCACTGTCTAATGTATCTATTCCTGTTAGCACTCCCAGTGGAATATTATATTCTTTTTTTTCTACTGCTCGCAGTTTAAATCCTAAGAAGCCAAATATCCGTGAAAGTAATTTCTTTTTTGCTTCATCCGTTACATTATATACTAATAATACTGATTTCATAATATACTCCCTATAGTCGCTTACTTTTTCTGTCGCTAATAGCATAGCAAAAAGTAAATGCCTGCTTTGCAGTCGCTTACTTTTTTTGCTATGCTATTACATTATAGAGTAAATAATGATATAATGCTAGGGAAAAGCATTATTTGTATTATGAAATGAGGGAATATATGGGTATAGATTTAAATGAAATATTACATGACATGGAAGGTCGCTTAAGTGACATTGACTATATAAGACTTAAAGACATTCCTGATATTGAGTTATATATGGATCAGGTCACTACTTTTATGGATACTCATCTTGGCAGTATGAAGAGATATGACGATGACAAAGTTCTTACCAAGACAATGATAAACAACTATGCTAAGAACAATCTCCTTCCACCGCCGGTAAAAAAGAAGTATTCAAAAGACCATATGCTTATTTTAACTTTTATATACTATTTTAAAAGTATTTTATCAATAAAGGATATTGAATCACTATTGAATCCACTATGTGATGAACACTTTAGTACCACTTCCAATGTCACTTTATCAGAGGTTTATAAGCAGGTTTGTGAAACGGCTAAAGAGCAAATGAAAAGTTTCCCTAAAGAGCTTGAAGGAGTATTTGCGTCAGTCAAGGAGTCCGTTAGAAACAACTTAAATATCAACTCTGAAAATGACACATATCTTGAGTACTTCAGTATAATATGCTATTTGGCATTTGATTCTTATATGAAAAAATTTATTATTGAGCAGTTGATTGATCAAATGAATCCACCTGAGGACAAAAACAAAAAGCAGAAGTGAAAACTTCTGCTTTTACATGTTCTACGTATTCTTTTTAATTCTTTTCAATTCTCTCGAATACCATATCATAGCCGTCATTGCCATAATTAAGCGAACGGTTCACCCTACTTATTGTTGCTGTGGATGCACCTGTTTTGTCAGCAATTTCAAGATATGTTTTCTGTTCTCTTAACATCTTAGCTACTTCTAATCTCTGCGATAAAGACATTAACTCATTTATCGTACAGATATCTTCAAAGAAAGTATAGCATTCTTCTTTGCTTTTGAGACTTAGGATTGCACTAAACAAGTAATCCACAGATTCATTCCTAATATTTTTGCTCATATGACTTACCTTCCGCTTCATAAATTTCCTTTTATATTTTAGCACAGTAAATTCTTAAAGTAAAGCTAAGAACTTCTCCAAATTACTATTAGCAACTAGTTCCTCCGGGAAGTCAACTGCCTCCAGTCTTTCAAGTGCATAATCGATATTTCCTACTGCTTGTTCTATATGTGCATCCGTGCCCACAACTATCATAGCTCCCTCTTCCTTGCATAATCTTAATAAGATTTCTACGTTCTCTTTGGCACCTTCTCTGTGACTAACCGGACTTAGAGAGCTATTATTCAATTCTAGCAGCGTCCCGGTTTTTACTGCCAACTTAACTAAACGCTTATAGTCTATCGGCAATCTGGAGTCATCAGGATGACCTATTATATCTATATTAGGATTTTCCATAACTCTTTCATATGCATTGGTTATTGTATTAATATTAATCTCATGTTCTTTATCCCTCATAAAACAAGGAGTGTGAATACTCGCTATTTTCAAATCCAATGCTTTGAGTACGGTCTCCGGCAGATCTACATTACCGGCTTCGTCCATAATGTTAAGCTCAACTCCACACAACACACGAACCCCTTCTATTTCTTTTGGAACAACTCGTAAATTCGTAAAATAGTATTCATGTGGTCCGCCCGGCATTTCGGGTGCATGGTCTGTAATAGCGATTCCCTTTAACCCCTTTTTTTTCGCAGCTATGATCATTTCTTTCATACTGCTATATGCATGACCACTTTCTATTGTATGTGTATGTGTGTCTATTTCTATTCTCATATATTTTCCTTCTAAAACATTTTATTTTTTACTTTTTTGTGGTACTATCTCAATGATAAAGTATATATCAGGAAAAGAGGATATGTCAAATGAAGAATGTTCTAATTATCGCAACAGGAGGTACCGTTGCATCAACCGACAGTGGAGAAGGCCTAAAGCCCGGCGTCAGTGGGGAAAATATTTTATCTATGGTGCCGGGAGTAACTGACTTATGTAATATAAATGTAATTCAGCCAATGAATATTGATAGTTCAAATATGTCCGGAAAAGATTGGTTAATAATTGCTGAGACTATATTAACACACTATGATGATTATGATGGATTTGTTGTATTGCATGGTACTGATACAATGGCTTATACCGCCGCTGCACTGTCTTATTTAATTCAAAATAGTACTAAACCAATAGTACTAACCGGGTCACAACGACCAATAGAGCATCCATTTACTGATGCGAAATTAAATATTTATCAAAGTATACTTTATGCTATAGATGATAAGGCCTTTGATGTTTCAGTTGTTTTTCATGGTAAAGCGATTTGTGGAACGAGAGTTAAAAAGCAGCGTACCAGAAGCTTTGATGCTTTTGAGAGTATGAATTACCCTGTTCTTGCTAATTTCCTTGAAGAAAGGATTGTACATAGCATAAATACCTCCACTACTAATTCAAACAAACTCACTACGTATGATAAACTCTCATCACGAGTAGCTATTATAAAACTTATTCCGGGGCTCAGTGCTTCGATTTTTGAAACTTTTAAAAATACTTGTGATGTACTTGTTTTAGAGACATTTGGTGTAGGTGGAATTCCTGAATACAAAAACAATTCTTTTGAAGCAGCAATAGACAAATGGATTGACTCCGGACGGACAATTATACTAACTACACAGGTGCCTGAGGAGGGACTTGACTTATCCAGATATGAAGTCGGAAACAGATATGTTAATATAGACGGCATACTCGAAGCCGGTGATATGACTACAGAAGCAATAGTCGCTAAGATAATGTATATCCTAGGTAGAACCACTAGTCAAAAAGAAATTAAAGAGCTTTTTTATGAAGTCGTAAATAGTGATAGGGGCGAGTTTTAACTCGCCCCTATCACTTGTTTTTAAGTATTTAACTTACATAAATATATATTTTAGAATAAATAACACCGCCAATATATACATTAGTATACTTACCTTCTTCTCTTTTGCTTTTCCTGTTAATAAGCAACATGCCACGTATGATATAACTCCCATAGATATACCCTCTGAAATACTATAGAAGAATGGCATTGCTATGATACAGATATATGCCGGAATAGCTTCTACCATATCATTGAAATCAATTTCCATAATATTAGAAAGCATATAGAAACCAACTACGATAAGTGCCGGAGCAGTTGCAAATGCAGGTATCGCTAAGAATATCGGAGATAAAAGTAATGCAAGACCAAATAAAATGGCTGTAGTTACAGCTGTAAGTCCTGTACGTCCACCTTCAGATACCCCTGAAGCACTTTCTACATATGTTGTAGTTGTTGATGTTCCAAGTACTGCACCTGCTGTAGTAGCAATAGCGTCTGCAAGCAATGCGCCACGGATTTTTGGTAACTTACCATTCTCATCCAGCATGCCGGCCTTAGTTGAAACACCTATCAAAGTTCCGATAGTATCAAACATATCTACAAATAAGAAGGACAGAATAATAATAACAAAATCCGCTGATAATATATTATGGAATTCCAGTTTGCCAAATATTGGTGCTAATGATGGCACTGACAATCCTCCGCTAAAATCAGGTAATAAACTATAGAAACCTATTTCTGCATTTGGTACATAAAAACCTGCTATCTGGCAGACAATTCCTAAGATCCAAGTAATTAGAATACCCCAAAGAATATTTCCTTTTACATTTTTTATAACCAGAATTGCTGTAATAATAACTCCTACTATTGCTAGAACTACCGTAATACCTACGTTATTAAATGATGCTTCAACTCCATTAGCCATGTTGTATCCGTCAAGTGAGAATAATTCAACAAGTGTTGCACCACTAACAACTATATTCGCATTTTGAAGTCCGATAAATGCAATAAATAAACCGATACCCACTGAAACTGCAGATTTAAGACTTCTCGGTATTGCATTAAAGATAGCTTCTCTGACGTTGGTGAGTGAAAGAATTATAAATATAATACCTTCAATAAATACTGCTGTTAATGCAAATTGCCAAGAATGACCCATTCCGAGTACGACCGTATAAGCAAAGAATGCATTAAGCCCCATTCCGGGTGCAAGTGCAAATGGATAGTTTGCAAGAACTGCCATAAGTAATGTACCTACAGCTGCAGCTACTGCCGTAGCAGTAAACAATGCTCCTACATCCATTCCTGTAACCCCTAGAATGCTTGGATTTACCGCTAGTATATACGCCATTGTCATAAATGTTGTAATACCGGCCATAATCTCCGTTTTGACATCAGTTCCATGTTCCTTTAGTTTAAATAACTTTTCTAACATAATAACGCCCTCCTTCATTTTCCTTTAGTTAATATATGTTAATATGTTATTACTGTATTTCACGAATTTTCTTTCGAAGACCCAGAACCTCTTGTGGTGTGACGGATAATTCGTCTATTCCAATTTTAATAAAGAACTCCGTCATACTTAAGTCCGCTGCTAAGTCGCCACATATGCCAATTCGTTTCCCCTCTAAATGAACATTGTTTGTGACTATTCTAATCATCTTGAGCAGTGCCGGATGTTTTTGATTATAATAAGCTTGTGCTTCCTGATTGTTTCTGCTAACTCCTAACGTAAACTGTGTGAGATCATTTGTTCCTATACTAAAGAAATCCAGTTCTCTAGCCATCTCGCTGCTCATCATTACTGCCGCAGGCGTTTCTATCATTGCTCCCAACAGGATTTTTTTATTATACTCTTGTTTCTCGTAATCCAGATCTTCTTTTGCCTTTTTAACTAAAGCCTTTGCTTTTTTAATCTCATCTAAATCAGTAACCATTGGAAAGATAATTGATACATTTCCAAATGCAGATGCTCTAAGTATAGCTCTAAGTTGTGCTAAAAACTGCTCTTCCCGTTCAAGACTAACCCGTATTCCTCTATACCCAAATTCGCTGCCAATTGTATCATCATTTGAAATGTTGCTTCTTTTATCACCCCCAAAATCAGCAGTTCTGATAATTACCGATTGTTGTCCCATGGTCTCAGCCGCACTTCTATATATCTTATATTGTTCTTCCTCACCCATAGGATTCTTGCCGTGCTCCATAAACATAAATTCGCTTCTAAAAAGTCCAATGCCTCCGGCATCACTTCTAAGAACATTTTCAATATCTTCTTTTGTACCAATATTTGCAAAAACATCTATTCTCTGACCGGATTGCGTTATGTTTTCCTTACCCTTTAATCTTTCAAGGTTTTTAACTACTGCAAGATCTGAGTCTATTTTTGCTTGCATCTTTTGCAAAGTCGTATAGTCAGGTTCAATATAGACTTTGCCCTCAAACCCATCAACAATTATGGTTTTCCCTGCATAGTCTTCTTTAAGTGCTTCTCCAAGCCCAATAACAGAAGGAATTCCTTTCGTTCTTGTTAAAATAGCTGTATGCGAGTTTATCGTGCCATACCTCGTAATGAATCCCAATACTTTTCCTTTTTCGAATTGCATAGTCTCGCTAGGGTACAACTCATCGGCTGCAAGAACAAATGGTTCATCAACAAACAACCTATCTTTCCAGTTTCTTGATAAAATACGCACTAGCCTTGAAGACACGTCTTTTACGTCTATTTCATGTCCTTTTACGTAACCACGTTCAATTGTCAGTCCTGTTAGCAAGAACTGCTCTGTTGCTTTAATGACAGCATACTCCGCATTTAACTTCTTTTCTAATATTATGGCATTAATCAACCTATTGAATTCCTCATCAAGAAGTATTTTTTGTTGCACCTCAAAAGCAACAGCATTGCCTTCACCAACTTCTTCTGCTGCTTCCACATATAATGCTTTTAATTCTTGAATTGCTTTTACCTTTGATTTTGTTAGCCGAATTGCTTCTTTTTCGACATCTTTAACATATATCTGGCGAACCTCTTTGTTGCTTCTGGAGAAGAATGAAATCTTTCCAATTGCGATTCCCTCAGAAACCTTTTTTCCCATAAGTGTAATCATTAGTTTTCCTCGTAATCCATTTTTAACTATCAACTAATTTTACACTTATGAGAGAAATACGTCAAGATTTTTAGAACAGTGCTGTAGATAAATATCTTTCTCCTGTGTCCGGTAATAATACTGCTATAATTTTGTCTTTGTTTTCTTTCCTCTTTGCCAATGATATGGCTGCATATAATGCTGCACCTGAAGAAATACCAACCAATAATCCTTCTCTATGAGCCATTAGTCTTGAAGCACTATAGGCATCCTCTTCACCTACTGTCTGAATCTCATCTATTACAGATACATCCAGTGTACTAGGTATAAATCCTGCACCTATGCCCTGAATCTTATGTGGTCCCGGATTACCGCCTGATAACACGGGTGAATCATCCGGTTCAACTGCAACTACTTTAACATTCGGATTCTTTTCTTTTAAATACCTACCCACTCCTGTTATAGTTCCTCCGGTCCCAACACCAGCCACAAATATATCAACATTACCGTCTGCAGCATTCCAAATTTCAGGACCTGTTGTCTTTTCATGGGTTTTAGGATTATCCTGATTGTCAAATTGACCAAGTATTATGCTTCCCTCAATTTTCTGATTTAATTCCTCGGCTTTTGCTATTGCACCCTTCATGCCAAGTTTTCCTTCGGTTAGTTCGATTGTTCCACCATATCCTGCCAGTAACTTACGGCGTTCTATGCTCATCGTCTCCGGCATAGTAAATATTGCTTTATACCCTTTAGCCGCTGCTATAGATGCCAATCCTATTCCTGTATTTCCACTTGTCGGCTCTATAATGGTCATTCCGGGTTTCAACTTGCCTGTTTGTTCTGCCATTTCTATCATATTCAATGCTATTCTGTCTTTAACACTGCCTGCAGGATTAAATAACTCAAGTTTAACTAATACTTTAGCATTTAGTCCTAATTCCTTTTCTATTCTGTTTATTTCCATAAGAGGGGTGTTTCCAACTAGTTCTTCAATACCGGTATATATTCTGTTCATAATACAACCACCTTTCTTTTTTATTACTATAATGTACAGCATAGTGTTTGACTTTTCAAATGGTTTGTGATAATCTTACTAAGAAATGCATAATTTTTAATAAATATTTTATGCAGTTACTAATTATTTTTATTTTTTTATGGAGGTAGTACTTATGAAAGGTACAGTAAAATGGTTTAACAACCAAAAAGGATACGGCTTTATTTCTGATGACGAAGGAAACGATGTATTCGTACACTACTCAGGACTCGCTATGGACGGATTCAAGTCTCTTGAAGAAGGACAAGAAGTTGAGTATGATGTAACAGAAGGAAGTAAAGGTCCTCAGGCAGTTAACGTAGTTAAACTGTAAAACTTATTATTGATGCGGCTACGTGATGTACCTTTTATTTTAAATAATTTTTGTTATTGTTATAAAAGTAATACACCAGGAATGCGATCATAAAGAAAAAGAGATGCCAATTGGCATCTCTTTTTTGTTATAGGTAAGTCCTGTGAATCATTCCTGTATATTAGCTACATAAGCCTCAGCCTCTGTCCATACGTCAAATCCATCATCTCTTAGAACTTTTATTACTTTTTCAAGTGCATCACTTTTGAGCACGGCAGATGCATCTTCACCATTTGCAAATGCATACATATACTCAATATTTACCTCTGCTTCTACTATCTTATGCATTGCCTTAGCAAGTGACCCCGTATCATGGGATACACGCAGTGCTACAACATCAGTAAGAACCGCAGTGATTTCAGCTTCCTTAAGGACTTTCTTACCTTTTGAAGGATTATTAACTATCATTCGAAGCATACCGAATTCCGAAGTATCTGCGAGTGACATAGCTACTATGTTCACTTCATTTTCGGCAAGAATATCCAATACTTCATCAAGTCTTCCCTTCCTATTTTCAAGGAAAATTGACAATTGCTTAATTGTATAATTTTTCTCCATGGTCATCTCCTCCTACATATCTCTGTTGTCTATTACACGTTTTGCCTTACCTTCACTTCTTTCAATACTTTTTGGCTCAACAAGTTTAACTTTAACAAAAACGCCAAGTGCCTGCTTCAGAGTACCAGCAACTTTTTGCTTTAATTCAGCGAGTTTTCTAATCTCATCCGAGAAGTATCTCTCGTCGACTTCTACCTTAACAGTAAGAATATCAAGACCATCTACTCTATCCACAATCATCATATAGTGTGGTGCTATACCACCACCCATAGAAAGAAGGGCTGCTTCTACTTGAGTTGGGAATACATTAACTCCACGAATTACCTTCATATCATCCGTTCTACCCGTGAACTTCTGAATTCTCGGCAATGTTCTTCCGCACTCGCAGGTTGACCTTTGAATATTAGTTATATCCTTTGTACGATACCTTAAAAGCGGCATAGCCTCTTTAGATAATGTTGTAAATATAAGTTCTCCCGGCTCTCCATCGGCACAAGGTTTGCCGGTCTCGGTGTTTAATATTTCAGGATAGAAATGATCCTCGTATACATGCAATCCCTTATGATAAATACAATCCATTGCAACACCCGGTCCTGTTATTTCACACAATCCATATATATCAAAGCAGTTAATACCTAAAATGCTTTCGATCTTCTTACGCATTTCCTCCGTCCACGGCTCTGCGCCATGTATACCGACTTTAATCTTCATTTTATCGATTACACCGGCTTCCTTCATGGATTCCGCTAAATATAATGCATATGATGGGGTGCATACAAGTGCTGTTGATCCAAAATCTTCCATACACATCATCTGACGTTTAGTATTTCCTGCTGACATTGGTACCACCATAGCACCTAGTTCCTGTGCTCCAAAATCCAGGCCAAGTCCACCGGTAAACAGTCCATAACCATAGCAGTTGTGAATTGTATCTTCATCCGTTATTCCTGCCATTGAGAGCGCTCTGGCAACACACTCTCCCCAAACATCTACATCCTTTTGCGAATATGATGCTAATGTCAGTTTTCCCGTAGTTCCTGAAGTTCCTTGAACTCTTACGATATCCTTTTTGGGTATTGCAGTTAGACCAAAGGGATAATTATCTCTTAGGTCTTCTTTCGTAGTAAATGGTAACTTATCAATATCATCAATGCTTTTAATATCACTTGGTTTAACACCTAGTGCTTCCATCTTCTTTCGATAAAATTCAACATTGTCGTAAACATGTTTTACTTGTTTGACCAATCTTTCGCTTTGTAATTGGTGCATCTCATCATGACTCATGCACTCAATTCGTGGATCACGTATCTTCTCATCCCACTGTTCAAGAGTAATTGCTGCCATCTTTCCTATCATGCTCCTTTTCTCTAGCTTTATATATTATATTTTTACAAATCATCTTCCTCAATCATATTAATGCCTTCATCTGTAAGAATCTTAGTAGCTTTCTCACAGTTATCAGTGTTTAATACCATTATAGGCGATTTGTTATCCCTTATTACAAATGAATAAATGTAATTCATATTTACATTAGCTGCTGCTAGTTTCTCAAGCATGTTATTGAGCTGACCTTTTTCGTCTACAAGTTCAACACCAATCACATCATGTACACGAACTACAAAACCTTGACTTGTAAGTTTCTCTTTTGCTTCATTAGGTTTATCTACCACTAGCCTTAATATTCCAAATTCCGGAGTATCAAATGCCGCAAATGCACGAATATTGATATGAGCCTCTGCTAGTGCTTTAGTAACATTCATTAGTGATCCCGGTTCATTTTCTACAAATATGGAAACTTGTTTTATCATCTGCCTTCTCCTTCTTATAAAGAATATCCCTTATCAAATGCTGCATGGTTAATAGCCACTGTCTTTGGTGGTACTGTTTCTTCAATGACTTTGTACCAATCCTCTTTTGAAAAATCCATAAACTTAGCTGCTCCACCAAGAACTATTAAATTGAATACTCTTGGATTGCCAAGTTCTTTTGATAAATCCATAGCATGCAGAGAATAAACTTTGATTTCTTTCTCTAAGTTTTCGATTATATTCTCCGGATATGTAGCTGCACCTATAACAACAGGCATTGGATTGATTTTCCAATCATTTACAATCATTACTCCATCATCTTTGAGAAATTGTTTATATCTAAGAGCTTCAAGTCTCTCGAACGCAATTATAATATCCGCACAACCTTCCTCAACTATCGGTTCATTAACCTTGTCGCCATATCTAACGAAGGTGACCACGCTGCCGCCCCTTTGAGCCATACCATGAACCTCAGATACCTTTACATCATATCCTGCATTAATTGCAAGTCCGCCTAGAATTCTACTTGTGAGAAGTGTTCCCTGACCACCCACACCTACTATCATAATATTTTTTGTAGTCATTATTTCTCACCTGCCTTTACAAATTCTATAGCTCCAAATTTACAAAGTGTCTCGCAAAGTCCGCATCCGGTACACATAGTTTCATCTATAGTAATTGTGCCGTCTTCATTCTTCATCATAGCAGGACATCCCGGTTTCATGCACATACCACATTTTTTACATTTATCAGAAATAGCCTTGTAATGTGGCTTAACACCCTTAGTCAATAAAACACATGGTGCTTTTGTTATTATTACGGATATCTCATCCTTCTTCGTTGCCTCTTGAACTGCACTTTCAAGCTTAGCAATATCGAAAGCATCTATTTCCTGTACATCTTTAATTCCCATTGCCTGACATAACTTCATAATATTGATTGCATAGGTCATATCACCTTGGAGAGTTTTCCCGGTTGCCGCATTATCTTGGTGACCTGTCATTCCGGTAGTCGAGTTATCAAGAATCATCACTGTTCCGGTCCCATGATTATAGACCATGTTCATTAAAGAATTAACTCCGGTATGCATGAAAGTTGAATCACCTATTACTGCAACCCAGTTTTTAATATAATCTTTTCCCTTAGATTTTTCCATACCATGTAATGTGGATATACTGGACCCCATACACATAGTTGTATCAACCACGCTTAGTGGTGCTACCGCTCCAAGTGTATAACAGCCTATATCTCCTGCTGCATGTAACTTTAGCTTATTAAGCACATGATAAACACTTCTATGTGGACATCCCGGACATAAGATTGGAGGTCTATTAGGAATACCCTCAGCTGCCGGCATTACCTTAGTTTCTTCTCCTAAAATCGCCTTCTTTATCATATTAGTTGAATATTCACCTTGAACCGTAAATATTTCTTTTCCTATAGCTTCAATACCCCAAGATTTAACCTGCTCTTCTATAACAGGATCCAACTCCTCTATTATATAGAGCTTATCCACTTTACTTGCGAAGTCGGTAATAAGTTTCTTCGGTAATGGATTAACCAAGCCAAGCTTCAATACTGATGCATTTGGAAGTGCTTCTTTAACATACAGATAAGGAATCCCGCTCGTAATAACTCCTATTTTCGTATCATTCATCTCGACACGATTAATTGACAACGTATTTGCAGCCTCTGCTAACTCATTGTTTTTTTGTTCTATTATAACATGCCTTGCCTTTGCCATTCCCGGCATCATTACATTTTTTGCTATGTTTTTTTCGTATGGTTTGTCTTCAACTTCCACTCTATCATTTAGTTCGACCATACCCTGAGAATGGGCTAATCTCGTTGTTATTCTAAAAATCATAGGACGATCATATTTCTCACTTAATTCATATCCTATTCTAATAAATTCTTTTGCTTCCTGTGAATCAGAAGGTTCAAGCACCGGCAATTGAGCTGCCCTTGCTACCATTCTTGTGTCCTGTTCATTTTGAGAACTATATAAACCCGGATCATCGGCCACTAATATAATAAGACCACCATTTACTCCCATATAAGAAACTGAATATGCCGGATCCGCCGCCACATTAAATCCCACATGCTTCATACTGGCAATTGACCTTGTACCCACAAGTGACGCACCTACAGCAACTTCTGTAGCCACTTTCTCATTTGGAGCCCACTCACAGTAAACATCATCCTTATACTGAACCATATATTCACTTACCTCAGTACTTGGTGTGCCCGGATACGCAGACGAGAGCTTAGCTCCGGCTTCGTATACACCTCTTGCTATAGCTGCATTTCCAAGCATCATTTCTTTCTTGTTAGACATTTTTTAAATCCCATCCTTTCGTAAATCCGTAACTCTTCTGGCTTTGCCTTCAAACCTCTGTAATGAATGAGGTGCAACCAGCTTTATTTTTGTTGCAAGACCAAGTTGTACCTTGAGTCCATGCTTAATTTTGTCTCCTAACTCACTTAACTGCTTGTAACTGTCAAGTAGTGTGTCATCAACAAGTTCTACAGTAATTGTCATAGCATCCAAATGGTCAATGCGTTCAACCAATATCTCATAGTGTGGTCCGATTTCATCAACTTTAAATAGTACTTCCTCTATTTGAGTCGGGAATACGTTAACCCCTCTAATAACAAGCATATCATCGGCTCTACCTGTAATATTTTCCATCCTTACCATTGTACGTCCGCATTCGCATTTCTCATACATTAATCTGGTTAGGTCACCTGTTCTGTATCTAACTAGTGGTAACGCTTCTTTATTTAGGCAAGTTATTACAAGTTCACCCTTTTCGCCTACCGGAAGAACTTCTTCTGTTTTCGGATCAATAATCTCCGGAATAAACCAGTCTTCATTAATATGCATTCCCATGAGTGCTTCACATTCGCCGGCAACACCGGGTCCACACAGCTCACTCATTCCATAGTTCTGAGTGCATAGAAAATCTTCTCCCCATAGTTTATGCATTTCATCGCGCATGGGTTCCGTCATTCCTTCACCGCCAAAGAGTCCTATTTTAAGTTTTAAATCAGTCTTTGGATTTACTCCTCTACGTATAAATTCCTCACCCAAATGAAGTGCATATGATGGTGTAGCTACTAAAAGAGTCACTCCTAAATCCTGCATAAACATAATCTGCTTGTCAGTGTTTCCTGATGACATAGGTATTACCGATACCCCTATCTTCTCAAGTCCGCCATGAAGCCCAAGGGCTCCTGTAAATGTACCATATCCGAATGATATTTGTGCAATGTCATCTGCCGTTGCTCCACCCATACAGGCTAGCCTGGCAACATTATTAAGCCACATCTCAAGATCATTCTTTGTATATGCTACCATAGTCGGTTTTCCTGTTGTACCACT
>JBKEBP010000245.1:0-1684 GCA_047973235.1 Suipraeoptans sp. | reverse complement strand
AAATTGTATCAGATAAAAAAATGTCGGTTATCGATAAAGGGATTGATATTCTATCGGGAATTATGATGCCGTCAATTGGAATCTTATGTGCTGCCGGGATAATTAAAGGCTTCTTAGCAATGTTCGTAGCATTCGGTCTTATGGATTCAGCTGGTGCATGGTATATGCTTTTTTATGCAATAGGTGATTCAATGTTTTATTTCTTCCCAGTTGTGCTAGGATTTAACGCTGCTAAGAAATTTAATATGAATCCATACCTAGGGCTAATGTTAGGTGCTATTCTTTGTTATCCAACAATTAATGGACAAGAATTAATTTTCTTTGGACATGCGTTTACATTAACATATACTGGAACGGTTCTGCCAATCATCTTCATTTGTGCAGCCGCTGCACCTCTTGAAAGATTCTTTAAAAAAGTAATTCCAGATGTTATAAAAACATTTATGGTACCGGTTGTTGTATTATGTATTATGGTTCCACTTGGATATTTAGTAATTGGTCCGATAGCAAACTTAATTTCAGCATTACTTGCAATGTTAGTAAATACTATTTATGGTTTTAGTCCATTATTAGCTGGGGCATTCTTAGGATTCTTCTGGCAAATTATCGTTATTTTTGGTGTTCATATGGTTGTACTTATTCCATCAATTATAGCTTTGACTTCAGGAACTCCAGATAGTATTATGCCGCTTATTGGAGCTGCTAGTTTTGCCCAAACAGGTATGGTATTTGCAATTTGGATGAAAACTAAAAATAAAAAATTAAAAGAAATTGCTTTTCCGGCTTGGATTTCAGGAATTTTTGGTGTTACAGAACCAGCTATTTACGGGGTGACACTTCCAAGACGTAAATACTTCATTATTACATGTGCAATTTCAGGTATTATTGGGGCAGTAATTGGTGCAATGAATATTCAGGTCTATACAATGGCAGGAATGGGGATTTTCGGATTCCCAGGAAATATTGCTCCTGATGGTAATTTATATTCATTTACATGGTCAATTATTTTAAGTTTAGGAGCAATGTTAATAACGGCAGCAATCGGTCTTATAATATATAAAGATGAGGGTGATGATTTAGTTGACGAAATTACTCCATGTTATGCTGAAGAAAAAGTGTTAATTAAAAAAACTGAGTCAATCGAAAGTCCAATCAATGGTAATGTTCACCCATTAAATACAGTTGAAGATATTGCCTTTGCCGAAGGATTATTCGGTCAAGGAGTTGCAATTAATCCGAGTGAAGGAGTAGTTTACGCGCCATTTGATGGTACAGTTGTAACTTTATTCCCAACTAAACATGCTATCGGGTTAGTTTCTGATACAGGATGTGAGCTATTAATCCATATTGGTATGGATACAGTTAAATTAGATGGTAAACACTTTGAAAGTTTTGTTGATCAAGGAGTTAAAGTTAAAAAAGGCGATAAACTTGTAAGTTTTGATATCGAAGCAATTAAAGAAGAAGGATACAGTGTCGTAACACCAATCATTGTCACTAATACAAATGACTATTTAGATGTTGTACCTGTAGCAGAAAATGATGTAAAAATTAACGATGAAATTTTGAAAGTGATGGTGTAATATATGAGTTTTCCTAAAGAGTTCTTATGGGGTGGAGCAACAGCAGCCAACCAATCAGAAGGTGGATGGAATCAAGGTGGACGTGGTCCATCTAATTCTGA
>JBKEBP010000217.1:0-38441 GCA_047973235.1 Suipraeoptans sp. | reverse complement strand
GAAAAAAATAAACATAAAGGAGAGTGTAGGAATAATGAGTAGTCGTATTGAACAAATCATTGAAGAGATTGAAGAGTATATTGATAACTGTAAGTTTCAACCTCTATCTTCTACAAAAATTATTGTTAATAAGGATGAGATTGATGAGTTACTGAGGGAACTTCGAATGAAAACCCCTGACGAAATAAAGCGTTATCAAAAGATTATAGCTAATAAGGACGCTATTTTAGCTGATGCTAAAGCAAAAGCAGAAGGTATGCTTGAAGATGCACAGATTCAGACGAATGAATTAGTAAGTGAGCACGAAATAATGCAACAAGCATATTCTCAAGCTAATGAAGTAGTTACTGCAGCATCAAGTCAGGCACAGGAAATACTAGATAATGCCACCAATGATGCAAATGATATTCGAATTAGTGCAGTGCAATATACAGACGAGCTTCTTGCTAGTGCTGAAAACACTATTGGTCAAGCACTTGATAGTTATACATCAAAATATGACGGACTTGTTAATGCACTTCAGGGATGCTACGATACAGTTAGAAACAACAGATCTGAATTAAATGTTCCTGAAGATTCTAATAGTACATTTTCTGAAAGTTATGCTTCAAACAATGAAGATTCATCACTTGAAGACGAATTATAGTTAAAAACTTTAAAAGCAAGCTAATTGTCTTGGCAATCAGCTTGCTTTTTCAATATAAAAGTTCCATACTATCATTGAAACAATAATAATGTCATAGGAGGTTATATTATGTCAGTTTTAAATGGTCTCGCACCAAAAGAAGTTTTTCATTATTTTGAAGAAATAAGCAATATTCCAAGGGGTACCTTTAATTCAAAGGGAATAAGTGACTATTGCTACAACTTTGCTAAAGAAAGGGGATTGGACGCTGTTCAGGATGGCGCAAATAATGTTGTTATTAAAAAGCCCGGAACAAAAGGCTATGAAGACAAAGCTCCTGTAATCTTGCAAGGTCATACCGATATGGTATGTGAAAAAAGACCGGGTTCTAATCATGATTTTACAAAAGATCCAATAGAGCTTGTAATTGATAATGGATTTATAAAAGCAAAAGATACTACTCTTGGTGCAGATAATGGGATAGCAGCTGCTATGATATTAGCTGTATTAGATAGTAATGATATTGAACACCCACCTATAGAAGCAGTTTTTACTGTTGATGAAGAGGAAGGTATGGGTGGTGCACATGCACTTGATTTAAGTCAACTAAAAGGTACAAATTTGATTAACCTTGATTCAGAAGAAGAAGGGATAATAACTGCCGGTTGTGCTGGTGGATATCGTTTTGCTTTTAATTTACCAATTGTCAAAGAAAATCTGTCCGGAGAAAAAGTGCATATTTCATTACACGGATTAAAAGGTGGACACTCAGGACAAGAGATTCATGAACAACGTGGTAATGCTCATAAGCTTATGGGTCGTTTACTTAACAAATTAAGAGATAATACTGAATTTAATATCATATCCTCGGATGGTGGTTCGAAAGATAATGTTATTTCACTTGTAAACGACACATATTTGTTAGTTAAAGATGAAAATAATGCTAAAAAAATAAAAGAAGCTGTAGATGAGGAAAAGACAGTATTTGATGCAGAGTTTATGGGAGATGAACCGGAACTCAAAATAGATGTTACATTTGAAAGCGCAGCTTCTGTTTCTGTTTTTGATAAACAAAGCACGAACAACTTGATTAATCTACTTGTTATATTACCAAATGGCGTTCAAGGATATAGCCGAAAACTCAAGGGGCTTGTTGAGACCTCTCTTAATCTGGGAATTTTACAGACAAAAGAAACCGAGGTGTTTGGAGCTTTTATGGTAAGAAGTTCAGTTGAAAGCAAAAAATTGGAATTACAAAAAACACTTATGACTTGTGCTGATGTGTGTGGTGCAAAAGGAACGATAGTTGGAAATTACCCTGCATGGCAATTTCTACCAAAATCACATTTGAGAGATGTTCTTGTTAAAGAATATGAAGAACTTTTTGGTAAGACACCGGAAGTCACTACAATTCATGCCGGTCTCGAATGCGGATTGTTTATAGGTAAAAGACCTGATCTTGATTGTGTATCAATCGGTCCTGAAATGTTCCATGTACATTCATTTAACGAGATGTTAAATATCGAGTCAACAAATAGAAGTTACGATTACCTTAAAGCTATTCTTAAAAACATGTAAGTGAGGAAGTGTATGATAGATTTACCCGTGTCGTATCGTGAAAAAATGAAAGAAATTCTGGGAGATGACTATAGTTCATACATTGAAAGTTTCGATGATCCCAATTTGTTTGGGCTTAGAGTGAATAATTTAAAAATTTCTACTGAGGATTTTTTGAATATATCGCCTTTTGAACTTACTCCGATTCCTTGGATTGAAAACGGATTTTATTATGATGGAAATAAATACACCCCGGGAAAACATCCATACTATCATGCAGGGCTCTATTATTTACAGGAACCCTCTGCTATGACACCTGCCAACAGGTTGCCAATAAGCGAAGGCGAAAAAGTGTTGGATTTGTGCGCTGCCCCGGGTGGTAAAGCCACGGAGTTAGGTGTCAAACTTCATAACACAGGGTTACTTGTTGCTAATGATATAAGTAATTCGAGAGCAAAGGGACTTCTTAAAAACATTGAAGTCTTTGGAATTAACAATGTCCTGGTTCTATCAGAAGATCCGGGACAATTAGTTGAAAGGTTTTATGAATATTTTGACAAAATACTTCTTGATGCCCCTTGTTCAGGTGAAGGTATGTTTAGAAAAGACACAAAGATGATAAATTCTTGGATTGAAAGAGGTCCGAATTATTATTCCGTTATTCAAAAAAAACTGATTCGAGAAGCACTCAGTATGCTAAAGCCAGGTGGACTTTTAATGTACTCAACCTGTACCTTTGACATATGTGAGAACGAAGATATTATCTCTTCAGTTCTAAAAGAATACGATAATATTGAATTAGAAGAAATTTCACCTTGGTATAGTGATTTCACTCATGGATTTCTAAATAAAACCGTAAGATTATTTCCACACACTATAAAGGGTGAAGGTCACTTCATGGCATTACTTCATAAAACAATATCAACAAATAATAATATTCATGTAAAAAAGAATTTGAAAACGAATAAAATTTCTATACCAAATGAAGCTTTAGAATTTCTAAATGATATAAAAATAAAGTTTGACAACACAAATTTTACACTTATAAATGATAACTTATTATATGAACCATCAAATAGTTATTCAAAAAAGGGGTTGCGATTTCTTAGAACAGGCCTTTTATTAGGTGAAATCAAAAGAAAACGTTTTGAACCTAGCCAATCACTCGCTACGTCCCTTAGAATGGACCAATTTAAACGAGTAATAAACTTAAATATAGATGACGATAGAGTAATAAAGTATTTAAAAGGAGAGACCTTAGAAACCGAAGCTTCTAATGATAATAAATATTATCTGGTCTGTGTTGAATCATATCCATTGGGATGGGCAAAGGGAAATAATAAATTACTAAAGAACAAATATAAATCCGGCTGGAGACTGATGCCATGATGAGACTTGATAAGTATTTATCTAATATGGGACTTGGTACAAGAAGCGAAGTTAAAAAAGACATATCGAAAGGAATAGTTAAGATTAATGGTAGTGTTATAACAAAATCAGAAACCAAGTTGGATCCGCATAAGGATAAAGTCATGCATAATGAAGTTCCGGTTTCTTATTCAAAAAATATATACTACATGCTTAACAAGCCTTCAGGGATTTTATCAGCAACAAAAGACCACAAAAGCAAAACTGTAATAGATTTAATTGCTTCAAAAAGGAAGGCATCTCTTTTTCCTATAGGACGACTAGATAAAGATACTGAGGGATTACTTATTATAACAAATGATGGAATCCTGGCACATAACCTGTTATCACCGGTCAAACACGTCGATAAAAAATATAAAGCGAAAATCACCGGTCGGCTTAGCTGTGATGATATAAATTCGTTGGAACAAGGTTTAAATATCGGAACAAAGGATACACCTGAAATAACAATGCCTTCAAGAATAGAAATTCTTGAAGAATATGATGACTTCAGCATCATTTACCTCACCATTCAGGAAGGCAAATATCATCAAGTCAAACGAATGATAGGCGCTGTCGGACAAACTGTAATATATTTAAAGCGTGTTTCTATGGGAGCTCTGCATTTAGATGAAAAGTTGGCTCCGGGCGAATATAGAGAACTATCACCTGACGAAGTTGATTTATTAAAATAAATAAGGACGGCATTATGAAAACAACCAAAGGTGCACCAGAATATATAAAAAAGCAAAAAACAAAATATTTAATTATTACTATAGCCGAATTCTCAGTAATTGCATTACTGTTAATAATTGGATATATAACAACCGGCAGCAAACTCAATGTTCTTACGATAGCAGCAATTCTCGGATGTCTTCCGGCTTCGAAGATGGCTGTTGAGCTTATTGTAATGTTTCCATTTAAGAGTATGTCCTCTGAAAAAGTCAAAGAAGTAAGTGCGCAAACACCTTACCTTACTGTCATATATGATATGATATGATAATTACGACTGAGGAAAAGGCAATGCAGGTAGATGCTATTGTAATCTCTTCAAATACGATATGCGGATATTCAAGTAGTGAGAAGACCGATGATATAAAAGTATCATCACATTTAAAAAAACTACTAAGTCAAAATGGAATTGATAAGATGACAGTTAAGATTTTCAACGACTACAAATCATTTCTTACCAGAGCTGAGGGTCTAAATAGTATGAGAAGTGTTGACAAAAGTGAAAATAGTCGTTTCGAAAATGAAGTCAAAAAAACTATATTATCCACGTGCATGTAAGGGACTTATATGAAGGAAATTATTGTAAATAGTAATCAGGCAAATCAAAGATTTGATAAGTTATTAAAGAAAGTTTTAAATGAAGCTAATAGTAGCTTTATTTATAAGATGCTTAGAAAAAAGAATATTTTACTTAATGATAAAAAATCTTCCGGAAATGAAATGCTTATTGTTGGTGACGTGATTAAGATATACTTAAGTGATGAAACTTTTAGCAAATTCAGTACCGCAAAATACAATGCTGCAGTTTTACCTCCTTCGGAAATTAAGAATTTCAATAAATTGATAATATATGAAGATAATAATGTTATATTGCTTAATAAGCCGCTTGGAATGCTATCTCAAAAGGCAAAAAACGAAGATGTTTCTATTAATGAGCTAATGATTGAATACTTGCTTTTTAAAAATGAGATATCAACCGAAACGCTTAAAACTTTTAAACCGTCCATTTGCAATAGACTCGATAGAAACACAACAGGTATTATTATCGGTGGTAAAAGTCTATTTGGTCTTCAACAAATGAATAAAATGCTAAAAAACCGAGAACTTTCTAAGTTTTATATTGCACTCATTAAAGGCCGTATAGAAACAAACGGCTATATTAAAGGCTATATTAATAAGGATGAACAAAATAATAAAGTTAGTATAAGTACATATGAAAATTCCACAAATAACTCTTTAATAGAAACTTCTTATATACCGATATGCAGTAGTCATGATTACACTTTATTGAAGGTTCACTTAATTACAGGCAAAACCCATCAGATTAGGGCACACCTTAGTAGTATTGGCCATCCGATAATTGGCGATTATAAATACGGCGATAACACTCTGAATAATTTTTTCAAACTTCATTATAATATTAAAAGTCAGTTACTTCACAGCTTTGAACTTGAATTTAAAACTCTAGGCGGCGAGCTTGAAGTACTATCAAAAAAGAAATTTATAGCAGAACTTCCCGAATATTTTAAAAATGTGATAGGAGATATAGAATGGCAACATGGAACTCCAGAGGACTTAGAGGGTCTACTTTAGAAGAATTTATTAATAGAACTAACACACAATACCTCGAAAAAGGACTAGCTCTTATTCAAAAAATTCCCACTCCAATTACGCCTGTTAAAATCGATAAGGATAGTCGACATATCACTTTAGCTTACTTCGATCAAAGAAGTACCGTCGATTATATAGGGGTTGTTCAGGGGATTCCGGTATGCTTTGACGCAAAAGAAATTGTTACAGATACTTTTCCACTTCAAAACATTCATGAACATCAAGTTGATTTTATGAGAAACTTTGAGAACCAACAAGGCATTGCCTTTATGATACTCTATTTCAGTCATAGAAATGCAGCGTACTATTTACGATTTAAGGAAATGTATGAATTTTGGAATAGAGGAAAAGATGGAGGACGAAAAAGTTTCAGATACGACGAACTAGATTCGCGCTTTTTCCTAAATATGAAAAATTCAGGATTAGTACCTTACTTAGATGGTATTAATTCCGACCTTGAATTACGCGAATAAGAGTCTTAAACGGCAAACTTGACAAAGGACTTTAATATGATTATAATGCTAAGGGTAATTTACCGTGTTAGCACGCTAAAGTGGAAATGGAGGAAATATGAAACAATTATTGCATACCCCCGAAGGTGTTAGAGATATATATAATATAGAATGCGGAAAGAAATTAGTTCTTGAAAGAGAAATTAGGAAGGTTTTCAAATCCTATGGTTATCATAATATTCAGACACCAACCTTTGAATATTTTGATGTGTTTAGTAAAGAGATTGGAACCGTTCCCTCTAAGGAACTATATAAATTCACAGATAGAGAAGGTGAGACGCTGGTTTTGCGACCTGATATAACGCCATCTATTGCAAGGGTTGCCGCAACACTTTATGCTAATCAAGATTTACCAATTAGGCTTTGTTATACCGGAAATGTATTTATAAACCATTCAAGTTATCAGGGCCGAATGAAAGAAAATACACAAATGGGCGTTGAGCTTATAGGAGATGACAGCGTATATGCTGATGGCGAAATGCTTGCACTTGTTGTCGAGAGTTTACTTTCTGCGGGACTAAAAGAATTTCAGATAAGTGTTAGCGATGCAGGATTTTTTAAGAGTATTATCGGAAATGGAAATTTCAACGAGGAAGATGAATTAAAAATAAGAGAACTTATTAATAATAGAAACTTTTATGCTACACAGGAACATTTGGAGAGCATAAATGCTTCTAGTGAGTGTATCAATAGTATTGCCGCACTGGATGAGCTATTTGGTGGGGTAGAAATACTTGAGCATGCAAAGAAGATTACAAGCACAGAAACCGGAACTGCTTCTATAAATAGGCTACTTGAAATATATGAAATCTTGAAATCCTATGGCTTAGAGGAATATATTAATTTTGACTTAAGTATGAGTGGTGGTTCATATGATTACTATACCGGAATAATCTTCAGAGGATATACCTTTGGAGTAGGAGATGCAATCGTTAAAGGCGGACGTTATGATCACTTAATAGAAAAGTTTGGAAAGAACTCGCCTTCAATAGGATTTGTCATAGTTGTAGACGAACTATTAAATGCTATTAACAGACAGAACGTTGTTGTCCCATACGTACGAAAAAATACACTTGTTTTGTTTAGAAAAAATGAATTTGAACTTGCACTAAGGGAGGCCTCTGCCATAAGAGCTGATGGTCAAGAAGCTGAAATGATTCAGTTAAAGGATGATAAGTCAATAGACGATTACATAGAGTATGGGAAAGAATTCTACGCCAAACAAATTTTATACTTCAATGACGATTCACAGCTGCAAACTATAGATTTAACGAGTAAATAGGTGGGAGAAAATATGAGATATTTAACATTCGCACTAACAAAAGGACGACTTGCAAAAGATACACTAGCACTTCTTGAACGTGTTGGGATTACTTGTGAGGAAATGAAGGAAAAAGATTCACGAAAGCTGATTTTCGTTAACGAAGAATTGCGGCTCAAATTTTTTCTGGCTAAGGGACCTGATGTTCCTACTTATGTAGAGTATGGTGCCGCAGATATCGGTGTTGTCGGAAAAGATACTATCATGGAAGAAAATAGGAAAGTTCACGAGGTTCTAGATTTGGGTTTTGGCAAGTGTAAGATGTGTGTATGCGGGTATCCTGAGGCAACAAAGTATCTTCAAAATCATGAACTTATTCGTGTAGCTACAAAATATCCAAATATTGCAAAGAGTTATTTTTATAATAAAAAGCATCAAACCGTAGAAATAATCAAACTAAATGGTTCAATAGAATTAGCGCCTATTGTAGGTTTGTCCGAGGTAATTGTTGATATTGTAGAAACCGGTTCAACACTTAAGGAAAACGGACTGAAAGTGCTTGAAGATGTATGTCCACTTTCTGCTAGAATGATTGTAAATCCGGTCAGTATGCGTATGGAAAACGAACGTATCAAAGAGTTGCTTTCCAAATTAAAAGTTCAGATATAGCAGGTGATTATATGAAAAGAGTAGAGATTGATAATAAAAATATTAATAATATTTTAGAAGACTTATTAAAACGTAGTCCCAATAACTATGGTAATTATGAGAAGACAGTCTCAGCGATAGTGGAAGATGTACGTGAACATGGCGACGATGCACTCTTTAAGTATACTAAGAAATTTGATGCTGCAGTCATTACATCCTCTTCACTAGAAGTAACAAAAGATGAAATAGCAGAGGCTTATAGTCTTATAGATACTAAGCTTATAGAAGTAATGAAAAAGTCTCTAAATAATATTATATTATTTCACGAAAAGCAAAAGCAAAACAGTTGGTTTGACACTAATACAAATGGTGTTATACTTGGACAAAAAGTCACTCCACTTAATAGAGTTGGAGTATATGTACCGGGTGGAAAAGCCGTTTATCCTTCATCTGTTTTAATGAATATTTGTCCGGCTAAGGTTGCAGGTGTTGATGAAATAATAATGGTTACACCGCCTGCATCAAACGGTAAGATAAGTGCGAAAACTCTTGTAGCAGCTGACTTGGCCGGTGTTGATAAAATCTTCAAGGTTGGTGGAGCTCAAGCTATAGCTGCACTAGCATATGGAACAGACACTATTCCAAAAGTTGATAAAATAGTCGGCCCGGGTAATATTTTTGTTGCACTTGCAAAAAAATATGTCTATGGTCATGTGAATATAGATGCAATAGCCGGCCCTAGTGAAATTCTAATAATCGCTGATGAATCAGCTAATCCAAAATATGTAGCTGCAGACCTATTGTCACAAGCGGAACATGATGAGCTTGCCTCATCAATCTTAATTACGACTGATAAATCACTTGCAGATAAGGTCGAGTACGAGATTGCGAAGTTTTTAAAAACTTTAAATAGAACTGATATTATAAATGCATCTCTTGAGAACTATGGATATATTCTAATTGCAAAAAATATGGATGATGCAATTTTTGCTGCTAATGAAATTGCATCCGAACATTTAGAGATACTTACCAAGGATCCATATGATATAATGACTAAGATAAGGAATGCTGCGGCAATATTTTTAGGTGAATATTCCAGTGAGCCTTTAGGCGATTACTTTGCAGGTCCAAATCATGTACTGCCTACTAATGGCACAGCCAAATTTTTCTCGGCACTGTGTGTTGATGATTTTATTAAGAAATCAAGTATCATCAGCTATTCAAAGGAAGCACTTGCCAAAGTTCATAAAGACATTGAGCTGTTTGCTGAATCCGAAAAATTAGATGCACATGCAAATTCTATACGAGTACGATTTGAAGACGATAAGTAAAGGGGAGTAACAATGGATAATTTTATATGCAAAACACGAAAAACAAATGAAACAGATATTTCCTTAAAAATAAATCTAAATGGAAGTGGAAGCGCAAAAATTGACACCGGTATAGGTTTTTTCGACCATATGCTATCCGGTTTTGCTAAACATGGATTAATAGATTTAGAAATCTTGGTAAAAGGCGATCTGGAAGTTGACCCACATCATACTGTAGAAGATACCGGAATAGTCTTAGGTGAAGCTATATTAGAAGCACTTGGTGACAAGGCTGGAATCAATAGATATGGACATTTTACATTACCTATGGATGATGCACTGGTTCTATGTGCAATTGATTTATCGAATAGGCCATATTTTAATTTCGAAGCAGAATTCACTATGGAGAGACTAGGTACTTTAGATACAGAATTAATTAGAGAGTTTTTCTATGCAGTGTCAAGTAGTCCAAAGATGAACCTTCACATATTGCTTCTTTCCGGAGAAAACAATCATCATATAGGTGAAGCTATGTTTAAAGCTTTTGGACGCTCACTATTAATGGCAACTAAAACAGAACCAAGAATGATAGATGCATGGACTACAAAAGGTAGTCTTTAAGGAGACTTAACAATGGGATTAAAAAGAATTATACCTTGTATATTTTTAAAAGATAACAAGGCCGTTAAATGGTTTGATGATAATACTATCATAAACGATGATGTACTTTCATTAGTTAATTTATATAATTATCAAGGAGCTGATGAAATACTTATATACATGAAAGCAACAACAGATGAAGAAAAAGAAGAAGCATTTCATTTTATAAAGAAAATCAAGAAGGAAACTAGAATACCCATTGCAATTGGAGGTAATGTCGATTCACTTGAAGATGTTAAAAAGATTCTGTATACCGGTGCTTCCAAGGTGGTAATTATACTAGAAAATAATGATGATGAGGAATTAATCAAAGCTTCAGCAAAGCGATTTGGTAAAGAGAAGATTACTGTCGCAATAACTGATTTTGACGTTTTATTTAAACATATGCATACGATAAATAATAATAGTAAAGATTTATTAGTTATGCATAAACTCGATGTTAAATCGGTCATGAATGTATGCACTAATAAATGCGTCGTATTTAGTACAGAAGATGATAAAGAAAAAATGTTTGAATTACTTGCAGACGAAAATATTCGTGGTATAACCGGACCATATTTCAGTAATCCTGATATGGATTTCTTTGATTTCAAAGAAGAGTGTAAAAAGCGGGACATACCTGTTTCAACTTTTGAAAGCAATATAGATTTTAGTGATTTCAAAACTAATGACCAAGGCCTAGTTCCCGTTATTGTTCAGCACTATAAAACTCAAGAAGTTTTAATGCTTGCATATATGAATGAAGATGCTTTTTATCAGACAATTAAAACAGGTAAAATGACTTATTTTAGTAGGAGTCGTAAATCCTTATGGGTCAAAGGTGAAACAAGTGGTCATACTCAGTATTTAAAGTCTCTGAATCTTGACTGTGACAATGACACCTTACTCGCAAAGGTAGACCAGATCGGTGCCGCTTGTCATACCGGAAATCCGACTTGCTTTTTTAATCCGGTCACCGGAAGTGAAAATGAAGAATCAAATCCCTTAAAGGTATTTATGAACTTATATGATACAATCACTGATAGAAGAGAAAATCCAAAAGAGGGTTCATATACTAATTATCTGTTTGAAAAGGGTCTTGATAAAATTTTAAAGAAGATTGGTGAAGAGGCTTCAGAGATTATCATTGCAGCAAAAAATCCTGTACCTGAAGAAATTAAGTATGAAATAGCAGACTTCTTGTATCATATGACCGTTTTAATGGTGGACAAGGATATTAGTTGGAATGAAATCATAGAGGAGCTAAACGATAGGTAATAATATGGATTGTGAGTATATTGATGCAAAAAGCATAATAACAACTACTAAAAAGCCAAATTATTGGTTCGGAACACATTATAATATGAATATATATAAGGGCTGTTCACATGGTTGTATATATTGTGATAGCCGGTCTGATTGTTATGGTATAGATAATTTTGATTGTATCAAGGTTAAAAAGGATGCGCTAAGAATTATCCGTGATGATTTGCGACGTAAAACAAAAACCGGTGTTATTGCAACCGGTGCGATGAGCGACCCCTATAATCCTATTGAAAATGAATTATTGCTTACCAGAAAGGCGTTAGAACTAATTAATGCTTTTGGTTTTGGAGTTTCTATTGCAACAAAAAGTACTTTACTTTCAAGAGATATCGATATTTTAACAGATATCAAATCTCATTCTCCTGTTATTTGCAAAGTCACAATAACCACTGCTGATGATGAACTATCCAAAAAAATCGAGCCTGGTGCTTCCTCTAGTTATGAAAGATTCGATTTATTAAGAAATTTAAGCGATAACAAAATCTTTTCCGGCATCTTATTGATGCCTGTACTTCCTTTTATCGAGGATAGTGAAGAAAATATTGTAGAGATAGTACGTCTAGCCAATGAAAGTGGTGTCAAATTTATCTATCCTGCATTTGGTGTTACTCTTAGAGCAAACCAACGTGAATGGTTTTATAATAAATTAGATACCTTATTTCCGGGGCAACGATTAAAAGAAAAATATATAGAAACTTATAAAAACAGCTATAATTGTAGAAACAAAAATGCAAGTCGTCTTTGGAAAGTGTTCCAGAGTGAATGTGATAAGTATAATATTCTTTATAAAATGGAAGATATTATTAGCGCTTACAATAAACCATATAGAATTGAACAGTTACGATTATTTGATACGGAGTAATTATGACAAAAAAAGAAATGAAAACCAATGCAATGCGAATACTTGATAAGGAACAGGTCACATTTGAAATATTATATTATGAGTGTGATGATTTTTTGAGTGGTGTTGATGTTGCTGATAAAATGGGTGAAAGTCATGAGCTGGTTTATAAGACTTTAGTTTGTGTTGGCAAATCAAAAGACTATTACGTATTTGTAATTCCTATTGAAGATGAGATTGATCTAAAGAAGGCAGCAAAAGCTGTTAATGAAAAAGCTTTAGAAATGTTGCATCTTAAAGATCTCACTAAGGTTACCGGATATATCCGTGGAGGTACAACTGCAATCGGAATGAAAAAGCAATTTCCAACGATTGTACATTTTAGTGCAGAACTTTTGGATAAATTTTATGTAAGTGGTGGAAAACCGGGTACACAGGTAAAATTGTCTCCAAAGGATTTTATGAAAATCACTAATGCGAAATACTACGATATAATAAAAGATTGAAGATTTAATAAAAATCATGTAATATATTAAAAAACAATATCTGGAAGGAATAAAGAAAATGATAAAAGTAGTAAAGTTCGGTGGGAGTTCTCTTGCAAGTGCAGAGCAATTCAAAAAGGTTGGTACTATTATAAAAAAAGAAGAAGAGCGCAAATATGTGATACCCTCAGCGCCCGGAAAAAGAACACCGGATGATACTAAAGTTACGGATATGTTATATAGTTGCTACGGTCAGGCTATTATGGACAATGATGTCGATAAATTATTGTCAGATATCAGATCTCGTTATGATGAAATTATTAAAGGCTTAGGATTAAAGTTAAATTTAGAAAATGAATTTAAAACAATCAAAGAAAATTTTTCACAAAAAGCCGGAAGAGATTATGCTGCATCTCGCGGTGAATATCTTAATGGTATTATAATGGCTCATTATTTAGGATTTGAATTCGTTGACGCAGCTGAAGTTGTAGTTTTCAAAGAAAACGGTCAATTTGATGCTAAAAAAACGAACTTAAAGCTTCAAGAGCGTTTATCAAAAACGGAAAAGGCAGTTATACCAGGTTTCTATGGTGCAAAAGAGAATGGTAAAATAGTCACTTTTTCAAGAGGTGGCTCGGATATAACCGGCTCTATTGTAGCTAAAGCAGTTTATGCTGATATGTATGAAAATTGGACGGATGTTTCCGGCTTCTTGGTTGCAGATCCTCGAATTATTAAGAATCCTAAATCTATTGATGTTATTACATATAGAGAATTACGCGAATTATCATATATGGGGGCTTCAGTTTTGCATGAAGATGCTATTTTCCCCGTACGTAAAGAAGGAATACCTATAAATATCAGAAATACAAATCACCCTGAGGATAAGGGAACTCTTATCGTCGAAGGAACAACTAGAAAACCCAGATTTACAATAACAGGTGTTGCCGGCAAGAAGGATTTCGCATCCATCACTATTGAAAAAGCAATGATGAATGCAGAAGTTGGTTTCTGTCGTAAGGTTTTGGAGGTGTTTGAGAATAATAGTATAAATATTGAGCACATGCCTTCCGGTATTGATACTATGACAATATTTGTACACCAGGATGAATTTGAAGAAATGGAGCAAAAGGTTATTGCAGGTATACATAGAGCTGTAGAACCGGATTTTGTTGAACTTGAGTCTGATCTTGCACTTATAGCTGTCGTCGGACGAGGAATGAAAGCAACAAGAGGTACTTCCGGACGTATATTTTCAGCACTTGCTCATGCAAATGTAAATGTTAAGATGATTGATCAGGGCTCCAGCGAATTAAATATAATCATCGGAGTTAGGAACCATGACTTTGAAGACGCTATAAAAGCTATTTATGATATATTTGTAATGGTTCAGATTTAAGGAGTAATATGAATATTTTATTTTTTTTAAAGCCAAAAAGTGAACTGGCGTACATTAATAAAAGCCATACGCTACGTCAAGCAATGGAGATAATGGAACACTATCGTTATTCTTCAGTGCCGATAATTGATACTAATGGTAGATACGTGGGAACAATAACTGAAGGTGATTTGCTATGGTATTTCAAGAAGAATAAGGGTTTTGATTTAATAGAATTAGAATCAATTAATATCATGCAAATCGAAAGAAGAGCCGACTATGATTATGTGCGTGCTGATTCTGACATGGAGGATTTGATTATTAAAGCTACAAATCAAAACTTCGTACCGGTTGTAGACGATCGCAAACATTTTATTGGCATAATAACACGAAAAGATATAATTATCTATTATTTTAAAAATATGAAAGGCGAAGAGAAGTAGTTATGAAGAAAGCTGCTCCATTTTTGATACTTATTGCCTCACTATTATGGGCATCTATGGGTATCGTCACTAGGTTTGTTGTTGGTTTAGGATATTCTACTATACAAACTGCGTCAGTTCGATTAATCGCATCGGCACTTTTCTTTTTAATTGTGTTACTAATAACAAATAGAAAATTGCTAAAAATAGAGTTAAAGGACCTAAAATGGTTTTTGTTAACCGGAATAGTTAGTTTGTTTTTAAACAATGTGTCATATGCTGCGACTGTACAAAGAGCTAATTTGTCAGTTGCAGTTGTTTTGCTATATACTGCACCGTTTTTTGTAATGATTATGTCAATAATCTTTTTTAAAGAGAAAATTACAATTAATAAAATTGCCGCATTGTTTATTTCCTTTATCGGATGCATCTTTGTAGTTGGACTTTCCGATAGTTCAGTTACAAAGGACGGTGTTTTAATAACTGTGTTAATAGGTCTTGTTTCCGGATTTTCTTATGGAACCTACACTATTATCAGCAAAATACTTCTTAAGAAATATGAATCACTAACAGTAGCAGCGTTTAGTTTCTTTGTGGCTGCAATAGTTTCATTTATACTGTCTAATCCTAGTGAGATAGTTTCAATTACTATCCGAAATGTTGATAAGTTACACTTGGTAGTTTTAGGTAGTATAGTAAGTGTAGCATTACCTTACGTATTTTATTCATATGCTTTAAAGTACGTAGAAAGTTCGAAAGCTCCAATATTAGCTTCTTTTGAAGTTGTTGCCGCAAGTCTTTACGGAGTTGTAATCCATAAGGAGGTGCTGACGGTAACTACTGTAGTTGGTATTTCTTTGATTATATTTGCGATAGTAATTTTACAGATGAAAAACACGAAAACCATTGACTAACACTAGTCTTTTGTGGTAATATACTACAGTATGCCGCACAGCGAGGTTATAAGTTTTATTTATATAAAACACCATAGCTGGCGAGTAATGTTTATAGGAGGTGCCATATGTACGCAATAATTGCAACAGGTGGTAAACAGTACAAAGTTGAAGAAGGCGATGTTATCAAAGTTGAAAAGCTTGATGTAGAAGCCGGAGAAACTGTTACATTTGATCAAGTATTAGGTGTTTGTAACAGAAAGCTTAAAGTCGGAGACCCTACAGTAAAAGGTGTAACTGTAGATGCTACAGTTGTTGAAAACGGCAAAGCAAGAAAAGTTGTTGTATATAAGTATAAGAGAAAATCCGGATACCATAAGAAAAACGGACACAGACAACAATACAGCGCTGTTAAAATCGATAAGATCAACGCGTAAGAGTTAGAAACGGAAATATCCATGATAAACATTAGAATATTTAGGAACAAGAATAAGGATATTGTTGGGTTTGAAACCATCGGTCATGCAGATTACGCTAAACCGGGAGACGATATCGTATGTTCAGCGGTTAGTATACTTATGATTAATACTATTAATGCAATAGATAAATTCACAAGTGATAAGGTAACCCTTGAAGACAATCAGGAACTTGGTATAATAAAGTTTGGTATTAAAGGACAGCCTTCTAATGATGCAAGGTTATTGCTTAATACGATGATACTTGGACTAGATGATATGGATAATAACAATGAATATTCAAAATATATTGAATTAAATTTCGAGGAGGTGTAATACCATGATGAAACTTAACCTTCAGTTTTTTGCTCATAAAAAGGGAATGGGTTCAACTAAGAACGGTAGAGACTCAGAGTCTAAGCGATTAGGTGCCAAAAGAGCAGATGGACAATTTGTTAAGGCAGGAAATATTTTATACAGACAACGCGGAACAAGAATTCACCCGGGTGTGAATGTTGGACGTGGAAATGATGATACTCTATTTGCTTTAACAGATGGAATCGTTCGTTTTGAAAGAAAAGGAAAAGATAAGAAACAAGTTTCTATTCATCCGATAGCACAGTAATCTTAAACTCCAGGCTCTGGTCTGGAGTTTCTTGTTATAATAAGAACTATATTAAGAGGTAGCAAAATGTTTGCAGACAGAGCAAAAATATTTATTAGATCAGGCAAGGGTGGTGACGGACATGTTAGCTTTAGAAGAGAGCTATACGTTCCAAATGGTGGCCCGGATGGTGGAGATGGAGGAAATGGTGGCAATGTCATTTTTGAAGTCGAAAAGGGGCTAAATACGCTTACTGATTATAGACAGAAAAGAAAATATATAGCGGATGACGGTGAGCCCGGTGGTAAGAAAAAATGCCATGGTGCTAATGGTAATGATATTATTCTAAAAGTACCTGAGGGAACTGTAGTTAAAGAAGCTGAATCCGGTAAGATAATTGCTGACATGTCAGGTGATAACAACCGCCAACTGGTTCTCAGTGGTGGAAGAGGAGGACTTGGTAACAAAAACTTTGCAACACCTACAATGCAGGTTCCGAAATTCGCAAAACCAGGTCAGCCATCAAAGGAGCTGGATGTATTACTTGAACTTAAGGTTATTGCTGATGTTGGATTATTAGGTTTTCCAAACGTAGGTAAATCTACGTTTTTATCAAGAGTATCAAATGCCAGACCTAAGATCGCAAATTATCATTTCACAACAATTAATCCAAGTCTTGGGGTCGTTGATCTTGATGGCGATGCCGGTTTTGTACTGGCTGATATACCCGGGTTAATTGAAGGTGCATCTGAAGGCATTGGACTTGGTCACGAATTTCTCCGTCATATAGAAAGAACTAAGATGATGATTCATGTTGTAGATGCCTCAGGTTGTGAAGGCCGTGATCCTATAGATGATATATATAAAATCAACGCTGAACTTGAAAAGTATAACAAAGATATAGCTGCAAGGCCTCAAGTTATTGCTGCTAATAAAATAGATTTGTTATTTGATGACAAAGATGAGGTAATAGAAAAGATCAAGTTGGAGTTTGAGCCTAAAGGGTTTAGAGTATTTCCGATTTCCGGAGCAACAGGTGATGGTATTAAAGAACTTTTGTATTATGTATATAATGAATTGGAGAACCTTGATATACCGCCAATAGTATTTGAGCAGGAATATTTCCCTGAGGATGAATTAATATACATAGACCTTCCCTATACAATAGAAATTGAGGATGGTATGTATGTAGTCGAAGGTCCTAAAATCGAAAAAATGCTTGGATATACCAATTTGGATTCTGAGAAGGGATTTATATTTTTCCAGAAATTCCTGAAGAACAGTGGTATTCTTGATGATTTAGTGGAAAAAGGAATAGAAGAGGGCGATACAGTTAAAATGTATGGTCATCAGTTCGATTATTATAAGTAGAGGTAAATGAGATGACAACAAAGCAAAGAGCATATTTAAAAAGTTTAGCTATGAAAATAGATCCTGTTTTTCATATAGGTAAAAACAGTATAACTCCCGAATTTATAATTGCAATTAATGAATCAATAGACAAAAAAGAATTGATTAAGATTGGTGTACTTAAGAACTGTGCCGATGATCCTAAAGAACTGGCTAACATTGTTGCTGAGAGAACCAGATCAGAAGTAGTTCAGGTTATAGGCAAAAAAATTGTGTTATACAAAGAAGGTAAAGACAAAAATAAAAAGATAGAACTACCGAAAAAGTAAAGGGACTCTTTATGAAAGTTGGAATAATGGGTGGAACATTTGACCCAATACACAATGGACATATATCAATTGCAAAAATCGCACTTGATCAATATTCTCTTGATTATATTTGGTTCTTACCCAATGGTAATCCACCTCATAAATCTAATGCACTAATTAGTTCATCAGTAAATGATCGTGTGCAAATGATTCGATTGGCCATTGATAAGTGCCCCTATTTTTGCTTGGAAGAATACGAAATTAGAGATAAAAAAGTTTCCTATTCCTATAAAACTATGGAATACCTGACCGACAAATATAAGGATTATGAGTTTTATTTTATTCTAGGTGCTGATTCATTATTTAGTCTGGAGGATTGGAAATATCCTAATCGATTAATGGATGTCTGTACAATCTTAGTAGCATACAGAGAAGAAAATGATACTAGAGATACAATGTATAGTCATGTTAATTATTTAAAAAATAAATATAATGCAGATATAAAACTAATCAAATCACCTATAATCGATATCTCTTCTCATGAAATACGTAATGATTTAGAAAAAGGAATTGATATAAGTGACAAGCTGCCGGAATCTGTATATACTTATATAGAGTCAAATAATTTGTACAAGGTAATATTATGACAAAAGAAAACAAAGAATTATCAAAAGCAATTAAAGCTGTGCTTAACACAAACAGATATAACCATACAGTCGGTGTTGCCTATACTGCAGCTGCTCTAGCAATGAAATATGAATTCAATATAGATGATGCAATGACAGCAGGTCTTCTGCATGACTGTGCAAAGGGCGTTCCTAATGCAGACAAGTTGAAAATGTGCTATGAGAATAATATATCTGTTTCCGAAGTAGAGGAAAAGAACCCCGGCTTACTGCATGCCAAGCTAGGTGAGCATATAGCCCGCACTAAATACCATATTAATAATAGCAATATATTATCAGCAATTCGGTATCATACCACAGGTCGACCAAATATGAGCCGATTAGAGAAACTGATTTTCGTAGCAGATTATATTGAACCACATAGAGAAATTGCTCCAAATTTAGATAAAATTAGGATGTATGCATTTACAAATATTGATTTATGTATATATTATATTGTAGGAGATACATTAACTTATTTAAATAATAATGCAATTGCTATTGATACATTGACTGAAGATACATATAAGTATTATAAGTTAAAAACAGGTAACAACGTTAAGGAGGATTGAAAATGACAGACCCAAAAGAAATGATGGAAGTCGCATATAAGGCACTCGATGATAAAAAGGGTGAGTCGATCACCATTTTAGACATTTCAAAAGTATCAACTTTTGCGGATTACTTTTTAATAACAAATGGTAATAGTGATACTCAAATGCGTGCATTAATGGATTCGGTCGATGAGTCTATGGAAAAAGCGGGATGTATTATAAAACAAAAAGAAGGAAATCATCACGGAGATTGGATATTAATGGACTACGGCGATGTTATTGTACATATCTTTAACCAAGACAGTCGTTCATTCTACAATCTTGAACGAATATGGCGTGATGGGGTAGAAGTAACGATGTAACCCCATAAGAAAAAAAATGAGCAATTGAATGGCTTTGAAAGCTGTCAATTGCTCATTTTTAATTATAGAAATCTAAATACACCTTTAACCTTACCTAAAACAGTTACATCAGAAACAATAATAGGCTCTAAATCATCATTTTCAGGCTGAAGTCTAATCACACCTTCTTCCTTATAAAAGGTCTTAACTGTAGCACCATCTTCAACAAGTGCAACTACAACTTCTCCGTTAGAAGCAGCACATGTTTCTTCTACGAGAACCAAATCGTTATTAAATATTCCAATATTAATCATACTGTCACCTCTAACTTTTAGCATAAATGACTTGTTATTGGTGAGATAACTAACCGGAATAGGAAAGTAGTCTTCGATATTCTGTTCTGCATATAATGGTTCACCGGCAGCAACATTTCCAAGTATTGGTACACTTGCTAATTCTCTGCGATTAAAATTAAACTCATCATCAATAATCTCTATTGCCCTTGGCTTAGTAGGGTCTCTTTTAATATATCCATTTTTTTCAAGCGTTTCTAAATGAGAGTGTACGGAAGAAGTTGATTTAAGGCTTACAGCCTTACAAATGTCTCTAACAGAAGGTGGAAATCCTCTATCCAAAATTTGTGACTTGATATAATCTAGAATTTCTAATTGTTTTTCGCTTATTTTTCCTTTTCCCATTGTATTTCTCCTTACTTTTTCTTAATTCTAACATATCAACGAAGGAAAAGCAAACAATAGTTCCGAAATTATGTTCGTAATTTTTACAAAAACGTATTGACAAACGTGCGTTCGTATTGTAATATAAACTTATCAGAACATTTGTACGTTTGTAATTGTAACAAATGCAAGTGTGATATAGATACCCGATATAGAAATTAATGAAGGAAGTAATGAGGGCAAAAAGATGAACTATAGTATGAGAAACAGATCAAATTATTCTAATAGAAGTATTAAGAGAAAGAGATCATTATATATACGCAAATTACTAACTTGTGCATTTTCTATGGTGATTATATGCATGTTTGTTTTTATTTCAACCACAGATGCAGCAAATGCGAAAGATGAACCGGCAAATCCTACGTACAAGTATTACAAGAGTGTATATATTGAACAAGGAGATACCCTTTGGTCAATTGCAAAAGAACATAAGAACGATGAAACTACACAAGCATATATAAATGAACTTAAAGAAATAAACAACCTTACTTCAGATAATATTGAAGACTGTAAACATCTTATGGTTGCATACTATGATAATGAGTTTAAATAATCTTCATATTATCTTCAGATTTCGTAGTATAAAATATTAAATTCTCCTAGTTATAATACTCACATAGACTAAGGAGAGATGATTATGAAGACATTAAACTATTTTGAAAGATTCCATATGAATATCGTGAGATTACTTGCAGCCGCATTAGTAGTAATAATAATGACCATCAGTGTAACGCCCGAATTTGCTGTGTTTGACTATAGTAGTTCAATTACATACGAATCTGATTCAGCGCTTGTTCAGGATATTCAAAATATTGATTTTGATACAGTAATACATGATATAAGTAGATTTGTTAACGTAGTTTTAGATTTTACAGATAGTACGGATATCCAGGTTGTTGTTAACAACATCATTAATGCTATAGCAGCTTATATATTCAATTGAATTAACATTGTATAGACATATCTGTGGGGATAATGAGAATAATATACAATCTTAAAATGTTTTTACCGACATGGAATAGGGTTGTATATTATTATTTCTCAATATATCTATACGACAAATACAGATTTTCCAAATAGATATAGACATAAAATGACTCTTATGCTATAATTACTTTAAAATAAGCGTTTGGAGGCACTCTTTAATGGCTAAACCTATGAATTACCATGAAGAATTAGATGTTAAAAATACAATTAAATTACGTGATGTTTTAAGTACCTTGCCACCTTTTAGTAAAGATTATTTTCGTGCAATCGAATCTACAAGTTCATCAAGAACTCGAATTAACTATGCCTATGACATAAGAGTATTCTTTCATTTCTTAATGGAGTCAAATCCCTATTATAAAAAATATTCGATTGAAAAGTTTGATGTGTCAGATTTAGATAGAATTCAATCTGTCGATATTGAGGAATATATGGATTATCTTAAAGTATATCGTGATGAATCAGGTGATATACAAACCAATAAGGAACGAGGTTTGGCTAGAAAAATGTCATCTCTAAGAAGCTTTTATGCATACTATTTTAAACGTGAAGCTATTAAGACAAACCCTACAGTCTTAGTTGATATGCCGAAGTTACATGATAAAGCTATAATAAGACTTGATTCTGATGAAGTTGCTATGTTACTTGATTTTGTTGAAAATGCCGGTTCAAAATTATCCGGTCAGTCACTAACTTATTACGAGAAAACTAAAGAACGTGATTTGGCTATTCTAACCCTTTTACTAGGTACCGGTATTCGTGTTTCTGAATGTGTTGGACTTGATATTAATGATGTTGACTTTAAAAATGACGGAATTACAGTTACTAGAAAAGGTGGCAGTCAAATGATTGTATATTTTGGTAACGAAGTTGAGAAGGCACTTAAGGTCTATTTAAACGGAATGCGAGCGGCTACTACTGCTCTATCCGGTCACGAAACAGCATTATTTCTTTCGACAAGAAAAACTCGAATGGGTGTTCAGGCAATTGAAAATATGGTAAAGAAATACGCAAAGCAAGTTACTCCAAATAAGAAAATAACACCACATAAACTGAGAAGTACATATGGTACTGCACTTTATAAGGAAACAGGCGATATTTATTTAGTTGCTGATGTATTAGGTCATAAGGATATAAATACAACGCGTAAGCATTATGCAGCTTTAGATGATGATAGGCGCAGACAAGCTGCTAATATCGTTAAACTGCGTGAAGATTAATTATTAACCGATTAAATCAGAGTGAAGGAATATTAAAAATGAAATTACAAGAATTATTAAGCCATACAAGAAAGGCTGTAGATGAATATAATCTTATTGATGAAGGAGACCATATTGCTATTGGTATCTCCGGTGGTAAAGACTCTTTGACCATGCTATATGCATTACATGGACTCATGCGATTTTATCCGAAGAATTTCACACTTAGTGCTATAACTGTAGATTTAGGTTATGAAGGCACTGATTATACTAAAGTTACGCAATTATGCAAGGATCTCGATATTCCATATACCATTGTACAATCAGATATTGCAAGAATCCTGTTCGACGAACGAAAAGAAAAAAACCCTTGTTCTCTATGTGCTAAGATGCGTAAGGGTGCACTTAATCAAGCTATTAAAGAAATGGGTTGCAATAAAATAGCATATGCACATCATAAAGATGATATTATCGAGACTATGTTAATGTCATTGTTATTTGAAGGCAGGTTTTATTCTTTTTCACCAAAAGCATACTTAGATCGTATGGACTTAACAGTTATACGTCCAATAATGTTTGTAGATGAAGCTCAAGTAATAGATTTTAAGGATAAGTATAATTTGCCTGTTATTAAGAATAAATGTCATGTTGATGGCTATACAAAGCGTGAGTATGCAAAAGAAATGGTCCAATCACTAGAAAAAGAAAATCCCGGCTCTAGAGCCAGAATGTTTACTGCAATACTCAATGGAGATATTAAAGGATGGCCTACACGTATAATTCGCCATAGATAATCAATATATATAATTAATATATATAAGTTTGTATTTGTAGTAGAAAAGTTTGAGGATATACCATACTATGATATATCCTCAAAAACTTATAATTCAACATTTTTTGAATTTTCTTTTACATCAATCAGTTTTTTTATAGCCTCGCATGTCCCATCAATACCTAACATTGAACTGCTAAGACACACATCATAACTTTCAGCATCAGCCCATTTTTTGTTAGAATAATAATTATAGTAGCTTGCTCTTCTCTTATCCGTCTTATGAATCACTTCTTTAGCTTTACCCTCAGTATAATCATAAATTCTACATAGTCTTTTAACTTTAGCTTCCATGTCAGCATGAATGAATATACTCAAAAGATTCGGATTCTCTTCTAATGCATAGTCAGCACATCGTCCAACTAAGATACAAGGGCCTTCTTCAGCAATTTTTTTGATGGCATCAAACTGAGCTAAGAATATTTTGTAGTTAATCGGCATATCTGAATATGCTGTTGAATATCCGAGAGAATATGTATCCATAACTAAAGAATATAAAAAACTACTTGTTGGCTTCTCATCATGTGTTTCGAAAAGTTCCTCAGCTATTCCGCTTTCCTTCGCTGCTCTATTAAGCATTTCCTTATCATATAGCTTAATCCCAAGGTCATTAGCCACCTTATATCCAATTTCTCGTCCAGCACTACCATATTGTCGTCCAATTGAAATTATAGTTTTCATCTTATTTTGACCCCCTTATTTCTTATATTTATATTATTATAACACTATTTCTCTCTAAGCGTCGATAAAATTTCAGAAAAATATTCAGGTGTGGGACTAATAACCTCCAAGTATTTCCCTGTTGTTGGATGTTTAATGCCTAATACCTTCGCATGCAAGGTTTGTCCTTCTAAACCTTTAATACCCGGTTTAACCGGTCCATATACCATATCGCCTAGAATAGGATGTCCTATACTTTTCAAATGTACTCTTATTTGATGTGTTCTTCCGGTTTCTAATTCACAACTTATATAAGTATAATTTCCAAAGCGCTCAAGTACTTTGTAATGAGTTATTGCTTCTCTTCCATTCTTTGTATTGACACTCATCTTCTTTCTATCTTTATAGTCTCTTCCTATAGGCTTATCTATAGTGCCAAAATCATTCTTAATATTTCCATGAACTATAGCTTCGTATACTCTTTTTATGCTATGTTCCTTTAACTGCTCAGAAAGGCTTTGATGCGCCTTGTCAGTTTTGGCTACTACTAATACACCTGTAGTATCCATATCAATCCTATGAACTATACCCGGTCTTAATACGCCATTAATTCCCGATAAGTTATCCTTGCAGTGGTAAAGCAGTGCATTAACTAAGGTATCACTATAATGTCCCGGAGCAGGATGTACCACCATTTGTTTAGGTTTGTTAACCATTATAATATCATCATCTTCATATAAAATGTCTAATGGGATATCCTGGGGCAGTATATCAGGTTCTATCGCTTCCGGTATATCTATTTCAATTTTATCATCTAAAATAAGCCGGTAATTTGCTTTTACCGGCACATTGTTAACCAACAACTTATCATCTTTAATTAGCTTTTGTATGTATGCTCTTGATATGTCAGGATAGACGTTAGAAAGATACTTGTCGACCCTTTCATTTTCATCATTTTCTACGTGAAAAAATTCTTTCAAAATCCTCCTCCTTATAATAGAAAATAATCAAAAGAATCAGTACTATTGTAGAGCATGTCACATAAATATCAGCAACATTAAATATAGGAAAATCAATTAACTTGAAATAAAAAAAATCAACTACATATCCTAGTCTAACTCTATCAACAAAATTGCCGATTGCACCTGCGAATATTGTAATTACACATATCCTTAAAGGCATAAAATGCTTTTCCATAGGAACTCTTCTAAAAAAGATTATAACAATGGCTAGTAAAATAATAAAGCTAATAATAAATAAAAAGAATTTTCCTTGGAACATTCCAAAGGCGGCACCGCGATTTTCAAGATAATATAACACAAAAACGTCTTTAATTACAGAAATTTCTTTGCCGTCTTTTAGATATGTAATAGCAAGTGCTTTAGTTGACTGATCAAATATTAGCAATATAACTACAATAAAAAAATATTTAAGTATTTTAAATATTTTTCTAACATTAGAGTTGTCCATAACAAAATCTCCTATACGTATTTTTTAATCTGTACAAATAAGCGGCCTTTTTTGGAAGTACTTAACGTTCCATCAAAACAAAGCTTACCTATCTTTCTAACAGAAATAATATCACCGTCTTTAAGGGGGTGACCATTACTGGTTACTAACTTCCCATTTATAAAAACTCTTCCCGCTTCAATTAAAGGAGTTACTTTATTTCTGCTCATAGGAAATGTAGCTGCTATTATTGTATCTAGTCGAATCGAGGGAATATTTCCTTTAATAACTTCAAATTTAGGCTCAAAATTAATATTATCTAAATTACAAATACTGACATTAACTATTGTATGTTTAATCTTCATCAAATTCTCAATTACAAAGGAACTCAGACTATTTGTTATGAAAATATACGCAACATCTTTGTCGACAATAATATCTCCGATTTTGCATCTTTCAATACCTAAATTCATCATACTTCCAAGATAATCGCGGTGACTTAAGTCATCAGCAAATCTCTTATTAGTAGGAGCTACTTTAAGCACGTCAAATGGATATATATAGTCATAACAAAGAGCATCAGGAAGAAAAGCAACCATCTGACGCTCTGCTAATTCATATCCGCCAAAGAGTTTATATTTCCCATATAACTCACCCTTTGTCATGTTATGAAATATATTCAGTTCATTTAGATTCATAAAGTCAGAAAAAGTGACAATATCTCTTTCAAAAGATACCTTGGAAAGCTCTATTAGTCGCTTTTTTAGTATTAGTTCTTCTTTACTCATTAATATCTTACTTCCGTTTTAGTATCTGGTACGAACTGAAGAATTCTCAAAAGAAGTATTCAACAAATCCTGTAAGTCTCCGGAAATCTCGACATTATTAGGTGTTACCAGGAATATAAAATTAGATACCTTCTGCAAATTTCCACCAATTGCAAAAGTCGTACCCGAGGTAAAATCAATTATTCTTTGCGCAATTTCCAAATCTAAACCTTCAAGGTTTAGAATAACTGTACGTCCTGATAACAAAGTCTCTGCAATTTCTCGTTGATCATCAACAACGCTTGGCTTAATAACACATACTTCCATATTTTTACCACTTCTTCTTGCTGGTCTTATCGGTGTGACATTAGTCCCTGAATTTCCGGAACTTTTTGATTCTTGCTCAATATCATCATCATAGTCATCATTTCTAGATTTATTTTTGCTTTTGTTAAAGGTTCTTTTCTTAGGTTTTTCTTCTTCAAACTCATCATCAGCAAACTCATCATCATAAAAATCGTCTTCATAATCATCATCGTCAGTCATTTTAATGATGTCTAAGAATTTGTCTAATACTCCCATGTTTTATACTCTCCTATCGTTTCATTAATTTGCGTAATTACGAGCTCCAAATAGTCCTGTACCAACTCGAACCATGGTAGCCCCTTCTTCAATAGCTACCTGATAGTCACCGGTCATTCCCATTGAAAGCGTGCCCATATGAACATTATCAATGTTTTTATGGTCTATGTCAACAGATAATTTGTTTAAACACTTGAAAACTCCCCTGTTTTTCTCAGGATTTGATGTATAAGGTGCTATTGTCATAAGACCTTTAATATTTAAATTACTAAGTACACTTATTTCACGTATCAAAGACTCAAGATCTTCCGGCATAATTCCAAATTTAGTATCTTCTCTTGCAACATTTACCTCTATTAGAATATTCATACTTATATTATGTTTCTTAGCCTCTTTATCAATAATTTTTGCTAACTTCATAGAATCTACTGAGTGAATCATAGCAACCTTATCTATTATATACTTAACCTTATTAGTTTGCAAATGACCAATCATATGCCATTTTACATCACTTGGCATTTGATCATATTTTTCCACAATTTCTTGTGCCTTGTTCTCACCAAAAACCCTTACTCCGTCATTATATGCCTCCATAAGTAACGAAACGGGCTTTGTTTTACTTACAGCTATAAGTTGAACCTCCTGCTCTTCCCTGCCTGTCTTAATACAAGAATTTGCAATGTTCTTTTGTACCTCTTCCAGATTTTCTTCAAACATTTTTAACGCCTCTTTACTGTCTATTTAGAAAACCACATCATTCTCATCTATTGTAGTTCCATCTAGTGCAATATGATCATAGTTACTCAAACTATATTCACTACCTTCTTTAATGATGTAGTAATCATCACTTTTTGAAAGAATTTCGATTTTTTTAAAAACCGCATATCCCTTATTTATATTATATACACCCTCAATCTCTTTTTTGCTACTAAGCTGATATGTTTCGTTAGAATCAGGTTTAACTAGAGTGTCGCCAATATCTTTAAATGTAGCCGAATCTAAGTAAACCACCCCCTTATCTTCGTCTTTAGAATATATATTAACGCTTACAAAGGAAGGGTTTTCATCCCCCGAGTTAACTAAAACACCAGTACTATTTGAATTACCGCCTTGGGTTAAATAGTCTTCCGGGACTTCATAAAAGGCCTTTTTTACAATTGATGATGTAGGTATTTTAAGTCCCGATACATTTTGTAAAACCAACTCAATATCGATGTATCTATCTTTAAAATATCTAACCATACCTTGATTAAAGCTAAGATATGCTAAATTAACACCATCCTTTTTCTTTATTTCAAGACCCGCTACTGCATTTACATTATCTTTAGAAAAATTAACACTTACACTACTTCTATCTTCTAACTCTTTTGCCGTTTCATCGTCAAGTATTATAACAACTGTCCACAAATCATCCGTTATTATTTTATATACAGGATCATTACTTTTGACCTTATTATTATTGTATAACGTGACCTTATCATTACTTGCTTTATCAAAGATTTCAGCATTAATATCATCCAATTTAATATTTTCATATCCATCAATATTATAACTAATGACTCCTGTGATTGGTGCGTTATAAACACCCAACCCTTCTTGACCGGATTCAATCATACTGTTAATCTGCGCAGTCTTGCTCAAAGAAGATTTTTCATTTATAGTCTCTTCGATGCTGTTCTTTAAAGTATATATATCATCAAATTTGCTATCGCTAAATCCGGTAATGCTGTCATCAACTTTCGCATAAAGAGAAGCTAGTTCCTCATCAGAAAATACAGTGTTATCATCGGAAGGTATATCATCAAATTGTATTTCTTGATTGGAAGATGCATATACCCTGGTTCTAAGACCAACATGACTGCCTTCCGCTGCAAAGTAATTAATATAACCGTCTTTGTCCGAATTAACTATTGTCTCATTTCGTTTTATGAACCCTGTATAAGATGTATCTCGATAAAGGGAGCCTGTATGTACTTCGTAAATAGTAACATGGTCGCTCGTTACGTATATTATTATATTCAACACTATATATACGAATGCTACTCCAAATAATATAATGCCTACATTAAGTCTATATTTCTTTCTTCCATTTTCAATATAACTAATATTATTATCCATATGCTCCTATTCACTAGCGATTTGTTCAAACAAACCATTCAAATTGCTATAAATCACAGGTTTCGATGATGCACCCAATATCATGGATATATACTTATGATTATTTGCTGCATTATGCGACAATATAATCAAGCAATTACCCGCATAACCGGTTGTACCGGTTTTGCCACCATCAATTATAATTGAGTCCGGTGCATTTTGTGCTCCACTTATATATTGATTTGTATTATCAAAGGTCATTGTACGCGTCGTTCCATCCGCTTGCACTACTTCACACTCATGACTTTTAGACATGATAACCTGAAGAAAATCATCATGCTTGATTACTTCATTGAATATTAAATACAAATCATAAGGTGTCGTATAGTGATTATCATCATCAAGACCATGAGGATTTACAAAGTGTGTTCCTGTAGCCATGAGTTCCACAGCTCTTTGATTCATCATATCCGCAAAACCATTTATACTTCCACCCACATGAATTGCAATAGCTGCTGCTGCGTCATTTCCGGACGGTAACAAAAGACCATATAACAAATCTTTTAGTTTAATTGTATCACCTGTCTGCAGACCACATAGAGATGCATAGCTTGGAAAATCTGTAGCTTCTGCGGGAACAGTAACTGTATCATCTAGGTTGCTGTTCTCTATTAATAAAAGTGCAGTCATGATTTTTGTTATACTTGCAGGATAAATCCTATCAAACAAATGATGACCAAATAAAACCTTTTCATTTGACAAATCAAATAAGGCAGCACCCTTTACATCCTCAGACAACGAAAATTCAACTTCATTTACGTCTGCATTTGTAACACATAATCCATTAGTCAGAGTAAATTCGGACTGTTCAATATTCGAATTATATTTTTCATTTTCATATTCATAGACAATATCATCATAAGATGCTTCTTTCGCACTGCATCCTGCAAATGGTACTGTCAAACTAACTATAATTAATAAAGATAGTATTTTTTTACCTATACATTTCACGCCAATCAAGATCTCCTCTATCTATTGCCAAAATGATTAATTCAGCTGTGGCTAGATTTGTAGCCATAGGAATATTATATGTATCACAAAGGCGAATTACATCATTTACATCCGGATCGTGTGGCTTAGGGTTAGTTGGCTCTCTTAGGAATATTAATGCATCTATATCATTCTGAGCAATCTGAGCGCCGAGTTGTTGTTTTCCACCTAAAGGTCCGGCTAAATATTTATGTATATTTAAATTAGTCACTTCTTCTATCAGCCGCCCTGTAGTTCCGGTGGCATATAGATTGTGCTTACTTAATATTCCCTTATATGCAATACAAAAATTTTGCATTAAAAATTTCTTTGAATCATGAGCAATTAGGCCTATATTCATAATGTTTCCCTCACTTCTTATTTTTTTGATTGTAGTCCTACATTTAAAACGAAACCAACACCTGCGAATAAACAAAGTAGTGATGTAAGACCATAACTGACAAAAGGAAGCGGCACACCTGTATTCGGTAAAATATTCGTTGCTACTCCAATATTAATAAAGCTTTGTATGCCTATCCAACCGCCGACACCACAGCATATAAGTCGACCCCCAAAGTCAGAACTTTTTATACCTATCGCTATACATTGTATCACAATAATTAATATAAGTGCAATAATCACCATGCAACCAATAAAACCCAACTCTTCCCCTATAATGGCAAAGATAAAATCGGTTTGTGGTTCATCAATAAAGTTTCCCTTTTTAACAGAGGTTGTTGTGTTGTTATTTAGACCTTTTCCATTTAATTGACCCGATCCAATTGCCATTTCAGAATTATTTTGCTGATATGAAAGATCGTCATATTGATCCGGTTCAAGAAATGCCATAATTCTACCTCGTTGATATTCCGGTAACAGTTTTTGATCCGGCTGAACAACATAGCTAAAAAATATTATTGCAATCGGAATTATGACAAGTAAAGCCGAACCAATAATCTTAAAACTCAGTCCACCTACAAATAATAGAACTATTAAAATCAAAGCAATCGTAATGGTACTAGACAAAGAAGGTTCACTAATAATTAAAAACAGGGGGATTCCACATAATAAGGCATACTGAATCAACACACCCGGTGTATTTAAATTATCCTTATGCTTTACTATAAATTGTGCCAAAAATAGAATCAATAGTATTTTTGCTAATTCCGATGGTTGAAAACGGATGAATCCAAAATCAATCCAGCGTTTTGCTCCTCCACTTACATCACCCATAATAAGAACTAGCAGGAGTGAAATATTACACAATATGTAAAGGAGCCAGTACATACGCAGAACCCACTTATAGTCAATAAGGGATATGATAATCATAGCAATGCAACCAAAGACAACACCGGTAATTTGTCTGCTCTGCAATGAATGTCTGGCACTTCCTACAGCTAAGACTCCCACTATGGAAAGGGCCAATACCGATATAGCTAATATAAATTTATATCCTTTTAGATTGTAACTTTTAGTTACCGGTTTAAGGAATTTCTTTAAATTCAAAATAATGCCTCCAAAACTAATCTGTATGAGATACGCTGGTAGTACTTAAATCTTTAGCAGTACCTGTAATTATTTCTTCTACGGGAGATGTCCCGAAGTAATATCTTAATACATCACTGGCTACTTCCGCAGTATATGTAGATGTATAACCATTTGTAATTCTAATAGCAAAGGTAAGTTCCGGGCTCTCAGCCGGAGCATAACCTACAAACAAGGCGTGGTCAGGGTCTATCATTGATTGCTGTGCTGTACCCGACTTAGAAGCTACCGAAATACCTGCCCCTGTAAGGTCTCTAAACACACTTGAAAAATTATTGTTAATAACATTACCCATTCCGGCTTGTACCGCATTCCACGTCGAGTCAGGTAACTCTACGGTGTTATCTACTTTGTTTTCATACTCTTTAACAGTATTTCCCTTTGCATCAGTAACCTTGTCAAGTAGCGTCAAATCATAAACAGTTCCTCTATTTGCAATTGTATTTATATATTTAGCTAATTGGCTAGTAGTAAAACTATTTGTACCTTGACCAATCGAAGACGGAACCGATGATTCATCCGATATTTTAGGTGCATTCTCTGTTATTTCAAGGCCGGAAGTATCTCCAAGTCCAAATTGTTGCGCATATTTAGCTAGTGTATTCGTTCCTGTTGTACTTGAATAATACGTTGTTTGTTCAATTGACCCGTCTTCCTGGTTTACGTTTGCTGTTTCATCTGTCTTTTGGCTTAGCCTATATCCTACTTCCGAGAAGAAAACATTACATGAATCAGCAATGGCTTGAGTTACATTTTCGCCACCATGTGAGCTCGGATAAACCCAGCATTTTAGTGAAGGTGTCACTCTTGTGAATTCTCCATTACATACAACTGAACTTCCGGTATCTATTACCCCTTCAGTAAGTCCTGCTATTGCAACAAGAGGTTTATACGTCGAACCGGGGGCTGTCACTTCCTGTGTTGCCTTATTGTAGAATGGCCTTGATCCATCTGTTACGAGTTTATTGTAATAATCCGAATCCATTGTATTCGCAAGTCGGTTGTTATCATATCCCGGATATGATACACAAGCAAGTGTATCTCCACTGTTTGGATCTGTAATTACTATAGACCCTGAACATGGTTCAAGCGCTAATTGTCCAGGCGTTATATCAAGTGTTTCAATTTTTCCTCGAATAAAATCATACGACCCAAGTGTTCCATTTTTAAGCCTATCATATTGTTCCTGATCAAATGGGAGCACTTCCTGTTCATAGAGCATCATACACAGCTCTCGACCTGTAACCTGCTCAGAATAAATCATATATTTATATACTATTTTATTAAATCCATTATTTGATTCCAAAAGTTGAAATATATATTCAATTAAGTCCTTATAGAGTTCCGCTGAGTCCGAGTATTTTTCATTGTCTTCTTCTGAACTGATAAGTGAAGTATTAACCCAATTCTTAGATATAGCATAATTCAAAAAAGTATACGCACTAACACTTCCGTCTTTCCATTGTTTATAAGTTTCATCATTCTTATCAATATTGCTGTTCACTAATACTTGATAGGTTTCAGTAAGCATGGTTGTTACAATATAGTCCATATAATCCTGCATCTCATCTGATGAGTCATTATATGAGGCAGCATTTGGATCATTCAACATTGTTTTTAGGCCATCAATAACTTCCGTTTTTCGTGCACTAAACTTTGCATTAACCTCCGACTCCGTTTCTTTGGCATCTTCAGATGATATACTCCTAAGGCTAAGTACGTTATTTGATATTAATGCATTATAAACATCACCAATAGGTATTATTATTTCCGTATTATCCGATATATTATTTTGATTAAGATATAATACATTTTGAATTCTTGATAGAACTATCCCGGCTATTTGCTGCTCTAGTATCTTGTATGTGGCAACTTGTAAATCATAATCCAGCGTAAGATATATATCATTGCCGGCTTCCGGTGATGTTCCCTCTTCTGAATCAATCACTTTACCAACATTATTAACATAAAGTGTGTTTTCTCCTGACTTACCTTTAAGTTCATTATCAAGAACTTTTTCCAATCCGGATTTACCTACTACGTCATTAAGCGAATATTCATCCTTAACATCATCAGACAAGTCATTATACTCATCAGATGATATTTGGCCTGTATAGCCTATTAATGATGCAAATGCTTCGCTGTCATTATACCGTCTTAGAGAATCTTCAGTTACTTCAACACCTTGTAAATCATCAAGGTTTTCCATTATCTCTGCAACCGTCTTATCTGATACATCTTCAGCTATAGTAGTTTCTAAATATTTCTGATAACTATTTAAACCGATTGCATATCGAATATTTATAAGTTTTAATACTGCCGCCTTTTCTGTTTTGTCTTCATCTATTCCATATCCGTATGTTTCGTCACCACATAAATACGAAATAATATCCGATGCTGTACTATTTTTTTGCTCGGTAGTAAGTTCGTCAATAGTCGCCTTGCCATATACATCCGCAACAAATCTCAGAATACCCGTCTCTGACGTCTGAACAAATGTATATTTGTTATCATAATCAAGTACAATGCCAAAATCATTAATTATCGCATCTCCATTTTTTTCAACTATGTTTATAACGTTGGATATGATATCATTTAATACTTTATTTTTTTCATTTCTTGTCTCGTAATCACCATTATCTTCTATCGTAACTGAATACGCCAGTTCATTATAGGCTAGTACCTTTCCATTCTTATCATATATATTACCTCTTGTTCCGGTAACGGTTTTCGTTTTTTGAATTTGAAGTTTGTATCCGTCATAATAGTTTTGTCCATTAACAATTTGCAAATTAAACAAACGTCCGGCTAATATAGTGAACATTAAAATAAACGCAACAATTACTATGTGTGATCTCGTAATACGGTCTCTAATTTTGTTAAACAAATCGACTTGCACTCCTTTGTTCTTCTGCTTCTAACATTTTGTTAATACGTAATATGATTTGATATATTACTAATGTAATAATTAGAGTATATATCAGCTCCGGAATAATTATATGTAATAAGTAATATCCAAAATCGAAATAGCTATTAAGCATAAACATTAAAATATATACTACAATACCATAAATAAGATTACTAGCTGTTATTAATGCAATGGGCAAAGTAATATCATCATCGAAAAATATTCTTTTGAAAAATCCATTAACATACCCTATAAGCGTATAAATAATAATATGGAAACCTAAAATTGACCCTATCGAAGTATCTATAAGTAACCCGCATAAAAACCCTACAAACATTCCTGATTTCTTACCTCTCATAAATCCGAAAGTTGCAATTACTATTATCATTAGGTTAGGTTTGATTCCTGCAAACGATAGGTTGTCAAATACTGTCGTTTGTAGTAGAAAGCATACAATTATAATTATACCGGTGATTATTTTTCGTTTCATTTATTATTCCTCACCTTTATTAAGATCATCCTTTGTAACAGTAATAACCAATACTTCTTGCAGTTTACTGAAGTCTACGGCAGGCGTAATATATCCTGATCTAGTGAGATTATTTGAATCTACATTAATTTCACTCACATAACCTATCAGCAGTCCTTGTACAAAGTTAGGACTTATGTGAGATGTTACGACCTGTTCCCCAACCGTTATTTCATTGTCATTATTAGCTAACTTATCAATTTTAATGCGACCATTTGACATCTCTTCAAGATCACCACTAACAATACACGTGTCGGATGTTGATAACATCATTCCACTTATATTGCTGCTACTATCAATTATCGATCGAACCTTTGAAGAACTGGGAGATACCTCAGTTACAATACCTACAAGACCACCACCCGATAAGACATTACAATCAACCTTTATTCCATCATCACTGCCTTTATCAATAGTAAATTCACTGAACCAATTTGTTCCATTATTTGAGATAACCCTGGCGCCTACTTTAGGGTAATCAGAATAGTTCTCATCTAATTTGTATAACTCTCTTAAGCGATCAAGCTCATATAAATCCTGCGTCAAACTTGTGTTTTCACTTGTTAATCTGTCTACTTTCTCTTGCAATTCATCTTTTTGAGCTCTTAGCTCCTCAAGTGTTCTGAAATTATCGGAAAGATCATTTAACCATGTTCCAACCTTACTAATGCCCTTTTGCATAGGAATAATAGTGTAATTCATAACATATCTAATTGGTGTCTTGCCGTCCGTCAACTGATCGATTCCAGTTAACAAAAGTGCTGCACATAATAAAATTACTAGCCAATATTTACTTTTTAATGAATTCGGTCTATTTCTTTTCATCTATCGCATCCACCTATAATTTTCATCTACCATCGAATATGCAAACGATTTTAAATCTTTTGACATAATAATTCTTTTAATTCCCTTTATTGCTGAGAACTCGGGTTTAGCTACAATACGCGACTTAATATTTACAGAATGTTCAATATATTGTTCAATACCTTTCATATTCGCTATGCCACCTGTTATGTAAATACCATTCTTTGAAATAGCTTTGTGAACCTCCGGTGGTGTCCTATCAAGCAAAGAAAACATAGCAGAAATTACTGAATCAAGTGGATCCTTTATTGCGCCTCTTACAACAGCAATAGGAACATTCTTCTGCATTGGAACACCTGTTATTAAGTCTATCCCTGCGATATTTTGACTAGCATTATTATCATCAGTAAAAACATTGAAATTACGTCTAAGCATCTCTGCCGTCGCTATACCAATTAAAAAATCTTGACTTCGTCTAAGCAAATCAACTATAAATTGATCAATGTGTATACCTCCGGTTTTAACAAGCCTATTAAGCACCATTCCACCACCTGCCAGTATAGATATCTCCGTGGTTTCCCCGCCAATATTTACAATCATAACACCGTGAGTTTCTTTGATATCTATATTTAATCCGATTGCATCTGCAATTGATCTTTCGACAATGTTTACTTCTCTCGCCTTTGCATTAGAATGAATTACAAGATCATAGAATGCTTTCTTTTCTACCTCTGTAACATCAGTTGGAACAGCTACTACATATTCCGAACCTCTTACATAGGTTGATTCTCTATTAATCATTCCCGATAGAACGTTTTGCATAATATCAAACCGTGATACTACACCCTCATGCATTGGAAAAACAACATCAATATTTGATGGAACCCTTCCATTCATAAGATAAGCATCATTTCCTATTGCAAGGATACTATTATCAGTATTATTCATTGCCAGAACATTCCTGTCCTGGATTATTTTGTCTTGTTTTTTATCATAAATCTTAACCTGACTTGATCCAAGATCAAGACCATAGACATTTCTTGCCATAATATGTCCTCTCTAACTAAATATATTATAAGAACCCTTCTTCTTTAAAACTCGTATATGTATTATTGCCTATAACAATATGATCAAGTAATTCAACACCTAGCATTAACCCTGCTTCTTTAATTCGATTGGTTATACGCACATCGTCGCGACTCGGAGCCGCATCTCCACTAGGATGGTTATGTAGTAATATTATAGAAACAGCCTTTGCTGATAAAGCTTCAATGAAAATCTCTCTAGGTGTGATAAGACTGGCGTTAACCGTACCCTTTGAAATATTTCTCTCAGCTATTAATCCGCTTTTTGTATTTAACAGCAATAATTTCAAGATTTCTTGATTTAAATGTCTTAACTCTTCCATATAATAGTTGGCGATTGTTCTAGGATTATTAAAACACAAAGGCTCCTTAGCTGTTGCTTTTGAGAGCCTTTTCATCAATTCGGTAAGGCATTGAAGCTGTGCAGCTTTCACTCTACCTATCCCCTTTATTCTCATTAATGATTCATACGTATATTGGTGCAAGTCAATTAAACCGTTGTGTCCGTTTCCATAAAGCAAGGTTTCACACAATTCAAGAATATTTAGACCCTTTGACCCCGTTCTAATAATAACTGCTAGTAATTCCAAATCCGTTAGACCTGACGAGCCAAACTCAGCAAACTTCTCATATGGTAATTCGGAAGACTGCATTTCTCTTATACACACATTTTTATTCATTTATCTTTAGAATTCGTACAATGAACCAAACCTAATTTTATCACACATAGTATTTCATTGCAATTAATTCAGAGATTTTCAATCCATCAATGGCAGCCGAAGTTATACCTCCGGCATAGCCCGCGCCTTCTCCGCAGGGATATATTCCTTTTATATTAGATATGCCCTCTTTATCTCTTATTATCCGTACCGGAGAGGATGTTCTGGTTTCGATTGCAGATAGCACAGTGTCAGGATTATTGAAACATTTTATCTTTCTTCCAAAAGCTTCTACTGCCTCTTCAATTGAATGTGAAATTTCACTAGGGAAAATCGGACGAATATTCGACACTGAGTATTCTCCCTTAGTTTGTGGCACGATATCTCCAAACCTATTTGATTCTACATTGTTTTTGAAATCTTCAAATCTTTGAACCGGTATACGTCCTTCACATAACTTATACGTTCTTTCTTCGAGTTCTCTTTGAAAATCGACTCCAACCAAGGGGTAAGAATCACCAAAATCATTTTTATTGACAGTAACTACCACAGCAGAATTTGAATTTTGACCTGCTCTATTTCTATAACTCATTCCATTAATTGCCATTCTACATGCTTCAGAAGATGCATTAACAACATCTCCACCCG
>JBKEBP010000029.1:0-77288 GCA_047973235.1 Suipraeoptans sp. | reverse complement strand
TAATAGCCACGGGTTTTTCCTTAAATCGTTTAGAAATACTTTCGCTGCTTACTCCGGCCGAGTATACATCTAAAAATGTTGTTGTAACAGTAGAAAAAATAATTATTATAAGTGCAGCAATCCCGAGGCCCGCACGGAGTAAAATCCCGCCAACATCAGTGGCGCCGGTTATTATAGCGGCACCCAGACCGATTACATACATCCAGGAACTTGCAGCAAAATATATGACGGAGCTTGTCATCGTGGCTGCAAAAGGCTTTTTGGCGAATCTTGTATAGTCTGATATAAGTGGCAGCCAGGACAGGGGCATTGCTATAGATAGTTCAATAGCTGCGCCAAACCTCATATTACCTTCAGCTAAGGCAGATGCACCCGAGGTACTTCTATTAAAAATTACAAACATAAGAACAATAGATAGTGAAAACAAGAGAATCATGGATACGGTATTTATTTTACTTAGATTTTTAATACCTATAAATATCCATAGAAGAATAAGTGCACCAATTAGCATACACCAGATAGTATAAATAATACTTGATATAATGCCACCGGCAGCAGATGCACCACTTGCAATCATAACTGCAGTCCAACCGGCTAGTTGTAGGACATTAAGAATTGAAAATAGCAATGAACCTTTTTTACCGAAAGCCATTTTAACAGTTTCCATGCCGCTCTTACCTGTTTTAGCACCTATTAGCCCTGCAAAAAATAATAGCAGGCATCCAATTGCATGTCCAATTAAAATAGCAGCAATCCCCTTGCCAAATCCAAGTGGAGCTATAAGCGTTCCAGTTAAAATCTCAGCAATAGATACTGCTGCACCGAACCATATAAGTCCGTTTGAAAATGTTGATGTTTTAGTTTGATCCATAGTAAGTTTGTCTCCTTTAGAATTCGGAGATGTGTGAATGCAAAAAAGAGAATGCGCGAGGCATTCTCCTAAACAAGTCGTATATGTAACATACTTCCTACGTTGGCATTACCCACATCAGGTTATAGGGTCGAAGTTGATTACTTCCTCTCAGCCTGCCAATCAGCAAGCTCCCCTGAGTTATTTTACTGTGCAATAATACCATGAGGAGCATTAGTTGTCAAATTACTACCCACAAGATTTGAAACTGTCAAACATAGGGAGTATACTTAAAAAGTAGTAATTAAAAGACAGATTAAAGTGGAGACATTTTTGAAAAAGGAACAAAGAGACGCAATACCTGTGATAGAGGGTATATGGATAGGTATATTAGCAGGAGTGATTACTCTTATATATAGAATATGCCTTGAATATGCAGATACAATCAGATCTACAATTACTAAGCTGGCTAAAGAATCGGTATATACTATGATTCTTTGGGTGGCTTTTGTTGCCGTACTGGGAATTATAGTATATAAATTGGTTAAATATGAGCCACTTATTTCAGGAAGTGGTATACCGCAACTGGAGGGTGAGGTGGAGGAGAAGATACACTCTTCTTGGAAAAAGGTGCTTCCTGCTAAGTTTATGGGAGGCGTTCTTTCACTGTTTGCAGGGCTAGCGCTCGGGCGAGAAGGGCCATCCATTCAGCTTGGTGCTATGGCCGGCCAGATGAGTGCACGTGGATTTAAACTTGATAATGAAAAAACAAAATTTTATCTGATATGTGGAGCAAGTGCAGGATTATCAGCTGCATTTAACGCACCACTAGCGGGTGTACTATTTGCGCTTGAAGAAGTTCACAAGAAGTTTTCACCTCATGTCTTAATAGGTACTATGTGCTCATCACTGACTGCAGATGTTATGGTACGAGCAACATTAGGCTCAAACTCTGTATTTAGAATAAAGCTTAATCAAATATTGCCTATTAAAATGTATGGATATATTATTATACTTGGAATTGTGTTAGGACTCTTCGGAGCCCTATACAACTGGTTTACTCTCAAAATGCAGGATATGTATAAGCATTTGAGAATGCCCGATCAATTTAAAATGGCAATACCATTTGTAATAGCCGGGATTCTTGCATTTGCTTATCCGTTACTCCTTGGTAGTGGTCATAATCTGATTGGTCTTATAACCGGTGGAAAGTTAGTGTTATCAACGGTATTAGTGATTCTCGTTGGACGTTTTATCTTCTCGGGACTTAGTTTCGGGTCCGGGGCACCGGGAGGAATATTTTTCCCGCTTCTTGTTATTGGAGGATATATAGGCGGAGCGTTTGCGCTTATTATGTCATCCACAATAGGACTCGATCTAGTATACTTAAACAACTTTGTACTGCTTGCTATGGCAGGGTACTTTGCAGCGATTGTCCGTGCACCTCTGACAGGGATAATCTTGGTTTTTGAATTGACAGGTAATTTGAGTCAGATGTTATCCCTTTCAACAGTGTCGATAGTAGCATATGTGGTTGCAGCACTGGTGGGAAGTAAGCCGATTTATGAGAGCTTACTTGAACGATTAGTAAAGAAATAGAATCAATCGTTTTTTCGGTGTCCATTTATTATCAGAACACCATCAATATAATCAACGGTAACGTCGTCAAGCATCATTCCTATAGTGGTAAGCTCAATTGGATTTGCGGAGTCATAGATTATTGACCAATACATTTCTTCGACTTCATGCTGACGATCTTGCATCAAATCATGTTTAAGGTGTTTTAGTATTTTAGGATCAAGCTCGGGAACATGCGACTTTAGACAAAAGTAGGTATGTTCCGTTTTTTGGACTATTTCACTTTCAAAATGTGACGCTCCTAGTTCATGACAAAATATTATTAAATCATTTATTACCTGAGTAGTTTTTTCTAAATTATATTTCATTGCTTTCTCTTCTCCCTCTCATCTCTTAGACTAGTGATTATTGGTACTAACAGTAAGGCTACAAATCCTGCAGCAAATCCGTTATTATACAAGTTCAGTCCATTATTTAAAAATCGCACATGCATTACAAATGTAACATGTAGCGCTCCTGCAATTATTCCCCATATAGGACCAAATCTTCCGGCGATTGGTGCGAGACCCGTGGAGAACAGCACCGCGAGGACATTTGATGGAGTATCCATAGGCCATTGATTTAAGAATGCTCCGAGTAGTGCCCCGATTATAAGTGGAACAGTATTTCGCAGGTGTTTTCCGAAAGCCCCAAAACCAATCATGGTCATTATCCCGCTTATCGTAGGTCCGTTAAGGTCCCAGCCAAAAATAAGGACAACTGAAGTGCCTAGTATTCCCATTATACCCATATTTACATAGGCAGATGAGTCAACCATGGTAAAGAAGTCTGTTGCCAGACGTCCTGGGTGACGCAAAATCTCTTTTAAATCCTTTAGAGTGTTTCTGTCTTTACCCGATACAAATCCGGCAATAATCAGAAATCCGGATATACCATACAAAGCAATTGCCAGCACCAGGTTATTACCGGTACTCCAAAGAGAAGCTGTCTCGACGTCATATCCGATTGCGTTTAGAATGGCTAGTACGAAGCTGCTGATTAGTCCTCCGACAAAGCCTAAATTATACAAATTATAACCATCATGTATTCTTACACAAAAAGAAGCAAGCACAGGGAAGATGAAACCTATTATTATTCCAACCAGAGCACCAACAAGAATACCAACGTAGCGTCCTCCTATTTGGAGTGCAGCTATTTCACTTACAACCGGAGATACGGTTGCAGATAAAAGTGCAACTACAGAGTAGTTAAGAAATGGCTTTTTTTGTGACATGGCATAGAGTTTAACACCTATGGTAAGGGGAATCATATTAATTATATTCTTACCAAAGAACGAAAAACCAATTGTTAGAAACAGTGCCATAATAGTTGCACCATGTGGCTTTACTTGTGACTTAATTAACAGAATAACATTTATAACACCAACTAGGACGACATTTAATAATGTTGCCCTGAGGCCACCGACTGCCACATAATCAGTTATTAGAACACTTCTTGAATTTATTATGGCAACGAGTCCATTATACAGATTCTGTGGACTATCCAAGATAAATGCCAAACATAAAAAGAACAGATATATGAGCAATATATAGAAGTATGGCTCGTATATTTTACCAAAAACTTTTTTCATTCACTCTCTCCCTAAAACTTTATAAAAAATATTCTAACATACGTCTAGTGCAAAACAAAAGTATTTAATTAGGTACAAAATTTCCACATAGAATTAACAACATAAAGAATTGGTCATTTCGATAAACTCTCTTTCTATATTTTCAAAAGCAGTTAGTTCCAAGTTGATTTTTCCGGATAAAGGAAGTAGCTCCTTGGAAACATCTTTGCTCATTAATACATGCATCTCATTAATAAGTACAAGGTCATCGATTTTACTCACTTCGCACAGCTCATCCTCGGTTAATTCAAGATTGAATTTTGCAAATACTGCATCTTGAAACTTCTTTTCTATTTCATAATATCTAGGTAGATACTGTTTGACTGGTCTAATTATGTCTGATAAATACGCTTCACTAGCATCGTGAAGTAAGCATGCAAGAGCAACCCTTTTACTAAGTCCCTGAGCTTTTGCTTCGCGTGCACAGTTAATCGAATGCTGGCCAACTGAATAAAAGTGAGATAGATGACCACCACCACGACATAACAAGCTGAGAGAGTGGGCGATATCTTCGATACATATAGCGTTAGGAGTTGGATTTAATGGGTCAATTAGTATTCCTTTATAAGTGTTCATATACTTCATAATGGTTACCTCCAGAAGTGATGATAGTAGTATAACACAAATCCCCCATCTTTACAGGTGGGGGATAAATTTATGGTGTAGTAAGAAGGATTGGTATTAGGCTTGGTATACGATTTTTCCATTTACTATTGTCATATATACCTTAACATCTCGGATTTCACTCATCGGAACTTCAAATACATCCCTATCCAGGACGGTTATATCAGCAAGCTTCCCTTCTTCCAAAGTTCCAAGCTTTTCTTCCATTCCCAGATTATATTGTCCTCCAAGTGACCAGGCTCTTATTAATTCTGAGGTAGTTAATGCATTTTCAGGGTTGAAGGGAATGCCACCTTCCGGGAATAATGCACCAACACTATGATATATGGACTCGCCAATATCATCATATAATAGTGGTAGGTCAGTAGCGCATGAAATGTTAATTCCGCTATCTTGCATTTTTCTTCTATTCCAGTATTGCTTACCTCTAACTTCGCCGATTTTCTCATTAATCATAGAAACTTTTTCATTTCTACTTGCAAATGACATTATCTGTGGATATATTTCGGCACCTACTCCAAGCTTGCCCATTTCGTCAAGATCTACGCTATCAGAGCATTCGAGGTCGGTCATCACATGTCTATTAATAAGTTTACCAAAATCGTCTTTTTTACACTTTTCAAATATCTTTAGCGATTTATGAATAGCACCATCGCCTTGGGCATGTAGTGAGAATCGAAAGTCGTTAGCATCTGCAGACAGAGTATCACTCTCGAGTTTGTCCCAGTCTATATTAAGTGCGCAGGTGATATCCCTGTTTTCGTAAGGCGATTTCATTTCGCCTTCAAATTGACTTATAGAGCCGTCGGTCATTTGGTTAAATCCTGAGAACCGAAGGAAATCACTTTTAAACTTTTCACGCATTGTCTTTGCATAATCTAAATTCATAGGAGCTCCAACGGGTTGACTCATGAAATGAACTCTTATATTTAAGGAATTGCTGCTTTCGAGGGACTCAAGAGTATCTGTAAAACCGGAGAAGTCATCAAATCCCATTTCTTTTATAGCAGTAATACCGAATGAATTCATCATTTTTACATATTCTAGGAAGAACTTTTGAGCTATTTGCGTATCTTCTAATAGAACTCTTAATAATTTATTGCAGTCTTCAGATCCGCAAGAGGTTGGAGTAAAGCCGTATGTGGATATAGCAACATTGTTCATAGAGCAGTATTCGAAATCCTCATCGAATATCATAATTGGGACGTCACTTGATATTATATCAAGCTTATCTCTATCAATATGAAGTACTCTGCTTATTTTGCCTACTAGAAAATATGTGGGTTTTGTGTGGTTCGACGTATTGTCTTTTAGATAAGATAGCACGTCGCTTATAGCTTGAAATTCTGAAAAATCTTTTCCTGAATTTTGGAGCAAGAATCCTGTAAAAAAACAATGAGTATCTACAAAACCGGGACATATTAATTTATCTCCTAAATCAATAATAATGGTGTCCGGTCCCTTGTACTTTTCAAAAGAATCCACACCTATACCTATGATTTTGTCCCCGTTTAAAGCAACATAACCGGAAATTGGTTTGAAATTATCACCGCTGATAACCTTGGTTGAATGAAAAATAGTATTTGCAAACATTTGTCTCCTCCTTGTTTGATATAAGTACATGATAAATACGTACCAATTAAAACAACGGTAACATAGGAAGTAATCAAAATCAACCATATTTTTTTATTAAAATGACTATAATGGTATGAATACAAAGGTAAAAGGTTGATTATATGCTAGATATGTAATGAAAAACTGGATAAAACGAGCATAATTCACAAAAAAAGCAAATAAAATATGTATAATATGTTTATTTACTATAGATAATTTATTTGTTATATTAATATTGGTATAAAAAATATAAATACTTGTATCGAAGGAGGCGAAATGAAGGTTGCGGCAATAGGTGACAACTGTATCGATATATATTTAAAACTGGGAAAGCAATATCCCACCGGAAATATTGTGGATACAGGTGTAAATATGCAGAAGCTCGGGGCAGAAGTTTCAATAATAAGTACAACCGGTTCAGACGACAATGGGAGCTGGATGAGGGAAACGCTAGAAAAAGAAGGCGTTGATTTAAGTCATTTCAAAACAGGTGATGGTCAAACGGCTATTACATACATGGATATGAATGGGTTGGATCGAGTACACGGGGATTATATTGAGGGGGTTTTAGAAGATATTGTTTTTGATGCAGATGATATTGCATTTGCATCAAAGCATAATCTGGTTCATACGGCGCTCTGGGGAAAAGCAGAGGATACATTACCATATATAAAAGATGTATCTGATGCACTTGTAAGCTTTGATTATGCAGATAGATTGGATCATGAGTTGGTAGAAAAAACCTTACCATATGTTGATTATGGATTCTACTCATACCATGATGGTAGGGATGAGAAGATAGAAAATTATTTAAGAGACAAAGTCAACAGAGGGATGAAGGTCGCAGTAGCAACGTTTGGAGAAGGTGGAAGCTTAGCATATGATGGCAAAGAATTTTACATTGGAAAGACATATCCTGCTACGGTGGTTAATACAATAGGTGCAGGAGATAGTTTTATAGCAGGTTTTTTATACGAAGTGCTGAAAGGTTCAGATATACATAAGTGTTTGGATTTCGGAGCAAAGCTTGCAGCAGATGTGGTAAGTGTATTTGAGCCATGGGTTAATTAAATATAAGGAGGAAGGGAGATATGAAATTAGGAATGTTTACATCGGGTTATCAAAGGAATCCGCTGGAACACTGCTTTGAAGATGCTAAGAGATTTGGATATGATTTCATTGAATTGTGGGGTGGTCGGCCTCATGCGTTTGCGCCGGACCTAAAAGAAGGAGGGATAAAGGAGGTTAAAACACTTATAGAGAAGTATGAGATGCCTGTACTTGGATTTACTCCGGAACACAATGCCTACCCTTATAACTTTATGATTGGTAGTGAGAGACAATGGCAAGATGCGATTTCTTATTTAAAATTATGTCTGGATATGGCAAAGGAATTGAATTCAGATTATATGCTTATATCACCGGCTCATGCCGGATACAATGCAACCAACAAAGAAATTTGGGAGAGACTATATAAAACAGTAAGGATTCTTGGGAGTTATGCTGAAGAATTGGAAGTTAAGTTGATTGTTGAACCACTCACACCATATGAGACCAATGTTTTTAAAAGTGCGAAAGATTTGGTGCAGTTATTTGAAGAAATTGATTCTCCATATGTAGTAGGGATGTGTGATGTGGTGCCACCATTTGTGCAACACGAAAGTATAATGTCATATTTTGACTTACTTGGGGAAAAGATGTATCACATGCACATTATTGACGGAGAGCAAGGTACAGATTCGCATATTGTTCCGGGAGACGGTGTGATACCAATACCCGAACTTATAAAAGAGCTAAAGGCAATCGATTATAAGGGAACAGCAACACTCGAGCTGGTGACCGGATATATTAACGAGCCAAGGCTTTATGCAAGAAGGGCAATCGACCGTGTTCGAGAATATATGAATGAAGCTAATTATTAGGGGGGAATAAGATGTTTATTGATATGCACGTGCATTCCACGTTTTATGAGTCCATTAATACGGATGTCAAAGTGGAGAAAATGCGACATGAAGCCATGGATATTCATTTAAACGGAACTGCATCATTAGACCATATTTTTAATCAAATGAAATGTGCTGGCCTTGACAAATTGTGCTTATTACCGGCATTTGTTTCTAATGATAAGATGGATAAATTGGTAAAGTTGGCACCTGACAAATTTATTGGGTTTGCTCAAGTGGAGCCATTTGATGAAGACGCAAATGTAAAGCTAGAATATGCATTTGCACAACTTAAACTAAAGGGATTGAAGCTGCATCCATCCAGACAGATGTTTTATCCGGCAGATAAAAGAATGGATGAAATCTATGATGTTTGTGAGAAGTATAATAAACCGATAGTTTTCCACAGTGGGTTATCGTGGGAACCTAATACCATTACGAAATATGCCAGACCGATAGAGTTTGAAGAGTTGGCGATGAAAAGACCGAAACTTCGTATTTGCTTAGCACATTTTGGATGGCCATGGATACAGGAAACAGCAATGCTGATGCTCAAGTTTCAAAATGTATATGCTGACACAGCGCTTTTATATTTTGACAGCGCAAGAGAGTTTTATGAACAGGTATTTACTAAAGATATACCGATGACTTGGATAGACAGAAGTTTAAGACATCAAGTAATGTTTGGTAGTAACAACCCGAGATTCGAGCAAATTAGGATGGCCAAGGCAATAGAGTGTATAGGGTTTAGAAATGAAACCGTTGAACTGATAAAAGGAAAAAATGCCATAGAATTTCTTGGTGAAGGTTAGGAGGATTTGTAAATTATGGTTAAGACAATTCCCTATACATTTTTAACAGACAGTTATAATAAATATGTTTTGATTACCGAAGTTGTAGAAAATGCCGTAGAAAAAAGTGGCATCAAAAATGGAATCATTAATATTGTTTCCAAGCACACGACCACAGGAATTATGGTTAATGAAGCTTTGGAGTGTCTGGAAAGTGACATTGACGAGTTTTTAAAGCGTATGATTCCGGAAGAGCATCCTTATGCACATGCAAGAATGTTGAGGAATTATGGGTCGACAGCGGGAAATCCAACGGGACATTTAAAGTCCCTGATGACGGGGAACCATGCCCATTTGATTTTAGAGGATGGGCAGATATTGAGAGGAGAGGCTCAGGAAGTTTACTTTTGTGAATTTGATGGGCCGGCAAAAAGAACAATATTGATTCAAGTAGTTGGAGAGTGAGAAGAGGAGAAAAGTCATGAGTGAAATTCAAAAGACACCACAGCAAGAGACAGTAGAACTAAAACGTAAACTTGGGTTGGGTGCGGTTATTGCACTAGGAGTAGGTACAACAATAGGGTCCGGTATTTTTTCATCATTAGGTGAAGTTGCCGGAGCAGCAGGAAGTAGTTTATTTCTTGTTTTAGCATTTTTAATAGGAGGTTTGGTTCAAATTCCGGCCAATTTCTGTTATGCAGAGCTTGCAAGTGCATTTCCTGAAAATGGTGGTCAATATGTTTATTTTAGAGAGGCTGGCTCTCGTCCATTAGCATTCCTTTGTGGATGGATCAGTTTCTGGGCAACAGACCCACCGTCAATATCAATTATGGCACTTGCCATAGCAAATTACTTAGCTTTCTTTATTCCGGTGCATGGACTGATTCTTAAGTTTGTAGCGGTAGGTTTTGTTCTTATATTCATGTTTGTTCATCTTCGTTCAGTAGAAGGTGGTGGAAAATTCCAAACATTTATTACAGCACTTAAGGTTGTACCGTTTGTTTTAATTATTGGTGTTGGAATATTCTTTATAAAAGGTGATTTATTTATGTCAACTGAACCTTTACTTGGAGCCGGAGCAGTAGGTATTGGTGCGTTGTTAGCCGGTGTATCAGCAACAACATGGTCATTTGATGGTATGGCAGCACCTTGTTATATGTCGGGAGAAATCAAAAAACCCGAAAAGAATATGCCAAAAGGTCTTATACTTACAGCGGTCATAGTTCTTGCTGTATATGTAGGATTAACAGTTGTTGCTTCAGGGTTATTACACATTGACGAATTGGCTAGTTCAGATGCACCAATTGCACTTCTGGCATCAAAGATTCCTGTAATCGGAAACTCTGCAAGTATTATTGTTGCGGTAATGGCAGTAATAGTTGTTATTGGATCTCTTTCAAGTTGTATTATGTTTCAACCTAGAATTGAATATGCAATGGCTAAAGACGGATTATTCTTCAAGTCATTTGCAAAAGTACATCCTAAATATGAGACACCTTATTTCTCTATCATAGTACAATGTGCGGTTGCTATAATACTTATATTTGCAACATCATTGGCAGACTTATTGGGTTATTTTACACTCGTAGCATTGCTTAAAAACTTCCTAACGTTTGGAACGGTTCTTGTACTTAAAAACAAAGATCATTACAAACCTACTTATAAAATGCCGGCAAGAATTCTCATGGTATTAGTAGCAATGTTTATGACAGGAACACTTATTGTGTCTACTTTCTTCTGGGCGCCGGTTGCAGGGCTTGTTTGTGCGGTAGTAGCAGTAGGAACAGGATTACCGGCTTATTATTTCTGGGAAAGTAGAAATAAGAAAAATGTAGCAAAATAATGAATTTGACACTTTAAAACAGATGTTATAATATGGAGAAAATCGTAGAAAAGAGCATCGTTTATGAGTGAAAGTAATCAACGTCCTCGTGAAGAGGCGATAGAAACATTGGAAAACTATATATTGGGACAATCACTAAAGCCGGGAGATAGGCTTCCATCAGAACGTTTGATGTGCGATATGTGGGATTTGAATAGATCAACATTAAGGAGCGCAATCAAGCAACTTATATTAGAAGGAAAATTGTATAGTAAAACGGGTTCGGGCACCTTCGTTGCAAAAAAACGTCTAGTAAGGAACTTGCAGGATTCAGAAGGATTTTACAGTACTGTTGAAAAGGCTAATAGGAAGGTGGAAACTGAGGTGTTGGAAATGTGCCTTTGCGAAACTTCTAAGCGCTTGGGAAAGAAGATGAAGTTACCGCTAGGACATAAATTGATAAAGCTAACAAGACTAAGGTATTTAGATGATATCCCTGTAATGTATGAAACGGTATTCCTTGATGCAGTATGGTTCAAGGGTATAGAAAATTTTGATTTTTCAAGGCTTTCATTATATCAGGTAATAAAAGATAATTATAACGTCGAAGCATATAAAGGGTCAGAGAAGATTAGTATAGCTGCTTGTAATGAAACAGAAGCAAAGTATTTACAAGTAGAAGTGGGAGCTCCTGCAATATGTCAATCGGGAATAACCATGGATGAAAATGAACGGACCATAGAATATTTTAAATCAATTACGCTGTCAGAGTATGTAAGCTTTGGCAGCGAACTTCGACGAAGATAGAGATAGAAAGCCTTGTATACGTGGAGGATGTATTATGAAGTTAGCAGCGGTTGGAGATAACTGCATGGATGTATACGAAGCACAAGGTGAAGCATATCCGGGAGGGAATCCGGTTAATGTAGCGGTTTATTTTGTACGACTTGGTGGAGAGTCATCATATACCGGTGTTGTTGGAAGTGATCAATACGGTGATTTGATGGTTAATGCTATAGGAAAAATGGGTGTAGATGTTTCGCACATTCGTAAAATAGAAGGTAAGACAGCTGTTACACAAGTCGAACTTATAAATGGAGATAGAGTTTTTGGAGATTATGACGAGGGAGTGTTGGCTGATTTTCGCTTAACGAGTGAAGATATAGACTTTATATGTAGCCAGGATATGGTAGTGTCAGGACTGTGGGGAAATGTACATGATAGTTTTAAGGTATTTAAGGAACGAGGAGCATTAACTGCTTTTGATGCCGCTACACGCCCGGATGATCCTGCACCTAAGGTGGCAATAGGGTACACGGACTATTTCTTTTTTGCTACAGACGATGGAGATACTGATGTGTTAAGAGAACAAATGAAAAGATATCATGGATTAGGACCTAAACTTGTCATTGCTACTATGGGCGAAGAGGGAAGTTTGGTATTTGATGGGAAAGAGTTTATTAAGTATGGTATAATAAAGTGCAATGTTATTGATAGCATGGGCGCAGGAGATAGTTATATAGCCGGATTCTTAAAAGGCATTTTAGAGAATAAAGAAATTAAAAAATGTATGGAAATGGGAGCAACTAATGCAAGTAAAACTTTAGAATATGTTGGAGCTTGGTAGTTGCTTATGATTTGGAGGATTTACATTGTCGAAAGCGGTAGAAGTTGACTATAATACACCGATTTACTTACAACTTCGTGAGTTGGTGAGAACAAAAATTGAAGATGGCGAGTATTCACCCGGGGTTGCGATACCCTCAGAACATGAGCTCATGGAGATGTATGATTTAACACGTTCTACTGTTCGCATTGCCATTGATGAGTTGGTAAGTGATGGTTTATTAATGCGCGTTCAGGGGAAGGGTGTTTACGTAGTTAATCATATCGAAAGAGACTTAGAAGAGCTGGGTGGATTCACTCAGACTATGACTGAGAAAAATGTGAAATCCAAAACAAAAATATTAATGAAGAAAAAACGAGTTGCAGGAAAGAAATATGCATCAATTCTTCATATTGATGAAAATGATTTGATATATCATATAAAGAGACTGGACTATGCGGATAATGAACCGATAGCCATAGAGGATATATACATTCCCTATAATTTGGTACCGAATTTTGACGAGGTTGAAGTTGGTGTTTTTAGTCTTTTTGAAATATACAATTTTTATGGAATAACACCTATAAGGGCTTGGCAAACGCTTGGTCTTACTCAGTTGACTGCAGCCGAAGCAAGGTTGCTTGATATTAGTAAGGATCAAACAGTTTTTTTGTTTTCATGCACGACATATGATGAAAACGATAGACCGATAGAATATTCCAGATCATATACAAGAGGAGATAAGTGCAATTTTTCTGTAAACTTTCATAAAACGAAAGGATTATAGATATGCTTAAATTTGACGAAAAAAAGAAACTGGACAGTGTAAATGGTGCATTGGCATTACGTCCTGAAATAGAAAAAATTGTAGATAAGATTTATAAAGATGGATTTGATAATGTATACTTCTTAGGAATAGGTGGAACATGGGCATCAGGGATGCAGGTGGAAGTATACATGAGGGGTAGAAGTAATCTGCCTATTTTTGTGGAAAATGCAGGAGAGTTTTTAACAACCGGAAACAAAAGACTAACAGATAAATCAGTTGTTATTTTTTCTTCGGTAACAGGAAGTACGACAGAAATGATCGATGCTGTCAAAAAGGTAAGGGAAATAGGTGCACGTGTATTTGGGTTTATTGATATAGACAATACACCTATGACACCACTATGTGATTATTTAATATCTTATCCTGAGAATGAACAACTTAAGTTTTATATGGTGGCACATAGACTTATGTTTAATAATGGTGAGTTCCCCGAATATGATAAGTATAATCTTGAAATGGAAAAATATTTGTCTAAAGCTTTAGTTCAAATAGAAAAAGAAGTAGACGAATGGGCAACGGATTATGCAGCCGGAAAATATGAATATGTAAAGCAGCATCCGGAAATGCCTCATTATTTTATAGGGGCAGGAAATCAATGGGGAGCGACGTATTCTTATGCAATGTGTTATTGGGAAGAACAATTATGGATAAGAACGAAGTCGATAACATCTATTGAAGTATTGCACGGAACACTTGAGATAATTGATGCTGAGACACCGGTAACATTATTCATGGGAGAAGATGAACAAAGAGCATTATCTGAAAGGGTTTCTAGATTTTTACCGATGGTATGTAAAAACTACACAATAATTGATTCAAAGGATTATGCGTTAGAAGGAATTAGTGATGAGTTTAGAGGTTCTGTTTCTCATCTGGTTATGCATGCGGTAAATAATAGAATAGATGTACATATGGAGGATGAGTTTAGGCACCCTATGGTAATTAGACGCTACTATCGTCAGTTCGATTACTAGGAGGATCCACATCGTTCGATTGAAGAATCCGTCAAATGGTTCATTGAGAATAGAGGGTAGTTTATGAAAGCAGTGATTTTTGATATGGATGGTGTCATGTTTGATACTGAAACTGCAGATAGGGCGGCATGGTTTAAAGTTGGAAAAGAACACAATATTTCCGGAATGAAAGAATTTACGGAAAGCATAGTAGGAATTAATGGTAAGTACTTGCTTGCAAAAGCTATTAAGTTGATGGGCAGTGAAAAGAAGGCTAAAGAGTTACTGAAATGGCAGGATGAGGCAATGGATATTTATTATTCCACCCATGAAGTTGATGTAAAATTGGGCTTATATGAGTTATTGGATTATTTAAAACAAAGTGGATATGCAATGGCGATAGCATCGTCCGGATCAACCGATTGGATAATGAAGAATGTAATAGGTGCAGGTGTAAAAGAATATTTTGATGTAATTATTAGTGGTGACATGGTAGAAAAATCTAAACCGGACCCGGAAATATACTTAAAAACCTGTAGAGAATTATCCATAAGTCCTAAAGAGGCGTGGGTTATTGAGGATTCGAAAAATGGTATAAATGCTGCTGTGGCAGCAGGTTGTAAAACACTTTTTGTCCCTGATTTATGGGAACCTGACAATGTGGAGGAACTATCAGGAATTTATGGAAAATATAAAGATTTATTAGAAGTGATTCAAGAATTAGGGTTATTACACTAAATAAAATTAGGGTAATGACCCTAATTTTGCATAAATGAATATTATATTTGAAAAATTTACCAAATTCCATTTTAAAACATGTTTTTTTGTTGTAAAATAAGATGATATGTTTTTTGAGGAGGATGGTTATGGAGATTCATCAGATTCAACCGGGTATGGATGCAATTGAAAAATTGGAAAATTTCATCACAGTAAATAGACTAAATGCGAATACACGTATTCCATCGGAAAGAGATTTGTGTGAGATGTGGGGATTAAATCGTTCTACACTCCGTAATGCAGTCGACTTGCTTGTTGAAAGAGACTTGCTATATAGGGTTAAGGGTTCGGGAGTTTATGTATCTAAGCCCAAGCTTATTAGAAATCTTGTCGGTGTCACCTCTTCTAATGATGAGATAAGACAGCAGGGGATTAACATAATAACTAAAATTGTTAGTATGCAAATTATAGAAGCTAATAAGTCTATATCTAATAGATTAAAGATTGATATAGGGAGAAAAGTATATGAATATGTTAGGGTTAGAATAATAGGAGATGTACCGAGTGTCTTGGAGACAACATACTTTGATTATGAATCATATCCGGATTTTGGAGAGAATTTCTCTGAAAGGAACTCTATGGACTATATTTTTAGGCATAGTTATAATCAAATCCAAACATCGGGGCAAGAGAAAATAAGTGTTACTTATGTAAGTGAAGAGGAAGCAAAAATATTATCATTGAAACCGGGCGAACCGATATTCTTTTCATCGGGACAAATCTGTAACCAAATGGAGATGCCGATTCTTTATTATAAATCACTGCACAGAGCAGATAAATTTAAGATGGTAAGTGTTATAGAAAAAAACGGATAAACAAGGAGCGTTATGGGGAATTCTGAAAAAAAAATCAAAGATAAAAATTATAAGATGCCTGTTTATCTTCAATTACGTGAGTTAATAAGACACAAAGTAGAAGAAGGTGAGTATTCTCCGGGTACCGCAATACCATCTGAAAATAAACTTGCAGAAACATTTGGGATTAATCGACTAACAGTTAGAAATGCTGTAGATGCATTAGTTAATGAGGGGATACTACAACGAGAGCACGGGAAAGGTGTTTTTGTGGTTGGAGAAAAGTATGAAGAACTTTTGGAAGAACAAGGTGGATTTATTGGTTCTGAGACTATGAGCAAGCGAGTTACGGTTAAAGAGCAGATAAAAACACTCCGTTATGCGGGTGATAAATACGCCAATTTTTTTAATATTGATCCTAAGGATTTGATTTTCTATATCCGTCACTTGAAATGTGTTGACGAGTTGCCGCTTTCGTTAGAGGAAATATACATACCTCAAGCCGTAATACCACAACTTGAGGAGGTGAACTCTTCGGTTTTCAATATGCGAGATATATTTAAGTTTTATGGAATTGAACAATGCAGCATGCGACAATCTATGGAGCTGTTTACAGGGGAGGATTCCAAAACAAGGAAAATGTTAAAAGTGTCCGATGATGTTGCACTTTTTATGCTGGAATGCAATTACCGTGATCAGAATGGAAGCATGATAGAAGTCACCAGGTCATATATACGAAGTGACAAGGAATCATTTCGAATAAATATGCATAATTAATATCATCCCCGAAACTCTGAGAAATGAGATTTCGGGGATTTGTTTTACTATAATGTCGATAACCAATCGGATACAGTCATGGCTATGTCCTTCGCAGTTAGTTTAAAATGTCGGTACAGATCAGGAGATTCACCTGAGATGATGTGATTATCCGGTGTTCCTATTATTTTTATTGGAACGGGATTGGGTTGAGAAACAATTTCACATACGGCACTTCCAAGACCGCCAAGTATACTGTGTTCTTCTACTGTTACAATACGTTTTGTTTGTATTGCAGCAGCAATAATGGCTTCTTTATCAATCGGTTTTACGGAGAACATATCAAGGACGGTAGCGTGTATATTAATATTTTCTAACAATTTTGCAGCTTCAAGAGCCTGCCATACGGTTTCACCTACAGCCATAATGGTAACGTCATTGCCGTGATGCAAATATTTTGATTTTCCGATGGTGAATTTTTCGGCTTCATCGTATATTCTGTTTACCGGATTACGACCTAGTCGCATATACATAGGGCCATAGTTGTCGCTCATGATTCGAACCAAGGCTCGAGTTTGTATATCATCACTAGGTACTAGGAGAGTGAGTCCCGGAAGTGTGCGAAGCATAGATATATCCTGCAGTGAGTGATGCGAGAAACCTAGTGTTCCATAACTGAATCCACCACTTATACCAATTAGTTTAACGTTTCTATTGTTATATACTGCATCGATTTTTATTTGTTCATAACTTCTACCGCTTAAAAAAGGGGATGGAGAGCATACAAATACAATATTGTCACATGACGCCAATCCACCACTGATGCCCACCGCATTTTGTTCTGCAATACCACATTCAATAAATTGGTTAGGAATCTCGCCCGCAAAATCGTCTAAAGTTGCAGAACCTTTTGAATCCGTTGTTACAACATAGATATTTGCATTTTTTTTACCAAGTATTATCAATTCTTCAGAAAGTGCTTTTCTACATGCTATTTTCAAACTATAAATACCTCCCGATATTATCTAAATCAGAAACTGCTAAGGCATATTGTTCATCATTAATATGTCCGTGATGCCACTTGGGATTATTTTCCATAAAAGAAATCCCTTTTCCTTTTATAGTGTTTAAAATAATCATTTTAGGTTTGTCATTGACTTGTTCCAATCGTTCGAAGGCTGTAAGTATTTGAGGTATATTATTCCCATCTATCACTTCTGTCGCAAATCCAAAAGATTTCACTTTTTGCTCTAAGGGTTCGAGTCGCATTACATTTTCTGTAGGTCCACTTATCTGAAGTCGATTCCTATCAATAGCAACATAAAGGTTACTTAAATTGTAGTTACTTGCGAACATGAACGCTTCCCAAACGGAACCTTCGGCAAGTTCTCCGTCACCGAGCAGACAGTAAACACGAAATGAAGCGTTTGCCTTTTGCCCGCCTAATGCCATTCCGCAAGCGCCACCTATTCCATGCCCTAATGAGCCGGTATTCATCTCAACTCCGGGAACATTTATATCGGGATGACCTATTAGACGTGAACCAAATTGGCAAAAAGTATCGAGTTCGGATTTTTCTATAAACCCCAAATCGGCAAGAATGCTTATATATCCTTCGATATTATGACCTTTACTTAGAATAAAACGGTCTCTTTCTTTCCATGTAGGATTACTGACATCATAGTTCATTATTTTATAAAAAAGAGCGGTTAAATAGTCAATGCTTGATAAGCTGCCACCTATATGTCCGGTGTGGGCATGGTAACACATGGTCAATGTTGTTTTCCTAATGTCATTTGCTTTTTGCAATAGGGATATTCTTTCCATATATTTCAGAGTCCTTTCAGAATGTTTACTTTAAGCGAGCTTGTTCAATTGCTTTTTGCCAACCGGCGTAAAGTGAATCGATCCTTTCATATGACATATTTGGTTCAAAATGTTGTCTTTTTTTACCAAGGTTATATAGAAAGTCTTGATTTTCAAATAACCCAACTGCTAATCCTGCAGCATAGAACACGCCTAAAGCACTACTTTCTTCAGCTTGGCTCCTTAGAATAGGAATGCCTAAAATATCTGACTGAAACTGCATTAGAAGTTTGTTTCTGGTTACTCCGCCATCAACGAGAAGACAAGGAATCTTTTCATTCGTTTGTTGTTCTATGGTGTTTACCATATCCTTGATTTGATATGCGATGCAATCTAAAGCGGCACGAACGATGTGTGGTCTTTTGGTTCCGGTGGACATATTTACTATGCATGCTCTAGCGTTACTGTCTCTATATGGGGTGCCAAGACCTGAAAAAGCAGGTACAAGATAAACACCTTCAGAATCCTCGACCATTGCAGCGACTTCCTCCGATTGTGCAGCGTCATCTAAAAGCTCTAAGTCATTTACTAACCAAGAAATAACGGCTCCTGTACACACGGCTGTTCCTTCCCATACATATGATATCTTTCCGTTGATGCGCCATCCAACTGAGGTTGTCATACCGTTAGCAGGAGAATGAGGTCTGTCGCCAAGGTTCATTAGAATAGAAGAACCGGTTCCATATGTTATCTTCATATCTCCAACGTTAAATCCACATTGACCAAACAACGCAGCGGCACTGTCGCCAATAACACCGGTAATAGGTGTGGATGGTAACCCGGGTATGTTAATGTTGCCATAATTTGCATCTGCATCCATTAATTCAGGCGGTATTGATTTTGGAACACCAAATATTTCTAAAAGCTCATGGTCCCATGCCAAGGTGTTTTGATTGAAGAGCTGAGTTATGCTTGCGTTACAATAATCTGAAGCGTGTACTTTACCATTGGTTAATTTCCATATTAACCAGGTTTCTATGGTTCCAAACAGTATATTACCTTCTAATGCTTCATCAAGAAGACCTGTGTAATTTTCAAATAGCCATCCTAGTTTAGCAGCCGGTAGATATGCTGAGGCATCAGTGCCACTTTTCTCTATGATGATAGATTTCTGTGAGCTGCTCAACTTGGAACAACAAGTCTCACCGCGGTTACAGTGCCAACCTATAATATTATGAATAGGAATTCCGGTATGTTTATCCCAAAGGACAAAAGCCCCGGTTTGAACCGTAATAGCCAAGGCTAAAATGTCGTCATTAGCAGAAACACTGTTAAACATTTCATATAAAATGGTTTTGGTCTGGTTGAAAATTTCTTCTGCATCTTGTTCGACATGTCCGGGGTTAGGGTAATATTGCTTGTGAATAAGGGACTTACTTGAAACGATTTCAGCTTTTTCATTAAAAAGTACGCCCTTTGTACCTGTAGTACTTTGGTCAATTGCTAAAATATATTTTGACACTAAATCACCTCCACTACGTAAACTACGTTCATTATACAAGTTGGAATAAAAAAATACAATCGACAATATAACCAAACACAAACTAGATAAGTTGAGAAAATATTGTACGTTATGCGTATTGACTAGCGTCAACTCATCTGTTATTTTTAAGGAGTAAGCGAGAAACGCAAGTTGTGAAAGGAGAGTTTGACATGATATTTAAAAAAGAACAGATCGTAGAACTGTATCACCCCTTACTTGATGGAGCGGAGAATTTCCCATATGAAGCTAAACTTGGAGAGGAAAGCCGACTATGGCCCAAAAACTGGTATATTGAATGTTTTGCGACTCTAGCTTCACATGCTGGTACTCATATTGAAGTTCCGTATCATCATTTAGTAGATGGCTCGGATATGGCGACATTTCCGGTTGAGAATCTAATTGGAGAATGTACAGTTATTAACTGCCTGGGGAAGGAGCCGGGGGAGGAAATTACGCTAGAGGATGTTAAAAGGGTAGAGTCTACTATTGAGGATGGAGATATCGTATTCCTTTATACAGGATATGACAAATATTTCCGTAAAGAAAATTGGCAGCCTTATCCTCCACTATCGAAAGATGCTTTGGACTGGTTGCTTCAATACAACCCTAAGATAATAGGAACGGATGCATCCGGTGTTGAGCTAAGCGATGGATATGATGAAGAAGGACGCATGCATGAGCTGTTTGGCGAGCCAATACATGTTACCTGTTTTCAACGGGGAATTGCAATTGTTGAGTCGCTTACTAACTTAGGTGAAATAGATGGGTGTCGTACTACGGTCTTTGTATTGGGATTACCTATGCAAGGCATGGATGCTTCTCCGGCTCGTATTATAGCAATTAAAGATTTGTAGAAGTTCAAAATGGAGGAGAGATCATGAAAATAGAAAAGAATCAGATTGTTGAGCTGAGCCACAAGTTGTATAGGCGTAAAGAAAACTTTCCTTATGATGCAAATTGTACAGTCGATAGTCGTATGAAAAGTCCTTCTGCAGATCCTAAGAATTGGTATATAGAGAGTGCAGCTACATTTGCAGCTCACGCAGGAAGTCATGTTGAAGTTCCATATCATCACATTTTCGGTGGAAAAGATTGTATGACCTTTCCTACAGAAAATCTGGTGGGTGAATGTATGGTAATAAACTGTACGGGAAAGAATCCGGGCGAAGAAATAACGATCGATGATGTAATGAAGGCGGAAAACGAGATTAAAGATGGGGATATTGTATTCCTATATACAGGATATGACAAGTATTTTCGTAAAGAAAACTGGCAACCATATCCACCATTATCGACTGAAGCCTTAGATTGGTTGTTAAAGTATCATCCCAAATTAATAGGAACGGATGCATCCGGTATTGAGTTAACGGATGGATATGATGAAGAAGGGCGCATGCATGAGTTGTATGGGGAACCAATTCATGTTAAATGTTTTGAGAATGGAATAGGTATAGTTGAGTCGTTGACTAATTTAAGCGAAATTGAGGGACTACGCACAACAGTTTTTGTTTTGGGGTTGCCGATGCAGCGAATGGACGCATCACCGGCAAGAATAATAGCTTTAAAAATATGATGTGTATAGAATAGGAGGGAGAAGAATGAGTGAAATTCAAAAGACACCACAACAAGAGACAGTAGAACTAAAACGTAAACTTGGGTTGGGTGCGGTTATTGCACTTGGAGTAGGTACAACAATAGGGTCCGGTATTTTTTCATCATTAGGTGAAGTTGCCGGAGCGGCAGGAAGTAGTTTGTTTCTAGTTTTAGCATTCTTAATAGGAGGTTTGGTTCAAATTCCGGCCAACTTTTGTTATGCAGAGCTTGCAAGTGCATTTCCTGAAAATGGTGGTCAATATGTTTATTTTAGAGAGGCGGGCTCTCGTCCATTAGCGTTTCTTTGTGGATGGATCAGTTTCTGGGCAACGGACCCACCGTCAATATCAATTATGGCACTTGCCATAGCAAATTACTTAGCTTTCTTTATTCCGGTGCATGGACTGATTCTTAAGTTTGTAGCGGTAGGTTTTGTTCTTATATTTATGTTTGTTCATCTTCGTTCAGTAGAAGGTGGCGGAAAATTCCAAACATTTATTACAGCACTTAAGGTTGTACCGTTTGTTTTAATTATTGGTGTTGGAATATTTTTTATAAAAGGTGATTTATTTATGTCAACTGAACCTTTACTTGGTGCCGGGGCAGTAGGTATTGGTGCGTTGTTAGCCGGTGTATCAGCAACAACATGGTCGTTTGATGGTATGGCAGCCCCTTGTTATATGTCGGGAGAGATCCGAAAACCTGAAAAGAATATGCCGAAAGGTCTTATACTTACAGCGATTATAGTTCTTGCTGTATATGTAGGATTAACAGTTGTTGCTTCAGGGTTATTACACATTGATGAATTGGCTAGTTCAGATGCGCCAATTGCACTTCTGGCATCAAAGATTCCTGTAATTGGAAGTTCCGCAGGTGTTATTGTTGCGGTAATGGCAGTAATAGTTGTTATTGGATCCCTATCAAGTTGTATTCTGTTTCAACCGAGAATTGAGTATGCAATGGCTAAAGACGGATTATTCTTCAAGTCATTTGCAAAAGTACATCCTAAATACGAGACACCTTACTTCTCTATTTTAGTACAGTGCGCGGTTGCTATAATACTTATATTTGCAACATCATTGGCAGACTTATTAGGTTATTTTACACTCGTAGCATTGCTTAAAAACTTCCTAACGTTTGGAACGGTTCTTGTGCTTAAAAACAAAGAACATTACAAACCTACATACAGAATGCCGGCAAGAATTGTCATGGTCTTGGTAGCCATGTTTATGACGGGAACCCTTATTGTGTCTACTTTCTTATGGGCGCCTGTTGCAGGTCTTGTTTGTGCGGTATTAGCAATCGTAACAGGATTACCGGCATATTATTTCTGGGAAAGCAGAAATAAGAAAATTGAAGGATAGAGGAGAGCTTATATGAACAAAGAGCTGATAGTAATGTTGACGTGGCATGATGTCACGGTAGACAATGCTTTAGAAATATTTATAGAAGCAAAGGATGCACCTTCAAAACACTGGGGATTTAAAATAGAAGGCACAACGCCGCAAAGTATGAAAGAACTTGTAAAATGTATGAAGAAAAACGATAAAACTGTTTACATAGAGGTTTTGGCAATCGATGAGGAAACATGTGTAAGTGCAGCAAAGCAGTGTGCGGAGTGTGGGGTTGACCATTTGCTTGGAACAGTGTATTACGATAGCGTAGCTAAAATCGTAGGTGAAGCCGGGATTTTATACTCACCATTTGTAGGCTTGTCAGATGACTCGAGACTAAGAGGTAGTATAGAGTCTGTTGTTGGGACAGCTAAGGATGCTGAAGAGAAAGGTGTTAGTGGTGTTTCGTTATCTGCTTTTCGATATGTAGATGGTGATCCGAAGGAATTATTATTAAATATAAATAAAAATCTTAAGAAGCCTTTATATATAGCTGGAAGTGTAGATGGTTATGAAAAAATAGACTTTCTTAAAGGGTTAGAAAAACTTTCGGGATTTACCATAGGAGGAGCGTTGTTTGAAAAGAAGTTCGGAAGCACCTTTAGTGAACAAATAACTGTTATCAGTGATTATTTAAAAAATTAGAAAATACCACCGTGTACATTTGCATTGTATACGGTGGTTCTTACATATAAATATTCATCTGAATACATATTGTAGAATTATAACTATAGAGTATTCCGATAAGCTTTCACGGCTTCCATAAATTCGCTTACGCGTTCCTCTGAAACAGGATTATATAAATCCCCATCAACTTTGAAGGTTGTACCGACAACGGCTGCATCAGCATTTGAAAGTTTGTCGGCAACTGTATTTACTCTGCATCCGGTATTACATAGAACAACGATATTTGGTGCAACAGCTTTAACTGTAGAAATTAAGCTGTCTTCAACATCTTCGCCTGCAGCACTGGCAGAGATACATAAGCCATCCGGATTAGCTTTAAAGATTAGAGACTTAGCTTTTTCATCCAGAGATCTGGTATCAAGTGAGATGTCTGATTCCGGGTTTAGGAAGTAAAGCATCTTCAAATTATCTAAATGAAGTGCAGCTTTCCTTCTCATTAAGTCCGAGAAATCATTATTATAGAAGCCACCATCTCCAACATATACGCCGTGAAATGTTCCGCGGATAAAAGCTGCATCTACGGCGGCGGCTAATTCAATGCAGGCTTTCCCGTCGGAAATACAGTCAACGCCAAAAGGAACTTTTATCTCGGACTTTAGTTCTCCGATAACTCTTGCCATAGCTGCGGGAGTTACATAGTCCATTACACGTTGGTAAGGCAAACTAAACTCGTTAGAAAACATAATGGCATCTACACCACCATCTTGAAGGGCATGAAGATCCTTTCGAGCAGCTTTGACTACTGCATCCATACAGTCTGTATGTTTGTAATCGGGATCACCGGGGAGAGCTTTCAAATGTAACATAGAGATAATAGGTTTCTTAGTACCCATCATTTCTTCAATCCATAACATAACCAACCTCCTAAACAAATAGTATTTAATAACATACCAATATTATATTTTTTTCAAGAGTTAATGTCAATGAATTTAGCTAAAATAGAGATATAATAGTAATAATTGCCAATAAAGTGAGGATTACAGAGCTGATAAGTAGATATAAAACACATATTTACCGTGATAACATACAAATATAGTACAATAACATACCAATCTATTTACATTTTTAACTTTAATCTTTATAATTAAAACAGATGAAAATGTAGGAAGGAGATATGAAGTTTATGCATGATTACTTTATGGGCTTGGATAATGGTGGATCAGTGGTCAAATGTGCATTGTATGATACGAAAGGCAATGAGCTGTGTGTAACGAGCAGGACACCTTTGTTAAATACTCCTAAACCGGGATATACGGAACGTGACGATAAAGATGTATGGAACGCAAACATAGAAGTTATCAGAGAGACGATTTCTATGGGAGAAACGGAGTATGGTATCAGTAAAAATGATATAAAGTGTGTTGGGCTAACGGGATATGGAAATGGAATATGCTTAGTTGATAATAATGGCAAAACTGTTAGACCGATTATCGTTTCTACTGATGACAGAGGGGCGGAAATGGTTGCGAATTATCGGGGAAACGGAAAGGAAGAAGAGGTGTTTAAGTACACCAAACAAACAATGTGGTCAGCCATGATGTCTTCTTTACTAACATGGGTACATAAGTATGAGCCGGAAGTGATACAAAGGACTTCATATGTACTTGGTATAAAAGATTATGTAAGATATCATTTGACGGGTGAAATGAAAAGCGAATATACAGAAGCTTCATCTACAGGACTGTTGAACATAGAGAATGCAACTTTTGACCCGGAAATATTTAGATTATTGGATATGGAAGGTATGGAGAAGCTGTTTCCTAAAATAGTGATGCCAAATGAGATATCAGGGTATGTTACATTGCAAGCCTCAAATGAAACCGGATTACCTGAAGGAACACCTATAGCAGGAGGGTGTTTTGATGTAGATGCGTCAGTACTTGCGAGTGGTATTTTAAATGATGACATTCTTTGTCTGATTGCAGGCACTTGGTCAATAAATGAATACTTGATAAAGGAGTGGAACTATGGATATATGGAAAATTCTAATACCATTACCAAGTCATTTTTGCCGGAGTATTATTTGGTGGAAGAATCGACACCTACATCTGCCAGCAATTTAGATTGGTTTGTAAAAAGGATGTTAATAGATGAAATGGCAGATAAGTCAATAGAAGATGTGTACAGTGAATGCAACGAAATAGTAGAAAGCATACAACCTGAGGAAAGTAATGTTGTTTTCATACCCTACCTGTATTCGTCTGCAACGCATACTGATGCTAAAGCCGGTTTTTTCAATTTGTCGGGATATAATGAAAAAAAGCATTTGATAAGAGCTATATATGAAGGCGTTGTTTTTTCATCAGCATTTCACGTTGAGCAATTGATGAAGAATGGGAAGACATTTAAGATTGCGAGATTGTCAGGAGGTCTGACTAAATCCGAGGTCTGGACCCAGATGATGAGCGACGTACTTCAAATGTCGATAGAGGTTTTACAGGTGGGTGAGATAGGTGCACAAGGTGCAGCAATGTGTGCAGCAGTTGCAAGTGGAACTTTCTCCGATTATAAAGATGCAGTTGACAACATGGTTAAGGTTAAAAAAGTATATCATCCTAATCCTGACAGAGCACAAATATATGAGAAAAAATATAAAAGCTTCAAAAACGCACAAGCATCTATAGATTTCTTCCATGAAAAGGAGGGTGAATAAGTGAAAGTAATTCCATCAATTATTTCCGGAAACTTACTTGCAATAGGTGAAGACATCAAGAAAGTAGAGCGAATAGGAGCGATGCATCTCGATATAGAGGACGGAAATTTTAGTACAGCAATAACTGTAGGACTAGATATGGCAGAAGCAATAATAAATAGTACAAATTCAAAAATGGATGTACATCTTGTGGTTGCTAATCCGCAAGACTATATCAATCCTTTGTGCGATATGAATGTTGAGGCTATAGCCGTTCATGTAGAGAATAGTGTATTTCCATCTAAATTATTGGGAATGATAGCAAATAGAGGAGTAAGAGCGGGTCTTGCAGTAACGCTTAAAACTCCAATAGATGCAGTATTGCCGTTTGTGGATATGATGGATTATTTGCTTATATTAACTAATGAACAAGACCATAGAGGCTTACTATTTCGTGAGTATGCATTCGGAAAAATTAAAGAAGCAAGAGAAAAATTACCAAGTGAGATAGAAATATGGGCAGACGGAGGAATTAAGGAGACAAATATAAAAAAGATTGCCGATGCTGGTGCGGATCATGTGATTGTTGGCAGAGCACTTATGCAGGCCGAAGATCCTTATAAGGAGAGTCTTAGATTGGAGTCAATTTCCAATTAGTAATGGGAGGTATAAAAATGTATGAACGAGAAAAAGAAACACTCCTAGCATATAGCAGAAAACTTTTAGAGTATAAGCTAGTATCACTATCGGGTGGAAATATAGGGTGGAAGGTGGGTGAGAATCGCTTTCTTGTAACTCCTTCAGCAATTTGCTATGAGGATATGTGTCCGAATGATATAGTTTTGGTGGATGAAATGGGTAATACTATTGAAGGTAGTAGAAAACCATCATCAGATTTGGATGCACTTTTATATGTTTTCAAAACTAAGCTGGAAGTAAATGCAGTGATTCATACTCATCAACCGTATGCTACGAGCGTAGGATTGGTAGAAGATAGTTTACCGGCATGCTTGGTGACATTAATTGACACAAATCATCAGGATGTGCCTGTAGCACCATTTACAATTTCTTCAGATGAGGGAATGGGCAAGGTGTTTATAGAGCGTTGCGGAAAAGGAAATTCGGTAATACTTAGGAATCATGGTGTATTATGTGTTGGCAAAACACTTTATGACGCCCTGGAAAATGCAGTTTATCTTGAAGAGTCAGCAAAAACTTATTTGATGGCTAGGGGTGTAGGTGACGTGAAGTTGCTTACAAAAGAAGAAATAGAAATGGAAGATGCACCAAGGGGTAACTATGGACAATAAGAGGAGAAGAATGGAATGAAAAAATCATATTTTATGGGAATTGATACGGGAACATTCGAAAGTAAAGGGGTTATTATTGATCAAGACTGTAATATAATTGCAGTTCATGCAGCTAAACATGGAATGGAAAATCCGAAGCCAAACCATTTTGAACACGATGCAGAAGAGGTCTGGTGGCATGATTTCTGTCTGATTAGTAATAAACTTATTGAAAAAAGTGGTGTTGATATAGCAGATATATTGGCAGTAGGTGCTAGCGCATTGGGTGCAGACTGTTTGCCGGTAGATGAAGAATGTAAACCGCTTCGTAAGGCTATACTATATGGTATTGACGCGAGGGCAACAAGTGAGATGGAGTGGCTCACAAATTACTGGGGTGAAGAACAAATCAAAGAGTGGTATGGAAGACCGCTTTGCTCTAGTGATGTTATGCCTAAAATCCTATGGATAAAAAACAATGAGCCTGAGGTTTATAATAAGACATATAAGTTTTTAACAGGATCAAGTTATATAACGGCAAAACTAACAGGAGAGTATGTCGTAGACAGGTTCTTGGGTCTTGCGAGTTTTAATCCACTATATGATAGTGATGGAACACCTAATCCGAAAACATGTGAACCAATATGCAGACCGGATCAGCTCGCTGAGATTAAAAATACAGTCGAAATAGCAGGAAGTATTACCGCAAGTGCAGCAAAGGAAACTGGCTTAAGGGAAGGAACGCCTGTAATCGTTGGGACTGATGATTCGGGAGCAGAGTCTATTAGCACAGGCGTTTTAGAACCGGGTGACATGATGTTACAGTTTGGGTCATCGGTATATATGATTTTATGTACGGATAGGTTAGTTAATGACGATCGCATTTGGCGTGAAGAATTCATTATTCCGGGAACTTTTGATATATCGGCCGGGACTAATACAGCAGGAACGTTAACAAAGTGGTTTCGTGATGAGATATTCCGTGATATACTATCCCAGGAAGAAAAAACAGGTATTAATGCATATCAATTAATGCTGAAAGAGATAGAGGATATTGAAGCAGGAAGTGGAAATCTTATAACCTTACCTTATATGGCAGGAGAACGCACTCCGATTAATGATCCGCTGGCAAAGGGGATGATATTTGGAATGACACTGGCACACACGAGAGCTCATTTATATAAGAGTGCATTAGAAAGTGTGGGATATTCAATTAATTCTCATTTTAATATTTTTGAGGAGCACAAAGTACCTATCAATAAAATTATGGCAGTAGGTGGTGGAACCAACAATCCACTGTGGATGCAGATAGTTTCGGATATTACCGGAAAGAAGATTCAAACAGCCGGAGTTACAATAGGAGCAAGTTTTGGAGATGCTATGATGGCTGCAATGGGTATAAAATACTTTGATAGTTTTGCGGATTTAGGTAAGAATATACAAAAGGGTGATACATATACTCCAAATATGGAAAACCATGAAAAATATAAGAAATACCAACACATTTTTGAAGAGTTATATTCAAAGAATAAAGAGTTAATGCATCAATTATCGTAGATTGATGATAAGGACGTAAAGATAAGGAGCAGCGACGTGTAATGAATCAGACAAGGAGAGAGCTACAACTTCTTTGGAAACTGGCATTGCCAACAGTTATAGAGCAGTTACTCATGACTGCGGTTCAATACGTGGACACTGCAATGGTGGGGAGAATAGGAGCAAATGCATCAGCATCTGTTGGAATTACGTCTACCATGGTATGGCTGTCAAATGCACCATTGTATGCAATAGGAGTTGGTGTAATTGCTACAATAGCAAGATCGTCAGGAGCAGGAAACGAAAAACAGGTTAGATTGCAAGGGATGCAAGGAGTTATTCTTATGCTGTTAGTAGGTATTGTTGAAGGAATACTAATGGTTAGTTTATCGCCTTTCATCCCTAGATGGCTTGGAGCAGAAGCTGCTATTTTACCAGATGCATGTTGGTATTATGGTATTATAAGTATTCCTATGGTATTTAGAAGTGCAATTATTATACTCGGAGCATCATTACGTGGGGTTAAAAATTCCAAAGGCCCAATGTGGATTAATATACTTATGAACGTGGTTAATCTTGCACTGAATCTATTTCTTATATATGGGAAAAGAGTGATATTAATAGGAGATGTTTCATTTGAAATCTGGGGAGCAGGTTTAGGTGTAAGAGGTGCTGCAATTGCTACAGCGGTTTCATTTGTTGTCGGTGGCAGTATGATGATTATGCTTTTTACGAAAAATAGAGAGCTTAAGTTTCCTTTGAGCGATTTACATATCGATAAACGAGCAATGAACTTGAGTATAAAAATCAGTATACCGGTAGCATTGGAAAGAATGTGCGTATCTCTTGGTCATGTTGTTTTCACAGGATTTGTCACATCACTTGGAACAATATCACTTGCAGCACATAGCATAGCGCTTACAGCTGAGCAGGCGTTTTACATACCCGGATATGGGATGCAAGCAGCGGTTTCAACGCTAATAGGTAATGCTCTGGGTGAAAAAAGTAGGGATAGGGTAAAAAGAATCAGTCGGCTCACAATAGGATCGGCGGTACTTATAATGACTATATCAGGTATGATACTATTTGCCTTTGCTTCATTTATGATGAGCGTTTTCACAAAAGATGCTTCAGTTATTAGCATGGGAACTGAAGTCCTCAGAATTGTAGCAATATCGGAGCCGTTTTTTGCTGTTGTAATTATGATGGAGGGTATATTCAACGGAGCAGGATACACGAAGGTTCCGTTTTGTATATCTGCATTTTCCATGTGGGCTGTAAGAGTATTGTTTACTTGGATTTGTATTACATTCTTTGATGCAAGTTTAGCGACTGTGTGGATGTGTATGGTTGCGGACACTTTGTCTAGGTTTATATGTTGTTTGATTACTTATAAAAGAGGGAAATGGGTAACCTTATAAATGATTGTTAAAAAGTCTATGCTAACCATATAAAAAAACAACAACAGAGGATTAAAGGGAGGTGTCAAGGTGTCAGAACTTAATAACGAAAACATAGTTCCGGGGTATTATATGAATAAGACACATTGGAGTAGTATATATTTGGACGCAGATGTGCCGATTGATACTATAAAAGATATAGTTAGAGCCTCACACGAGTGGGTGTGCAAGGCACTTAGTAAAAAGGTTAGAGAGCAACTTGGTATGTAGATAGTTTTCAACTCTTTAAAACGGCAAAGAATATCTACCATATAAGCGAATACCAACCAGACGATTTATGATGAAATCAAAAAGAATAATAACATAATAACTACATCTCAGGTGTTTTTATTAGGATATTTAAAAGCACCTCATATCACATATAAATGTGCTTTTAGACTTGATAAATTAATCCATATAAGTAACGGTTTTTTGAAATAATCCGTCAATATAGTATTCCTTAATATTCTCGATAAACAATAGCTCGGGAATATGTTCTTCATGTAAATGCTTAGAACAAGCATCTTTTATTCTTTTTAACATATCGCCGGAAGCGTTTAAACCAGTCAATACAATTGTTCGTGGATTGATGGTCGTGATATAACTTAGAACAATTTGGTAAGCGGTTGAAACCGCTTTCTCGTAATGTTGGCTAATGTCAGTCCAGAAATCATCTCCGCATCCACTAAGCAACATGACCTCTCCGGCAAAATTAGACATCCCTTTAACGATTTTCTGATATACGATAGTTCCGGCGCCGGGACAGCGACCTTTAAAAAGTCCAATGGCAACAAAAGGATCTTTGCTTTGGGGGGCGAGTTGTCTAAATAGACCTAATGCAATTATATTCATATCATTATCACAATGTACTTCTATGCCAAATTGATCAATTAAGATTTGCTTAAGAGGGCAATCTAATAATTCGGGGATACCACTGGAAACTATTTTTCCTTCTTTTAAATAACCTTCAAACCCAACACTAACCTTACTGATTAAAGAGTCATTACTCATTAAATCAGTTATTACAGTAATAATAGTATTGCTGTCAATATAATCCATTTCTAATTCTTGGCTTTCTAAGTTGTCCCCCAATAAATTGACGATTGTGTAATGTATCACTCTATTAAAGTTTTCGAATGTAAAATACATACAGCATATATGAGCAAAATCTGCATTAAACTGGTAAGATTTTGGTGGCCTTCCGGCAGCGGGTACGTCGCATTCCACCTCGATTACTCTTTTTGCCTCTGAAAGTTCATTTAAAATAGTATTACATGTAGCGATACTTAGACCGGTCATCTGAGAAACGGTATTCTTCGTACCGGAATCTACGGTTTTTAATGCGTTTATAATAAGTTCAGTGTTATAATCTTTTACTTGATTTACCGAACTTGCCTTACTTTTCATGGTTAATCATTCCTCTCAATTAATTATTTTATATGTTGTTATAAATAGTATAATAATCAAAAGCCAAAGTCAAGACTTATAAGATGGTAAGGAAAGTGCTTGAGATGTATGGTGAAAATTTAATAGATATTATTAACATTATTAAAAGTACAATATTAATATTGACATTATTCCGACGCTTGTTTATATTGAAGGAAAAAGCAGAATGATTAATAGACTTTAATATTAAGGAGGAATAAAATGGAGAAAAAATTAAAATACTACCTTGCTATGGATTTTGGGGCCAGCACTGGGAGAGGAATACTAGGAAGTTTTGACGGATATCAGCTTGAGTTAAAAGAGGTTCATCGATTTGAGAATTATCATATAAATCAAAATGGTGTTCTTTTCTGGGATATTTATCGTCTGTTTCATGAAATTATATGTACTATAAAAGTTGTTCGTAAGGAACTTGGAGAAAACAGTTTGTGTAGCATTGGAATTGATACATGGGGAACAGACTATGGATTACTTGATAAAAATGGACAATTACTTGGTAATGTTCGCTGTATGAGAGACACGGATGGAAAAGCAGTAGAAGAAGTGGTGAGCAGGGTTGGGGCAAAAAAGATATTTGATATAACCGGACTTCAGACTTTGCCGGGTAATACAATTTTTCAATTATTTGAAAGATTACAAAAGAAGGATCCGGCATTAATGTTTGCAGATAAAATGCTGATGCTTCCTGACTTGCTCGGCTACTTCCTGACAGGCGTAAAAAAGGAAGAGTATACAATAGCAACGACATCAATGTGCTATAATCCCAGAATCAAAGACTGGGATTATAACTTGATAGAAGACATTGGTTTGCCCACCAGTATTTTTACGCAAATTTCTTATCCCGGAGAAGAGAGAATTCCCTTGCTGCCGGAGCTTGAAAAACAGTTAAGTACGAGAGGACTTCATTATGTCAATGTTGGTACTCACGATACAGCCTCAGCTGTTGCAGCCACACCACTTGAAGCGAATGAACTGTTTTGTTCCAGTGGTACATGGTCATTGATGGGTGTAGAAATTGATGAAGTTATTATTAACGAAGATGTTAATAAATGGAACTTTACAAATGAAGGAACTGTGGATGGAAAATTCCGCCTCTTAAAAAACATTATCGGAATGTGGTTAATTCAGGAATGCATGAAAGAATGGAAGGATATGGGCTTGAACTTATCATGGGATGAAGTAGTGCTACAAGCATCTGTAGTAAAACCATTTGAAAGCTTTTTAGATACGGATATACCGGAATTATATAATGCCGGAAATATGATTAAAAAAATACAAACTTATTGTCGCAGAACCGGGCAAAAGGTGCCGTATAGTGTGGGAGAATTGGCGAGATGTATATATGAAAGCATTGCGATGCGTTATCGTTTAACGAAAGAACAATTGAGCAAAATTATGGGTAAGGAGTTTACTGCATTACGAATCGTTGGAGGCGGGTGTCAAAACGAAATGTTAAACCAGTTTGCAGCTAATGTTCTCGACTTACCGGTATATAGTGGTCCTGTAGAAGCAGCAAGTGTTGGAAATCTTCTGTTGCAATGCGTTGCTGATGGACAAATAAAAAAGTTTTGTGATATACGAGAGGTGGTAAAACAGTCATTCGAGATTAAGATTTTTAATCCGCAAGACACAGAATTATGGGAAGATGGGTACGGCAGGTATTGTAAAATCGTTAGAGATAAGTAAATATGAAGTTTGAGTATTGACAACTTTATATATTTGATTTAATATAAAATAAATAATATTATAAATATTATAATAAAGCTAAGGAGGAATAATGATGAAAAATCGTGCGGCCTTTCTATTGAAAAATAGAAAAATTGAGGTTAGAGATACTGAAATGCCGGGATGTCCTGCAGGGTATGTAAAGCTTAAAGTAGAATATTGTGGGGTTTGCGGTTCGGATGTGCATATTTACTCAATTGGAGAACCGGCCTTTCCAGATATTTACCCCTTTATTCTTGGACATGAATTTGCCGGAACGGTTGTCGAGATAGGCGAAGGTGTTACGGATCTGGTGATAGGTGACCGCGTGGCAGTAGAACCTGGAATCACCTGTGGAAAATGTGAGTGGTGTAGAAAAGGCAAATATAATTTATGCAAGAATATTAAGTTCCTTTCGGCGCCCCGAGAGCACGGAGCGATGAGAAATTATATTTCGCATCCAGCTGACCTTTGTTTTAAACTTCCTGACCATGTTTCCAGTATGGAGGGGGCATTGGTAGAACCCCTAGCTGTAGGAGTGCATGCTGTTCAAAAATCTGGGATTCAGATGGGAAATACTGCAGCTGTGCTTGGCACAGGTTGTATTGGACTGAATACTATTATGGCACTTAAGGCAGAAGGGATTAATAACATCATTGTATGTGATCTGTTTGATATCCGACTGGAAAAAGCGTTGGAGGTTGGTGCAGAGCACGGCATAAACAGTAAGAAAAAAGATCTTATAGAAGAGGTGCTTAAGCTTACTGGCGGGATTGGGGTTGATTTTGTATTCGAAACAGCAGGAAATGCTGCCACAGCAGAACAAGCAATACATATGGTAAAACGAGGTGGGACAATTATGCAGGTGGGTAATATTCAAGGACAAACAACCCTTGGACTGCAACCACTAATTGATAAAGAAATAACGGTCCAGACAAGTTTTCGTTATCGTAATGTATATCCGGTTGCGATTGATGCAATTGCTAGTGGACGTATCGATGTTAAGGGGATTGTCTCTTCGGTATATTCGCTGGACGATACGATGCAGGCGTTTGAAGATTGTATTAATAATAAACAGACAATGGTAAAGGCTGTTATTAAGTTAGATGAAGAATCGGAGACCACGCTGAATCCGGAGATTATTTGTATTGGAATGGGAACCGTTGATTTGCTTGCAGAAGGCATTGATGATATAAAACTTGATGGACAGACTCGGTTCATAAAAGGGATTCAGTTGCGTACCGGTGGTGACGCAACAAATGAGGCAATTACGTTGAAAAAGCTAGGTCATGAAGTAATGCTAATTACAACCGTTGGTTCAGATTATACAGGTGAGTTCTATAAGAGGAGCTGTGAAGTCGCAGGAGTGGATTCGAGTGGAATCATCACTGACTCGAAATATCCGACAGCAACAGCTGTTGTGCTGATTGGAAGAGATGGTGAGAGAAGTTTCCTGGCTGTTGAGAACAATGCTGCGGCAACAATGAGATTAAAGAGACCGGATCATATTGAAATGAAATCTGGAATAAAAGTATTATCAATAGCCAGCTTGTTCTATACGGCAGAACAAAAAGATGAAGATATGTCGGAACTGTTAATTGAGGCAAAAGCAGTCGGTGCAGTTACGATTGCAGATTTGGTTATGGACCGCAAAGAAATGGGACTAGATGATATAAGAGAGACGCTAAGACAGCTAGATTATATCGTACCCAGTCTCAATGAGGGAAGGTATTATACCGGAAAAGATACACCGGAGGAAATCGCTTCTGTACTGCATGAATATGGTGTGCCAAATGTAATTGTCAAACTTGGGGCGGAGGGGATTTTCGCAAGCACAGTCAAGAAATGTTACCGTGTTTCTACTATTGCAGACAAAGTAATAGATACAACGGGTGCTGGAGATAATTTTATGGCTGGATTTATATCCGGATTAGTCCGTGGACTAGAAATGGAAGAGGCGTTGTATTTTGGATCGGCAACCTCAGCAATAGCTATAGGTGAGTTAGGAGCAACGGGAGCAGTTAATAGTTTGGAGCAAGTGCAAGAATATCTACAGCTACACCGAAACAAACGGTAAAAGGAGAAGTAATATGAAGATGATTATTAATGGAAAATTAGTAGAGTCTAGTGATAATAAGACGCAAAATGTTGTAAATCCTGCGACGGGTGAGGTGATGGATACAGTGCCTGCGGCGACACAGGAAGATGTAACGGAGGCGGTTAACGGAGCATTGGCAGTACAGGATGAATGGGCATCATTGCCGGTTAGGGAACGGTGCGTAATTTTGAGAAAGTTTGCCGATATGGTTATGGAAAAAAGGTTAGAGCTGGGGACTTTGCTTGCTCAAGAGGCAGGAAAGCCATTAATGGAGGAAGCGGTATGGGAACTTGATTCAGTGGCTTATGTTTATCGAGGTGCATGTGATGTGGCTATGCATTATTATGGTGCAACCATGCCGATTGGCACAGAGCCGGGGTATGATAAAGATTTGCAGGTTACAATTCATGAACCTTTGGGTGTTTTGGCTTGTATAATACCTTACAATTTCCCGCCGGCAATTTGGGCATTTAAGACAGCTGCAGCATTAGCGGCAGGTAATACCCTTGTAGTGAAGGCGCCATCTTATGATCCTCTTACCCTTCTCAAATTGCATGAGATGCTACATGAAGCAGGTGTACCAGCAGGGGTGGCACAGTGTATTACAGGTAGTGGGGCAAAGATTGGTGATATGCTGGTAGATGATTCACGTATTGCGTGTGTAAACTTTACAGGAAGTACGGAAGCAGGAATCAGTATTGCAAAAACAGCTGCAAATCATTTGACTGACTATAAGTTTGAATTGGGTGGAAATGATGCTTTTGTGCTTTTTGAAGATGGGGACATTGAACTAGCTATCAAAGAAGCGGCCGATCAGGCTAGAAATAACCGTCAGTGCTGTAGTGGATCTAAGCGCTTTATTATTCACAATTCACTTAAAGAAGAATTTGCAGAGCGTTTGATAAAAGAACATTTAGAGAAACTGGTTATCGGTAATCCGATGGATCCCAAGGTGACAATGGGGCCAATGATAGCAGAACGTGCAGCCAAAACAGTGGAAGAACAGGTAAAGAAAACGGTAGACCAAGGTGCTAACATAATCTATGGTGGAACCAGAAATGGAGCATTTTTTGCACCAACAGTTATCATGGATGTGACGCCAGTTATGGATATCGCAAAAGATATGGAAGTATTTGGCCCTGTATGGCCGATTATTGGATTTGATACATTTGATGAAGCAATTGAGATTGCTAATGCTTCCTGTTACGGACTCGGAGGAGGTGTATTCTCCAGAAATCAGTATACTTGTCTGCAAGCTGCAAAAAAGATGAAAACAGGGCATATAGCGATTAATGGTTCCGGTAATTTCCGTGCAGCTGAACTTCCTTTCGGAGGCGGCAAAAAAATGAGTGGAAATAGCCGCGAGAGTCTTTCAAAGGTAATGGAAGAAGTAACACAGGTGAAGTCAATTGTATTTCGCTATGCCTTTGAAGAAAGGCAATAGAGTAGGAATGAGATGAATTATTATAGTGATGAAGAGGCAAGAAGTTTAATTTGCGAATATGGGAAAATTGTATATCAGCGAGGAATGGTTGCTGGTAATGAAGGGAATATTTCTTGTCGCACGGGATTAAATGAAGTGTGGGTTACACCCACCGGCGAAAGCAAAGGAACGCTTACAGAGGAAATGCTGATAAAAACTGATTTGGAAGGAAATGTGATGATAGAGGGGACGAAGAGCCCCTCTTCGGAGGCAAAACTTCATTATGGGGTGTTCAAGGAAAATGAAAAAATTAAGGCAGTATTCCATACACATGCACCGTTTGCTACAGCTTATGCATGTAGCAGTAAGCAGCCCAATACCAGAATGCTTCCGGAAATGTTAGGGCTTTTTGGAACGGAGATACAAACTGCAAAATATGGAAAGCCAGGTACCGATGAATTGCCGGATTCTGTGCGACCTTATGTAAATAGAAATCATGTAGTCTTATTACAGAACCATGGTGCATTGTCGTGGGGAGACAATATTAAGCAGGCGTACTATTATATGGAATTCTTAGAAAGTTGCTGCAAAACATCAGCAATTGCTAATTTTGTAATTGGAGATGCAAATGACATCCCTGATGAAGAGAGTATTGAAGAGGTACTGGGCGACTTTAAACGTGACTTAAATATTGAATAAAGCTATTTTATTTTGACCATAGCAAGGGCAATTTGATTACGTGATTCAATAAATTGTTGTTCTAAAAGTTCGGAAGCCCTTTGCTTATCCTGACAGGCGAGGGCCTCCAGGATATCAACATGCTGCTGCGCAACACTCATCAGATCATTGTTTTCCGGCCAGGTAAAGGCACTTTCGCAGACATCCCAAAAGGCCGTTAAAAGCTGTGTGAATAAAGGGTTTCCGGTACAAGCAAAAAGAGCACAATGAAAATCACGGTCGTGCTTCTCGAAGGTTTTACCTTCTCGCGCACATTTGACCATTGCATTGGCATGCTTGCGTAGTTGAAGGAGATCGTCTGGACGTAGATTGTTCATCACGACTGGGAGAGAAGATATTTCCAAACATTTGCGTATTTCAAAGAAATCAAGCATCATGGAGGGTTTGTGCTTGATGAATGGAAACCAGACGTTCTTGATTTGGATTCCTAAATCCGGATAATGTGCGTATCGCCCACTTCCTTGCTGAGATGTGATAATCCCATTTACAGCATAAGAATTTAGTATCTCGCGTAAGGCAGTACGGCTGATTTGAAACTGATTTATCATTTCTTGTTCAGTAGGAAGTTTTTTATCCTGTTCGATGCATTCGATGATTAAACTAGTAATGTCATGAGAGACTTGTTCACTTACAATTGTTTCCATAATATATTCCTCCCAATATAAAATATTTGTTTAAGTATTTATAGAATATATTAAACCAATATACGTTAAAAGTCAATTAATTCAGGTAAATAAAATAAATATATTGATTAATATAAAGGAGATGGTAATTATGGATAAATTAAATCTGTTTTCCCTGGAGGGAAAGAAAGCAATTATCACTGGTGGTCAAAAGGGTATGGGATATATGGTAGCAAAATATTTTGCGGATTATGGTGCGGAAGTTTGTATTATAGATATGAATCCGGATACTGGTGACACAGCTAGGGAATTAGCGCAGCAAACTGGGGGAAAAGTTCATGCAGTTGTCGGAGAACTTTCAAATAGTCAAACTCGAAAGAAAGCGTTTGAAGAAGCGATATCAGTATTGAACAATCAATTGGACATACTTGTGAATAATGCAGGAATACAGATTCTTGCAGATGCAATTGATTATCCTTATGAAGCATACCGCAAAGTGATGAATATTAACCTTGATGCGGTATTTGAGCTATCGCAAATGGCGGCGAGGGTGATGCTTCCCCAGAAAAGTGGGAAAATTATAAATTTCGCTTCAATGACAAGTTTTATTTCAGGGTTGCGGGTTCCGGCATACACGGCATCTAAGGGTGGTGTAATGCAGCTTACTAAATCGTTTTCAAATGAATGGGCTGGGCAAGGTATACAAGTAAATGCAATTGCACCAGGGTATATCTGGACCAAAATGAATGAAGAGTTTTTTTCTGACAAGGAAGCAAGTTGGAGAATATTTAGACGTATTGCAATGGGACGCTGGGGACAGCCGGAAGATATTGCCTCAGTAGTATTATTTTTGGCTTCTAGAGCGTCGGATTACATGAGCGGGGTGACGGTTCCAGTAGATGGAGGATTTTTGGCGATGGAGTAGAGTTTTGGGACGATGAACTTGCCGACTAATATAACAGGGGGTGTGGAAATTTTTCCGCACCCCCTGTTATATTAAAAAATTGGAATTTTTATTTTTTCTCCATCTTGTTTTGCTGATTCAACAGCGCATATACCAATCGCAGTAATGTTTGCGGCGACTTCTGCATCAAGATATGAGTCGCGCTCTTCGAAGATAGCACTGATAAATTCATGGATTAGATGTGGATAAGAGCCATTGTGACCTAAGCGAAGGGCATACTCTAAAGTATCAACATCTGCAAAATGCCAAGATGAAGCAGGTGAAAGAGCCCCTTTATAAACAAGGCTGTCTGGTAAAAGGTTGGTCATATCTTCTGCCTGCTCACGATGCGCGCTGGCATTATCTGTAAAAATAGCGGCGCCTTCGCCAAGTAGTTGCTCCCACTCATAACTTTTTAGACTTCCGTATACATCAAAGTGCTCCCTCATTTGACGTAGCGCATGGAACATAGTACGATGAATCTCTCCTTTTATGTCACTATCTCTTAACGTAACAAGACAGGTTTGATAAGCATCCTTACAACCATAATATTGAGTAAGCTCGCTTCCGATATCACCTGAACCAAGACAAATGACTGATTCTGCCAGTTTTCCAGTTAAGGCGTAAAGTGGAATACATGCGTGAGAGCCGTATAACATTGGCGGATAGCCATTCCAGCGCTCTTCCAGATTAATAAGGTGTGTGTTTTGCATATGAGATCCGCTGATAAACTGTATTCTACCCAACTCCCCGTTTTTAATCATTTTCTTTGCCTTTAGAATATCTCTAGAGTAAGCAGAAGTTTCCATTAACATGAAAGTTTTACCCGATTTACGTTTTTCATTTACGATGGATTGCAGTTCTTCCAGTGTTTCACCCATAGAGACAGCTGTTGCCACATGCTTTCCTGCTTTTAATGCCAATAATTCCTGCTTGGCATGTTCGAATGTTGGAGTAAGGATATGAACGGCGTCGATATTAGGGTCTTTAAGGACATGTTCATAACTGGTAAAACGTAGAGAAGTAGGGATGTTAAGCATATCGGCGCGCTCGTCCAAGCGTTTCTTATTTCTGCTGCATATGGAGACATCGCCAACATAAGGGTGCCTTTGGTAACAACGAATGAATGGACGTGCGAAAGGGCCGGTGCCGATAATACAAATATTAATCTTTTTTGAGTTCATCGAAGAACCTCCTAACATGATAATTTGTAACTGAATTGCTTTCATTATATTATATGAAGACTTTTTTTTCTTGGGGTATCGTACCATAAAATATAAAAATAGTAAGATGCAAATATATAGAGGTATTATGTGGTTGACAAATAAGTGATATTAAATAGTATTAATTGATAAATAATAAAGATTTATCTATAAAATGATGAAATGGTGTAGATAAATCATATTTGTGTAGATAAATATCTTACAAATAAATAAAAAAATAGAATTAAAGTGACAATAGAGATTGGAAATGAAAAAGTAAGGGTGAAGGAGAATAAAAAAATACCACTAAGCATACAAAGTCAACAAATAAAGCGACTAAATTTTGTCAAAAAGTACGAAATTATCGATTTATTTTAAAAAAACAAAAATATTAATTGACTATTTCTGTGATTAAGATATAATAAAAACAACTAAAAATCAATTAAGAGGAGGTAATTTATGAAAAGGAAGTTAAGCAAGATTTTTGCAGTAATGTTAGCATTTGTTATGGTACTTTCATTAGCAGCATGTGGATCAGGTTCTGATGAATCATCAGATGCTAATAATGAGGCAACAGAGAATACGGGAGAAGAAACAGTATCATCAGATGATGACGAGATTGTAATTGGTGTTGCATGGAAGACACTGCAGGAACAGCGTTGGGTTGATGAGTTAGACATTGTTGAAGATGTTTGTAAAGAAATGGGAGTAGAGATGATTTATCAAGTATCCGACAATGATACGCAGAAAATGATTGGACAAATCGAAAATATGATTACACAGGGAATCGATATTTTAATTTGTTGTCCGAGTGAGCTGGAGGGTATGGCGAATATATACCAGGAAGCCCATGAAGCAGGCGTTTTAGTTGTTAATTACGAAATGTGTTATGGTGACGTTTATATAGACATGTGCGGCGGACTTGACAACTATGAAGTTGGGCTTGCTATTACAGAATCGCTCGCCGAAATTCCACTTAGCGGAAAAGTTGCTTATATTGGCGGAGACGCTTCCGGTGGAACGACTCAGTTTGATTTTATGGATGGGATGAAAGATAGTTTGAAGGATTGTGATATTGAAGAAGTTGGTGAACAATGGAGTACTTTATGGGACGCAGCAATTGCTCAGGGATTTGCTGAAAACTGGATTACACAATACGGTGAAGATTTATCAGCAATTATTCCAATGAATGATGGAATGGCTGGTGGTGTTGCTCAGGCGATAGAAGCAGCAGATCTTACAGGAAAAATCCTGGTAGTAGGCCAGGATGCGGAAGTGACAGCATGCCAGAGAATTGCAGCGGGAACACAGTACTCGACAGTGTATAAGAATTCACAAGAAGCAGCTCGTAAAGTGGTTGAGTGCGCAATTAAACTGTATAAAGGTGAGCTTACGGAAGCAGATTATGGCGGAAAGACAGCTAAAAGTTCTGATGGAAGTGAAGTTCCGTTCGCAGCAGTTGAACCGGTTGTTGTAACAAAAGATAACCTAGATAAAGTTATGATTGACAGCGGTATTTATACACATGATGAAGTTTATAACGTGGCTGATTAGAATAATATCTTTCATATAAATAGAGGACAATCATCAGGCGGATTATACTGCCTGATGATTATTATGAAGGGAGAGATATGATGGAAGACTTGATTTTGCAGATGAAAAAAATAACTAAAGAATTTCCAGGTGTAAAAGCATTGGATGATGTCTGCTTAGATGTCAAACGAGGAGAGATTCATGCTCTCTGTGGTGAAAATGGTGCAGGGAAATCTACGCTTATGAAAGTATTAAGTGGAGAACACACGGATTATAGTGGGAAGCTAATAGTTGATAAAAAAGAGCATCGGTTTAATGGTATAAAGGAAAGTGAAGCTGCAGGTATTGCTATTATTCATCAGGAACTGGGACTTGTCTCCACAATGTCCGTCTGTGAGAATATTTTCTTAAGCGATGAAATTTGTCGTGGTGGCATTATTGACTGGGACGCTGAATATAAAAAAAGCCGTGAACTGCTTCATAAATTGGAATTGGATATTAACCCGACAACAAGAGTTGGCAATCTTGGTGTAGGACAGCAGCAGCTAGTTGAAATCGCAAAAGCATTAAAAAAGGACGTCAAAATCCTTGTTTTAGATGAGCCTACTGCAGCATTACCGGAGAAGGATTCAGAGAATCTTTTGCGTCTGATGTCGGGATTCAGAGATAATGGTATGACGATTATATTTATTTCACACAAGCTCAATGAAGTTATGGATGTTGCTGACACAGTTACTATCTTGCGTGATGGGCAGACCATTATATCAAAGAAGAAAACAGACTTTAATACAGAGTCGCTGATAAGTAATATGGTTGGCCGCGAACTGACAAATCGGTTTGAACCAAGAGAAGGTAAGATTGGCGATGTAGTTCTGGAAGTGAAAGATTGGTCAGCGTATGATGCTGTTAATAGCCGCTGGGTGTTGAAAAATATTAATTTGAATGTCCGTGCCGGTGAAATCGTTGGTGTTGCAGGTATGGTTGGTGCAGGACGTACAGAACTCGCAATGAGTATTTTTGGAGCTTTGGATCAAGCTATTACCGGAAAACTGATATTGGAGGGGCAGGAGAGGAAATTAATTAAACAACCAGAAGAAGCGATAAAAAATGGTGTTTACTATTTGACAGAAGACAGAAAAGGACTTGGTCTGATTCTGAATTCAGATATTGCATATAATTCGACACTGGCAAGTCTTGATTCAATAACAGACCACATGCTTATCAACAAAGATAAAGAGCTGGAGCTGGTTCATGATATGATCGATAAGTTGCAAATTAAGACTCCATCAGTTTTACAAAGAGTCAAGAATTTATCTGGCGGTAATCAGCAGAAAGTTTGTATTGCAAGGGCCCTTTTAACAAATCCAAAAGTGCTAATTTTGGATGAGGCAACGCGAGGAATTGATATTGGTGCAAAAAATGAAATCTATAAGTTGATGAACCAACTGGTAGAACAGGGAATTGCAGTTATTATGATATCATCAGAATTACCTGAAATATTGGGAATGAGTGACAGAGTATATGTTATGCGTGAGGGAATTATTAGTGGAGAGTTTGATAATAGAAGTAAATCATTAACGCAAGACAAGATTGCGTTGGCTGCAACGGGAGGAAGTGAATCATGAGTGAACAAAAAAAGGAACGTCGGATAGATATCTTTGGCCTTATCTATAAAAATAGCCTAATTGTTGAGATGCTGATTGTAGCCATTATATTTCAGGTGTTAAGTAAAGGGCTATTCCTGGGAGTTCAGAACTTGTCTAATATCTTATTACAAGGGGCGACTTGTGCATTGATAGCTATTACAATGTGTCTGGTAATTATCACATGTAATGCAGACCTATCTGCCGGTAGATTATTAGGTATGTTTGGTATGATAGCAGCTATTTTACAAGTGAGTAAAGGCCTTAGTTCAGTAGCCATTATGATTATTATTTATATACTTGCAATAGTGATTGGGATATGGCACGGTTTTTGGGTAGGTTATATGAAACTGCCCGCGTTTATTGTTACACTAGCAACGCAGCTAGTATTTAATGGAATTACATTGCTTATTAGTGCAGGAAAAACATTTGGACCGATTGATGGAATTATTAGTACTATAGGAAATAAATATCTACCTTCCATCAGCGGTAATTCAAATGATACTTCGTTGATTTTAGCGGGGATAGTTGCGGTGGTTTATGTCATTTTCATGATTAATAGGGAACGTAAGAATGCCAAACAAGGATTGGCTGCTACGAATTGGAAAAAGGTAGGAGTTCAAATAGTGGGAGTTTTGGTGGTACTAGGTATTATAACCGCCATCGTCTATAATCACCGAGGATTCTCTTATAGTATGTTGATTCTATTTGTGCTGACACTTATTATTTCGTACATAATTAGTAACACGAAATTTGGTAGATATATTTATGCAATCGGCGGGAATGTTGATGCGGCGAAGCTGTCAGGTATTAATGTACCTAGAGAAACGCTGAAGTTATATATAATGCATACCATGGTGGTTGCAACAGCAGCTTTGGTATACGTTGGGCGTGTGGGTCAGGCCGCCTCGGCAGCTGGTCAAGGTTACGAATTTACAGCAATTACCGGTTGTGTTGTTGGTGGAACAGCCATCACAGGTGGTCGAGGAACGGTAATGGGAGCAGTTGTTGGTACTATGATTATGGCAGCGCTTGACAATGGAATGAGTATTTTGAATCTTGGTGTATCTATGCAATATGTTGTTCGCGGTTTGGTTCTGCTTGCAGCAATTGCGCTTGATGTTGTTGCAGAAAACAGAAAGAGTAAAATAGTATAATGATTGTAGAAGGAGAGTAATCTTATGAAGACACATAAAATTGCTGATATCAAGGTTCATTTGGTTTCGGTACCTATTGCGGATGGTTTTTCCGATGCAACCAGAAAAGTAGAAACAATAGGATATACAATAGTGCGTATAACTACAGATACTGGGATAGAAGGTTTTGGGGTTACATATCATGAAGTGGGTGGAGAAGCCACTAAAATGATAATTGAAAAAAACATGAAGTCCAAACTGATTGGAAGAGATCCCTTTGAGACAGAGGTAATATGGAAGGAAATGTTTGGTTACCTGCGGGGCGTTGGCCGGAAAGGAATGATGTTCTGTGCGTTAAGTGCAATCGACATTGCGCTATGGGATTTAAAAGGTAAGATTTTAGACATGCCGTTGTATAAACTGTTCGGCGGAAGCGAAACTAAGGTACCAGTATACGGAAGTGGTGGATGGACTTCTTATACCGATGACCAGCTAGTTGAGGAAATGACCGACCTTGTCAAAGTAGATGGTTATAAGATGATTAAATTTAAAGTTGGTTATGAAGGTGGAAACAATCTTCGTCAGGATGTGATTCGCGTTCAGAAAGTCAGAGACGCGGTGGGTCCGGAGATAGGTATTATGCTGGATGCCAATAACTGCTGGGATGCATCTACTGGTGCAAGATTTGCTAATATGATCAAAGAGTATGACATCATGTTCCTAGAGGAACCGGTATTTGCCGATGATATCCCTGGGCTTAAGAAGTATAAAATGTCTACAGATTTACCATTGGCAACAGGAGAGCACGAGTATACAAAATTCGGTGCACGGGATTTGGTTATGCATAGTGGAGCGGATATTATTCAACTGGATGGAACTCGTGCGGGTGGGTTTACAGAGATGTTGAAAGTGGCAGCAATTACGGAAGCATGGAACCTAAAATTTGCACCTCATGCCATGGAAAATATTCATATTCATTTAATTAGTGCATGCCAGAATGCAATGTTTCTTGAACGTTTAAAACTTTTCGAAGAAATTACAAAAAATATTTATATTGACGCGCCGTTACCGGAAAACGGATATATGACAATACCTGATTTACCGGGATTGGGGTTGAAGCTGAACATGGACTACATTAATGCTAACGACGAAAAATTCTAATAACGTAATGAAAGAGAGGAATATAAAATGGCTGATATATCAAAAATGACAAAATTAGAAATTGCGAGGTATATTGATAATTCATTTGTCTTAGATCTTGCTGATGATGCAGAAGTATACAAAACTTATATAGAAGATGTAAAGAAGTATAAATTTGGGGGAATTTGTGTTCTTCCTTATCATATACCGCTCCTTGTAGATGAAATGGGGGAATTCTGTAAGGAACATAATGTGAAGATTGGGTGTCCTATTGGTTTTCCCTTTGGACAGAATTTCACGTCAGTAAAGATGTTTGAGGCACAAGAGGCGATTAAGCTGGGAGCCACTCAGCTTGATATGGCTTGCAATGTATCGGCCCTAAAAGAAAAACGTTATGACTATTATAAAAAGGAACTTTCTGAATTCGCCAAAATAGGAAAAGAAAATGACGTTATGACGAAAGCGATTATTCAGGTGCAGCATCTTACGGATGAAGAAATCAAGCTAGCAACACAGTTTGTTGTCGAGGCAGAAATTGATCAGGTAAAAACTTCAACTGGTTTAAATGTGGGACTTCGACCAAACTATAATGATGTTATGATCATCAAAGGGGTATTGGATGAAATGAAGTCAGAGAAAACAAAAATGAAGTTTTGTACTGGCAGTACACTTGAAGCCTATGCGTTCATTGAATTGGGATGCGAGTCAGTTGGTACACATATGGGGGTTGATATATGTGAAAAGCTTCCAGAGTATCAAAAGCAAATTCGCAGGGTAGAGCCGACTTCAGATTATTGAAAAGTAGAATTTTATAAAATCTTGACAGAAAAGCGGTATAACCGCTTTTCTAGGTGCATTAAAAAGAGTTTCTGTATTTAATCATTTTTAGTAAATTGGGAAGAAAATCAGGTAACTCAAAGTTAGTATTTATAGAAAGGAAAGTATGTGCAGATCAACACATACAAAAGGAAGAAGATGTCATTAGTAAGTTTAAAGGAAATTACAAAGTATGCAGTCAGCGAAAACTATGCAGTAGCAGCTCCGGCGGTATTTGATTATATGTTTGCAGAGGGAGCGCTATGTGCGGCTGAGGATATGAAAACTCCGATCATTATGATGTTTGGCAATACACCATTAGTAGAACGCCCAGATTACTATCCTAATTTTTATAATTACTTAGTAAACCGTTGTAAAAATTCTTCTGTACCAGTGTGTGTGCATCTAGATCACGGTCCTAGTTTTGCAGCTTGTGCACATGCCATTAGAGCAGGCGCGACAAGTATAATGATTGATGGCTCCATGTTTCCATATGAAAAAAATGTTGCTGTAACAAAAAAAGTGGTTGAGATGGCTCATGCAAGTGGAATTGATGTAGAAGCAGAAATTGGACACGTAGGAGCTAATACTACTTCTCATGAGGCACTGGGAGAGGATGACAATTCCATTTATACAGAACCGGAGATGGCTCACAAATTTGTAGAAGATACAAATTGTGATGCATTGGCGATTGCTATTGGAACAGCTCATGGAATTTACAAAGAGAAACCGATATTGAACATTGATGTATTAAAACAGATTCGTAAAGAGCTGAATATACCATTGGTTCTTCACGGAGCATCTGGATTAACAGAGCAGGATTTCGCCAATGTAGTTGATGGTGGTATTAATAAAATCAATATCTGTACTTCTTTGGTTGTTAAAGCAGCAGAAGATATGTTGAAAGCAGCACAAGAGCTTCCAAGTAATACTCCGCACTTTGCGATTGCAGCAACAGAATTCCAAACGGGATATGAGGAAACAAAGAAACACATTGAGTGGTTCAAAACGAAAGCAATCAAATCGGCTATGGAAATCAATCCGTACTAAGCTTGAGGAGAGGCAGACATGAGTAAAAGAAAAATATTATTTGTTGCAGACTTTTCAATAACAAAAGAGGATATTCTGAACAACAAATTCCTGTTCGATTCCTATGATGTAGAAGTGGATGTTGTTGAAGTGTGTTTAGGGAGCAATGAAGAAGAGAGAGCAGCTTATATATTGAAGACAGAACAGGAAGGACCGGAATGGACGAAAGCACCACAGGAATTAATTGAAAAAGCAGTTGATGCGGAAATCATCATCACTGATTTTGCAGCAATTGGTAAAGAGGTAATTGAAGCAGCACCAAATCTAAAATTGATTGGAGTACTGCGAAGTGGTATTGAAAATGTAAACCGGGAAGAAGCTAGAAAACAGGATGTTCAGGTGATCTGCTCACCGGGGAGAGTGGCAGCACCGGTAGCCGACTATACCGTGGCGATGATGATAGCGGAGACGAGAAATATTGTGAGGAGTAATTTAGTATCAAATGGCGGTGATTGGAAGATACGTTTTAACAATTTTGCTTATTCGCACAATATGGCAAATAAAACAGTGGGGATTATTGGTTATGGAATTATTGGGCAGATGGTTGCAGAACGCTTAAAACCATTTGGTGTAAAAGTAATAGCCTATGAAGAATATATGTCGTCAGACAAAGTAAGGGAACTGGGTGCAGAGCCGGTTTCTTTTGATGAGTTGCTTAGGCAATCGGATTATGTAACAGTTCATGCAAGGCTGAGTGAACAGACAAAACACATGATCGGCAAAGAAGTATTCGAGAAAATGAAGAATACAGCTATTTTTGTAAACACTGCAAGAGCTGGTCTAGTGGATGAAGAAGCTCTCATTCAAGCACTGCAGAACAATGAAATCGGAGGAGCCGCACTTGATGTTTTTGCACAGGAACCCATTTCAAAAGATAATCCGTTATTAGAGATGGAGAATGTTACATTGACACCACATTTAGCCGGAACGACCAGCAATGTAGGAAGCAATTCAATTGCGGTTATTTTGAAAGATTTAGATTTGTATTTCTCCGGTGAACCGATGCGGAACACTAGATAACAGAGGTGGCGGCATGGATAAGAATAAAACCATACTGGTCTTGGATTTAGGAACATCAAATATCCGCTCAAATCTTGTTGATTTGAGAACAGGAAAAGTGATTCAGAGCGTTTCAATTAAGAACCAATGGATTAAAACTAGTGCAGGAAAATCAGAAATGAATCCTTCCTTATTATGGGAAAGTACACAGAAAACAGTTGCTCAAATTCTACCCTTAGTAAAGGAAGAGCATTCGGTTGAGTGCATAAGTTTTTCTTACTTCGGTGACAGTCTGATTATGACAGATGAGAAGTATAATCCTATTGATCACATGATTATGGCGTTTGATACTAGAGCACAAGAAGAAGCAGTATATTTGGAGCGTAAGATTGGGAAAGAGAACTTTCGTGAAATAACAGGTAGCCCATGTTTTGCAATGCTTGTGTGTTCAAAAATATTATGGATAAAAGACCATCAGCCGGATGTATATTGCCAGACTAGACATTTTCTGAATATACAGGAATTCATTCTAAGTAAATTAGGTCTGCCCTTGTATACTGATTATACGTTGGCGAACAGAAAGATGCTGCTTGATATCAACAAAAAGGAATGGTCGCAGGAAATACTTAGGGAAATAGGCTTAGGAGCGTCTAAATTGGGAGAAGGTATTGCTGATTCGACGGTGATTGTAGGGAACATAAAATCCTTTGGGAATGTAGCACTTCCTTATGAAATACCGGTGGTGTTGGGGGCTCATGATTCGGAGTGTGGTTTTTTAGGTCTTGGAATTAATCCGGATGGAAGTTCATTTATAGGTAATGTCTCCGGCACTTATGAAATGGTTGGAAACTTTTCGAAAGGATCTGATTGGCAGACAAAGCATCCGGCGGTAGAGTTTGGCTGTGGACTGACAAAGGAGAGTATGCTGATTAATGGTTCCAGTATTGCAGGCTCCTATATTGATTGGTTCAAACAGAAAATTTCGAAAGATTCTGATAATCTGTTCCAATACATGGAAGAAGCAATATCTTATGACGGAACAGGGGACCTGCTGTTTTTAGCCAATAATGATAAACAGGGATTTTCCTTTGATGGTATGAACAGGACAACCGGCGAACAGGATATTTATCAGGCTATTATAGAAGGTATTACTTTTAAACTCAAAGGAATTGTTGATGAAATGGAGCATATTAATGGAGCTCGATTTGAAGGTATAAGAAGTGGCGGAGGAGGATCCAGCTCAGATAAGTGGCTTCAGTTTAAAGCTAATTTACTGCAAAAAGAAGTGCAGCGGGTAGTAAATCCAGAAGTGTCATCGGTAGGTGCAGCGATTATTGCAGCGGTAGGTATTCACTACTACGAAGGGTTTGACCAGGCAATTGACCATATGGTTCAGATAGGAGAGCGGTTTACGCCTGATAAAGAGTTTGCTGAGAAGTATCAAATAAAATATAAAAAATATATGGACAAAATTAACTTATTCAGGAGGGAAATTAGTGATGAGAATGTTAATTAGTGGGAACTGGGTAGATGCAGCGAAAAAGGAAATGATTGATGTAGTTAATCCTTATAACGGCGAACTGCTGGATTCCGTACCATCTGCAACCAAAGAGGATGTGGATAATGCGATTGCGGATGCGGTAAAAGGACAAAGGGAATGGAACAAAATAATCATACGGGAACGCGCAGTTATTCTGAGAAGATATTTGGAGCTTTTAAAAACTAACAGGGACGATTTGGCAAGGACACTTACATTGGAAACGGGTAAGCCGATTTTTGATTCCTATGGGGAGCTGGATTCGGTATATATGACTTTTGAGAGTTCTATTGAAATTGTAAAGCACCATTATGGCAAAACCATGCCAATGGGAATAGAAGGTGGTTACGATAATGACCTTCAGGTAACAATTCACGAGCCATTAGGCGTGATTGCTTGTATTGTACCGTTTAATTTTCCGGCTGCATTGTGGGCATTTAAAGCTGGCCCGGCGTTGATGGCAGGAAATGCTATTGTTGTAAAGCCGGCAACAGCTAATCCGATGACTGTATTAAAACTAATGGGCCTATTAGTAGAGGCTGGTGTAACACCTTCTGTAGTACAGTGTATTACAGGAAGAGGTTCTAAAGTGGGAAATTGGATTGTAGAAAATCCAGCATTAGCGCAGGTTAACCTGACAGGAGGAGTGTCAGCGGGTATAGAAATTGCAACTAAAGCAGCAAAGAATTTGACTGATTACAAATTCGAGCTGGGTGGAAATGACCCGCTTATTATATGCGCTGATGCTGATTTGGATCTTGCTGTCAACGAGACAGGCGACAAAACCAGAAACGCAGGACAGTGCTGTTCCGGAGCGAAACGGTTTATTGTGCACAAATCTATTAAGGAAGAGTTTGTGAAACGTTTGATTGAAGAACGTTTAAAGACTGTGAAAACAGGCAATCTGTTTGATATAGAAACAGATTATGGCACCTTGATTAGTGAAGCGGCGGCAATTGAGGTGGAGAAGCAGGTCGAGCATACTATTGCTCAAGGGGCCCGGCTAGTATACGGTGGCAATCGAAATGGGGCATATTATGATCCAACTATTTTGGATAATGTGACGATAGATATGGATATTGCCAAGGACATGGAAGTGTTTGGTCCTTTGTTTCCAATTATTGAATTCGAGACCCTTGATGAAGCAATTGAGATTGCAGAAGCATCCAGTTATGGTCTGAGTTCAGGTGTAATTACTGAAAACTTCCAGGATGCGATGAAAGTAGCGGGAAGCTTAAGAGCTGGAATGGTGGCAATCAATGGCTCAGGCGGATTCAGAGCACAGGAATTACCATTCGGTGGCGGAAAGAAGATGAGTGGAAACAGCAGAGAGTGTATGTCTTCGGTATTAGAGGAGGTAACACAAGAGAAATCTATTATTTTTCGTTATGCAATGAAGAAATATAATGAGTCCAGATAACAAGGAGATAGATCATGAAGACATTTAAAGGTATTTATCCGGCATTAATTACTCCTTTTGATGAAGTGGGAAAGATAGATATCAAAGGGTTAGAAATGGTTATCGAACGGAATATTGAAAAAGGGGTTAGTGGGTTTTATATTGGAGGAAGCACCGGTGAATCCTATTTGCTTTCCCCGACAGAGAGAAAACAAGTTGTAGCAATCGTTACAGACATCGTAAAGGAACGTGTAGATGTTATTGCCAATATAGGAATTTTTGCTACAGAACATGGAATAGAGTTAGCAAGACATGCGCAGGCTCACGGTATTTCAGCGATATCATCGGTTCCTCCGTTTTATTTTAGCTTTGGTATGCAGGAATATATTCAATACTATAATGATTTAGCGGATTCGGTTGATATTCCAACAATCATATATAATATTCCGGCAATGTCAGGTGTGAAGTTTTCGACAAATGATATTAACAGATTATTCGCAAATGAAAAAATTGTTGGAATGAAACATACCAGCTATGATTTGTTTCAAATGCAGCGAGTAATTGAAATGCATCCGGAAAAGACTGTATTTATCGGACATGATGAGTTGTTTCTGCCTGCTTATGCGGTGGGTGCTACAGCGGCTATTGGAAGTACCTTCAACTTCATGGCTGAAAAGTTTATAAAAATAACAGAGTTGTTTGAGAAGGCTGATAAGGAAGCGGCGCTTAAGGTTCAGGGTCAGGTGAATGAAGTTATTGAAGTGTTGGGTAGAATCGGAGTCTTTAAAGGCATCAAAGCAGCCTTAAGGATGCAGGGTATTAATTGCGGCGTATGTCGGAAGCCTTTTCTGTCGTTGAGCAATGAGGAAATCAGTCAACTTGAAAAAGTTTTAGAAAAGAATGGTTGTCTTATATGAAAGTAGGAATTATCGGTACAGGTAATATTGCGTCCAAGATGGCACAGACAATAAGTCAAATAGAGGGTATGGAGTGCTATGCAATTGCATCCAGAAACATGGAAAGTGCAGAGGTATTCAAGAAGGAGTATGAATTTCTAAAAGCATATGGTTCATATGAACAGATGATTCAAGATGAAGGGGTGGAATTGGTTTATATTGCAACACCTAATTCCTGTCATTTTGATGAAGCAATGAATTGTTTATCTCATAATAAACCTGTATTGGTAGAGAAAGCTTTTACTGTAAATGCGAAACAAGCGGAAAAACTGGTGGAGGCATCCAAAGTAAACGATGTTTTGCTCACAGAAGGCATGTGGACAAGATTCATGCCTTCTGTAAAAATAATTAAAGGGATTATTTGTGAAGGAACAATAGGCGAGATTGTTAGTATCAATGCTAATATGGGAAATAATGTCAAGCATATGCAGAGAATTGTTGATCCAGAGCTGGCAGGCGGAGCATTGCTGGATGTGGGAATATATGCGCTAACCTTTTCTTGTATGTTTCTTGGAACAGAAATAGAAATGGTTCATTCTTTATGTAAACAATATCAAACCGGTGTAGATGCAGCGAATGTTATTTGTTTAAAATATAAAAAGGGTCAGCTGGCAACATTACATAGTAGTATTATTAACACTACAGATCGAAGCGGTGTTATTTATGGCACTAAAGGCTACATAGTTGCAGATAATATCAACAACATTAAGACATTAAAGATATATAATGCGAAAAACGTTTTGATTAAAAATATGTCTGTGCCAAAGCAGATTAGCGGGTATGAGTATGAACTTATAGCTGTGAAGAACGCATTGGAAAAAGGATATAAAGAGTGTGAAGAGATGACGCGTGCTGAAAGTGTTGAGATGATGAGAATTATGGACCAGGTCAGGGAGCAATGGAATGATTGAACGAAATGACGGAGGAATAAAATGGAATTAGTTACAATGAAAGAACTGTTAACAGATGCTCAAGCAGGGCATTATGCCGTACCAGCATTTAATGTATGCAATTTAGAAACCGCTCAGGGTGTGATGGAGCAAGCAGAAGAAATGAAGGCACCTGTTATTTTCCAGGCCCACTGGCTAGAAGCTTATTATTCTTCACCTAAAACGCTAGTCAACATGATAGAAGAATTAGGACGAGGCAAGAAAGTAAGGGCGGCTATTCATCTGGATCACGGTGCTACATATGAAGATACAGTACGCTGTGTACAGGGCGGATTTACCAGCATTATGTATGATGGTTCTTTGCTCCCGTTGGATGAAAACATCAGTAATCTAAAGAAAGTAGTGGAGATGGCTCAGTCAGTTGGGGTAACGGTGGAAGGAGAAATCGGCACTATTGGCCAAAATGATGAAATGGGTGGGAAATTAGAAAAAGCCTACTTAACAGATCCGCATGATGCTAAGAGATTAGTGGATGAGACTGGTATAGATTGTCTAGCGGTAGCAATTGGTAATGCTCATGGGTTTTATGAAATGGAGCCCAAGATGGATTTTGAGCGATTAAAGGAAATTACAGATTTGGTAAAAATACCATTAGTGCTACACGGAGGAACCGGAATACCATGCAAACAAATCAAGGAAGCAATTAGGATGGGCATTGCTAAAGTTAATTTTAGTACGATTTTAAGGAAAAACTATATTAGTTCAATGTATAATTTTATGAGTCGGAATCCTGAGGAGCTAGGTCTGATGGACATTCAAAGAGTTGGAAAAGAATCGATGAAAGAGGCAGTAAAAGACTCCATCCTAATGTGTATGTGTGATAGTAAATATTAGTGGCGAATGAATCTAAAATGGTCCTTTTCTATATCGCGGGGAAGTGGGTACATTTATTGGTTAGAATCAAACGTATAACTCAAATACTTTTTCGGAGTTGTCCCCTTGTATTTCTTGAAGGTAGATATAAAATAGCTGATGTCATTAAATCCGCAGTTAAGAGCAATCTCGGTGACCGAGTTGTCGGTCGCCGACAACTCAAAGCAGGCACGTTCGATACGATAGTTATTCAGATAATCAATAGGAGTCTTATGGGTCATGCTTTTAAAAAATTTACAAAAATATTTCTCGCTCATCTGCGCAGCTTTAGCCAGTTCCTTTAAAGAAATATTATTATTATAGGAGGATTCAATCAGCTTAAGAGCATCTTTGAGCTGCCTAATCTGGCGAGTATTCTGTTTGGTCATATTGAAAGAATGGGTATAATAATGATGTTCCAAAACATTTGCATAGAATTTATAAATCTGCCCAATGATAGCCAGTTCGTACCCTTCCCTTCGCTCGCGATATTTATCGAACATATCCCACACGATTTTTTTTGTGTCTGGATATTCATTGCCAAAAAAATGTTGTATCTTCACGGTATTCTGATCAAGCTTCTGTAGCAGTTTTTCACTAGTTCGGTTTCCCAGCAGGAGATCTTCCCGGTGAAAGACAATACATTCGTAGGCACAATTATCCGGAACGCCGCCGTGGAGAGCACCACCTTCTATATAAATCACGTCACCAGCTTTGGCTGTAAGTGTTACGTTGTCAATATCCAGTAATAATTCACCCAGTAGAATACGAATCAGCTCACATTCGATATGCCAGTGATAAGACATTTCATAACGTGGATGGGTTGGTGACAGATGATAAAAAGCTAATGGAAAATCGGCGGTTCCGTGCTTTTGATTTTCGACATATTCTAGGTATCTCATATTTATTATTTACCTCATTTTGCATCTCAGCTGCAATTTGACTATATCTTACTGAAAATGTTACGATTCTCATATTTTTTACTATTATACCACAATAAAACAGTTGATATCAATAATATAATCAAATAAAAAGAGGAGAAATGTCAATGAATGTTGAGCACATAAAACAGTTGGTAGCAGAAGAGAGAACAGCACTGGGTATCGAATTCGGCTCCACCCGAATTAAAGCGGTTCTAGTAGACGACGAGAACAAGCCCATCGCATCTGGTAGCCATGACTGGGAGAACCAGTATCAAGATGGAATTTGGACTTATAGTTTGGAGGCGGTATGGCAGGGGGTACAGGACTGCTACCGGAATTTGGCGGAAAATGTAAGGACTACATACGGAGTAACGCTCAAAAAGGTTGGTTCATTTGGAATTAGTGGAATGATGCATGGATATATGGCGTTCGACCAGAATGGTGAGCTACTGGTACCGTTTCGTACATGGCGCAATACAATAACTGCGCAGGCATCTATGAAGCTAATCGAAGCTTTTCACTATAATATTCCACAGCGCTTCAGTATAGCCCATTTGTATCAGGCCATTCTGGACCGGGAACCCCATGTGGCCCGTGTTGACTTTTTTACGACCCTAGCGGGCTATATCCACTGGCAGTTGACTGGGGAGAGAGTTCTAGGAGTGGGGGAAGCATCCGGTATGTTCCCAATCGATATGAGGACAAAAAGGTTTGATGAGACAATGATAACCAAGTTCGATGCACTAATAGCCGATAGAGGATATTCATGGAAGCTTCAGCAAATCATGCCAAAAGTTCTGACAGCAGGAGAAAAAGCCGGAATTCTGAGTGAAGAGGGGGCTAGAAAACTAGATCCGACCGGTACTTTAAAAGCTGGAATTCCACTTTGTCCACCGGAAGGGGATGCAGGAACCGGAATGGCAGCCACCAATAGTGTAGCAAAACGTACAGGGAATGTATCGGCAGGGACTAGTGTGTTTGCTATGATTGTATTAGAGCATGAACTGAAGAAAGTTCATGAGGAAATCGATCTGGTGACAACACCAGCAGGCGACCTAGTAGCGATGGTGCACTGTAATAACTGCACCTCTGACTTGAATGCATGGGTCGGCATTTTCAGGGAATTCGCGGAATCCTTTGGTGTGGATGTGAATATGAGCAGGTTATTTGGAACCCTTTATAATAAAGCTTTGGAGGGGGACAAAGACTGTGGTGGACTACTGGCGTATAACTATTATTCCGGCGAGCATATTACCGGACTCCAGGAAGGGCGACCTTTGTTTGTTCGCACCCCAAACAGTGAGTTTAATTTGGCGAACTTTATGCGGGTGCATCTGTATACCTCACTGGGAGCTTTAAAAACAGGCCTTGATATTCTACTTAAAGAAGAAGGAGTTAAGGTTGAACTGATGCTAGGACATGGCGGTCTCTTTAAAACCAAAGGAGTTGGTCAGCAGATCATGGCAGCCGCGGTGAACAGCCCGGTGTCAGTTATGGATACGGCTGGAGAAGGGGGTGCCTGGGGAATTGCTATTTTGGCTTCCTATATGCAGAATAAAGAAAAAGGAGAAACGCTGGTTAATTATTTAAATGAAAATGTGTTTACTGAGCAAAAAGGTAATACAGTGGAACCGGATGCAGACGATGTAGATGGTTTTGAAATATTTATCCAACAGTATACAAAAGGGTTGGCAATAGAGAGTATGGCAGTTGACTGCCTAAAATAAAAGGAGGTAGAAAATGAGAAAATCAAGATTAATAGGTAAAGCACCAGTGATTGGAATACGTCCTGTTATTGATGCAAGAAGAGGTATGTTGGACGTAAGAGGCTCTCTAGAAGAACAGACGATGAATATGGCTAAAGCGGCTAAGAAGTTACTGGAAGAAAATATTCAGTATACCAATGGGGAACCGGTGAAGGTGGTTATTGCGGACTCTACAATCGGACGGGTGGCAGAAGCAGCAGCTTGTGCTGATCAGTTCAAGAGTGAGGGGGTAGATATTACACTTTCCGTGACACCTTGCTGGTGTTATGGATCAGAAACGATGGATATGGATCCCATGACCATCAAGGCAGTATGGGGCTTGAATGCGACTGAGAGACCTGGTGCTGTTTATTTGGCCTCTGTATTGGCTGCACATGGCAGAAAGGGATTGCCGGCCTTCGGTATCTATGGCGCTGATGTTCAGGAAGCTGATGATAGCAGAATTCCTGAAGATGTACGAGAAAAAATTCTTCGTTTTGGTAAAGCCGCGGTTGCAGCAGCCACCATGCGTGGTAAAAGCTATCTTCAGATTGGTGGGACTTGCATGGGGATATCTGGTTCAAGCATTGATCCGGACTTTTTTGAGGAATACTTAGGAATGCGTGTGGAATCTGTGGATGAGGTAGAGGTAATCAGACGTATCGAACAGAAGATATATGATGAAGAAGAATATCAAAAGGCATTGGCTTGGACGAAGAAGAACTGTCCGGAAGGTTTAGACAAAAATCCGTCCCATGCCCAGAAATCAGTAGAACAGAAAGAAGAGGACTGGGAGTTCACAGTAAAATGTGCATTAATTATTAGAGACTTAATGGAAGGTAATGAAAACTTACCTGAAGGGAGAGAGGAAGAAGCACTGGGGCACAACGCAATTGCAGCAGGATTTCAGGGACAGAGACAATGGACAGATTTCTATCCAAACGCAGATTATCCGGAAGCGGTTCTGAATACTTCTTTCGATTGGAATGGAGCTAGAGAACCCTATATTGTAGCAACAGAAAATGATACTTTGAATGGCGTCAGCATGTTGTTCCTAAAACTACTGACCAATCGTTCGCAAATGTTTTCAGATGTGAGAACTTGCTGGACGGCAGATGCAGTTAAGAGAGCAACAGGGTATGAATTAGAAGGAAAGGCAAAAGAAGCTGGTGGTTTTATACATTTGATCAACTCTGGAGCAACCTGTCTGGATGCATGCGGAGAAGCAAAAGATGCAGATGGTCATGCGACTATGAAGCCATATTGGGAAATGACCGAAGTGGATATGGAAGCTTGTCTGAAGGCAACACAATGGAATGCATCTGATCTGGGATACTTCAGAGGAGGTGGCTATTCTTCCAGATTTATGACCAAGTCAGAAATGCCGGTAACGATGATTCGTGTAAATATCGTAAAGGGGGTCGGACCGGTTGTGCAGTTAGTGGAAGGATATACCGTTAAACTTCCGGATGAAGTATCGGATCATATATGGAAGCGCACGGACTATACATGGCCTTGTACTTGGTTTGCGCCGCGTACAACAAGTGAAGGAGCGTTTGCATCTGCATATGATGTAATGAATAACTGGGGAGCTAATCATGGAGCAATCAGTTACGGTCATGTAGGTGCAGATGTAATGACGTTATGCTCAATGCTTAGGATTCCTATATGTATGCACAATGTACCAAAAGAGAAGATTTTCAGACCAGCTAGTTGGAATGCTTTTGGTATGGATAAAGAAGCGCAGGACTATAGAGCGTGTGCTGCATTTGGACCGTTATATAAGTAATGTGTAAGGAAATAGGGGTGAAGATAAAAGTCTTCATCCCATTTTTATAATATAGATTTTTATTAAAACGTATTTTAAATTTACCAGAGCTACTCATCAAGAATATTTCGGGTTTTGTTTTGTCTACATGTAAAAGTAATGAAACTAAAAGATTCAGTAATCAGAGTATATTTATTTATCACCCTAGCCCCCTTATAATGACGACAATGAAACAAAGAGGAGGCAAATATGAAAATAACAATTATGCACCCGGCAGACCAGATATGTATCACTATGAAGCGCATATATGCCAGACAGCTGACCACATTATCGGGTGGGAATTTGTCTATTGTGGATGAGCGCGGAGTGATGTGGGTATCACCTTCGGGTATCGATAAAGCATCACTCAGATCGGAGGACATCGTTCAGGTATTTCCGGACGGTTCATTTGAAGGAAAGTACAAACCGACATCTGAGTATCTGATTCACTGGGAAATATATAAGGTGCGACCTGATATCAAGGCGATTTTACATGCCCATCCGCCGGCAATGACCAGCATGAGCACCTTGCATCAGGTACCTGATACTACACTTTATCCGCTGGCCCATCAGTTAAATGACGATGCCGCCATTGCAGTATATGCATTACCAGGATCGATGGAGTTGGCAAAAAGGGTTGCGGAAGTATTTGAAAAGGGCAGTGACACAGCAATTCTAGAAAACCATGGTGTGTTCCTATCCAGTGCTAATGATATTTTCGAAGCATATGGCCGATTTGATGAATTAGAGATGAATGCTTTTATTCAGATGAACGCTCACGTTTTCGGACGGCCAAATGGAATGGATGTGGAAATGATAGCAAAGTTTCTGGAGAGTGATAATGGACAGGTGGCAGCACAACAAAGCAGTTCTTGTACAGTAGAAGAAAAGATGCAGAGAAAAGAGTTAAGCAAGACGGCTCGGCGTGCATATGAGAATAGACTATTTACAGCGGTTAATGGTGTGGTTTCAGCCCGATTGGGAGAAGACTGCTTCTTAATATCACCTGCTAAACGGGATAACGAGTTATTAGATCCTGAGGATTTTGTGAAAGTAACTGGTGGAGCTTACGAAGGCAACAGACTGCCAGATGGAGCAGCAAGTCTGGTGCGAGAGCTATATCGCCGCCAGCCTGATATCAATACAGCTATTATCGCATCGCCACCATACACGATGATGTTTGCGGTAACCGGTGAGGAATATAAGGTCAACTTTATTCCCGAATGTTATGGAGTACTGTTTAGTTGCCGGATGTATCCGCCGGCAGAGCTTCTGGAAAAACCTTCAAGAATCGTAGAGGAAGCGCGGACTGATGCTCCTTTTGCACTAGTGGGAAATTATGGTTTAGTGCTCAGTGCGTCTACACTGCACTCCTCATATGATATGCTGGAAGTATGTGAGAACACGGCCAAGTCGATACACATGGCCAGGATGACAGATCAGGAAATTCAGTGGATGACCGATCAACAACTAAAAGAAATGGATGAAAAATAACATGACTCGTTTTTATATTGCGATGGACTATGGTGGAACCAGCGGGCGGGCAATTCTCGGGCGTTATGACGGCAGGGTTCTGAAGCTCCAGGAGATTCTGCGATTTCCCAACTATTTCACCGAGATTAATGGAATCTGCTACTGGGATTCGCTGATGATGTACCATAAATTAAAAGAGGCAGTATTGACAGCCAAAAGGATATGTGACGGGGAAGAACCGGTCAGCATTGGGATTGACGGATGGGGAACAGATTACGGATTCTTGGATCGGAGCGGTAATCCGAATGGCTATGCAGTATGTGAGCGTAACACGATGGGGATTGGACGGCGTGAGGTACAGAGACTGATTGGCGCGAAGCAGCTATACCACAGAACCGGTATCCATTCATTAAATGGCAATACAATCTTTCAGTTATATGAACGTAAGATGAGAAAGGACACCGCAATGCAGGCAGCCGGTACGTTATTACTGCTACCGGACCTATTGGGATACTTTTTGACTGGTAAGAAAGTAAGTGAATATTCTAACGCAGCGACAACGATGATTTTAGATGTCGAAACAAGTCAATGGAATCTGGACATCATCAGGCAGTTGGAATTACCAGATGATATTTTCCCTTCGGTCATTATGGCTGGAGAATATGTGTATTCGCTGCAGCAGTCAGTCAGAAAAGAATTGAATGTTCGGGATATGAAATATGTACCGGTATTGACTCATGATACGGCGTCGGCAATTGCTGCAATTCGTTATCAGTTGGGGGTGGCATTTTGTTCCAGCGGAACTTGGTCAATCATGGGTATGGTATCAGAAGAACTGCTGGTGAATGATACTGCGATGAAGTATAATTTCTGCAGCTCACGGTTTGGTGAGAAGCAATACAAAATCCACCGGGATTTTATGGGCATGTGGATGATTTCGAAATGTCGTGAGGAGTGGCATCAGCAGGGTAAACTGCTGGAGTGGGATGATATTACAGCAGCCGCGGCCGAAGCGGAGGCATTTACCACCTTTGTCGATGTCGATGAGCTGCAGTTTTTTAATACTGGTAATATGCTTGAGAAAATAGCCGATTACTGCCGCCGGACGAAACAGCCGGTGCCGCAGAGTATCGGGGCGGTAAGCAGATGCGTGTATGAAAGTATCGCTTTGCGTTATCGCAGAACCTTTGAAGAACTACAGGAAATTGCCGGCACGGAGCTGACGGCATTACATATAGTAGGTGGTGGTAGTCGTAATCATTTGATGAATCAATTCGTAGCAGATGCAATTGGTAAACCGGTGATTGCGGGACTAACAGAAGCTGCATGCACCGGTAATCTGTTAATCCAGATGATGGCAGACGAACAGATACACAGACTCGAAGAGGGCTGGGATATCGTGGATGCGTCTTTTGAATCGGATATATTTGAACCGATAAATACCGAAAAATGGGATGATTTCTATAGCTATTATAAATATGTAATTCAAAAATAGACAACAATACTTTCAGAACCAGATGCTTTGTGCAACTGATGCAACATTATCATGTTACTTGACGTTCTGTAAGTAGCGTGTCAGAAAAAGCAAACGTCTGCTATGCAGTCGCTTCCTTTTTCGTTAAACACTTTAAATTTAGGCGCCTTTATTTATATTGCAATGGTAACCGATTAATCAATTCAAGGAGGAAAGAGATGAAAAAAAAGAATTTATCCATTTTAGTAGTTATGGCTATGGTTATTTCACTTGTGGCAGGATGTGGTTCCGGTGACTCGGGCGATTCCGGCAGCGAATCGACAGACAGCAGTGGTGACAGTAAGAAAACCATCAATGTATTTACCCCTTATGTTGACAGCAATCAGGAAGGTGTGGCAAATAACTTCAGAACAGCCCTCAAAGCGACTCAGGAGAAGTTTCCGGATTACGAGATTATCCATGAAAATGTTGGTATAGAGACATATAAAACTAAGATTAAAGCGTTAGTAGCAGCTGATGAGACTCCCGATATCTTCTTTTCATGGGGAGCTGGATTCGTAAAATCTTTTGTTGAAGCCGGAAAAGTAGCTGTAATTGATGATAAGATGAGTGACGATGCCAAGGGTAAACTGCAGGCGGGTGCGAATGATATGTTTATGTTTGATGGCGCTACCTATGGTCTGACGTCTTCAAAGTGGGTTGGTGCGCTGTACTGTAATACTAAGATATTTGAAGAAAATAATATGGAATTACCCAAAACCTATCAGGAATTACTGGATGCCTGCAAGAAATTCCGCGAGGCGGGCTTACAGCCGCTGGCTATCGGTATGAAGGATCAATGGCCGGGGCAGCAGTATCCGGTAGAATTTACAATTCAAGTTGCGGGAGCTGATGAAACCAATAAGATGGTCAATAAGGAGACTTCATTTGACAATGACAAACTGGCAGAAGCTGTGGATTACACAATTGAATTAATCGAAGCATCGGCATTTAATGATGGTGCGTTGGGAATTACCAACGAAGAGGCATACTCCTCATTTACTAGAGGTGAGATTCCAATGATGTTTACTAACTCAAACTTTTCAGATCAGGCGATGCAGGAAGGCAGTGCAGTTAAAGACAATGTGACAGCAATCCGCTTCCCGACCATCGATGGCGCGGATAGTACTCAATATTTCGGTGGCGCAATTGACGGTTTATGCATGAGCAGTAGTTGTGAATATCCGGATGAAACGTATGAAGTGCTGGAATCGCTTGCGTATCAATGGGCAGTCGCTGATGGGGGTCTGGTTACCTGGGAAGTCCCGGAAGAGGCTAAAGCGGATGTAAATGCTTTGAACCAGGAAATTATGGCTTTTTCATCTGATGCGACCGGATATGCACTGGCATGGGATACTCTTCTTGATTCAGCCGATGCTCAGGAATGGCTTGATTTGGTATCGGAAGTGTATGCCGGTAATATCAAAACCGGAAGTGATTTTGCGAAGCAGCTACAGGACAGTATTGGTAACTAGTATAGATGAACAGCTAAGCGGAGGGCATTCCAGCCGGCTAGGCAGGGATGTCCTCAATAAAATAAGAGGAGGTTAAAAATAAATGGCAGAACAAAAAATGGCTAAAATGGCAGTCCTGAAAGGGCCAAACCAGATTGATATAGAAAAATATCCGTTGCCTGAGGTGAGAGAAGATGGCATGCTGATAAAGATAGAGGCAGCATGCATCTGTGGATCAGATGCACATTCCATCAAAACGACACCAGAAGAACCCAGTCCGCTGGGGCATGAGTTTTCCGGCAGGATTGTCGCTATGGGCAGTAGGGCACATGAAACGATCTATTCATTTACCGGATCGTTAAAGGAAGGTGACCGTATTGCCGTATATCCATGGATTACCTGCGGTACCTGCCCGGATTGTATGAGAAACGGCAACGGTGTGTGCATGATATGTGAAAATGGCTTTTGCTATGGTGGCACAGAGACGATGGGTACTAGCAAGTTTACGGCAGCAGTGGCTGAGGAACCGCATTTTAAAGGTGGGTTTGCAGAGTATCTGTACATTAATCCGGGTACCTTTGTATGGCAACTACCGGACGATATGCCTAGTGAAGTAGCAGCCCTGTTAGATCCCCTGGCCGTCTGTGCCCGGGCGATTGAAATGGCTCAGACTGAACCGGGAGTACTTGGTGAATCGCTCAATACGAACACTAATGCGGTGGTAATCGGTGAAGGGGCAATCGGGATTATGACTGCGATGCTGCTCAAGATTCAGGGGTGCCGCAATGTTATTCTAACCGGTCATAAAGATGAAAAGCTGAAAGTAGCACAGGAAATTTCGGACTGTGATTATATAATCAATAGCAACAGTATGAGTAAAGAGGAACTTCGCAACTATATCTGTGAGATTACCGGCGGTGGTCCGGATTTGGTAATCCAGTGCGCTAACAATACAATGGCATCGATTGAAGGTCTTGAGATGGTCAGAAAACTGGGGACATTTATTGAGGTTGGTGTACCTTTTGGTTTTGGTGATAAGTTTGAAGTGGACATTCCCCAGGTGTTTTTTAGTAAGAATGTCAAAATTAATAGTCTGACTTCTAACAGTCAGCGAGTGTTTGATAAAGCATTCCGACTGCTGGAAAGGCATCAGAAATATCCGTTCCATAAGCTGTTAACCCATAAATTCTATGATTTGGAAGATTTAATGCCAACAATGGAGAAAATGAAAGATGTTGATTACATCAAGGGTGTTATGATTCTGAAGTAATATCGGAAAAGGGAGGCGAGTGCATGATGAATGCATTATCGAACAAGAAAAATATATTGATTTTTATTTTACCGGCTGCCCTGATATTTTTGGCTGTCATGGTCATTCCGATTTTGGCGACGACTTATTACAGTACCCTGGAGTGGAATGGAATCGGTGAAAAGACATTTGTTGGGATTCAGAACTACATATCACTGTTTGTCGAGAATAAATATAAAATCTGGCAATCGGTTGGACACTCCTTTATTGTGGTGCTGTTATCGGTATTTGTACAAGAGGTCATCGCTCTGATCATCGCGTTGGTACTGGCAAAAGGGGTGAAAGGCGAAGGGTTCTTCCGCACTGCGTTCTTTATCCCGATGGTGGTTTCAACGGTGGTCATCGCCCAGTTATTTATGAAGATTTATCATCCGTCATACGGGCTGCTGAATACATTTTTGCGAGCAATTGGACTGGAGTCTTTGACTGGAGAATGGCTGGCCAATCCGAAGACAGCGCTGTGGGCGGTATTTCTGCCGCTGATCTGGCAGTACATCGGGTATCATATGCTGTTGTTCTACGGCGCAGTTAAGTCTGTGTCCAGCGATGTGATTGAAGCTGGACGGATTGACGGAGCGAACTATTTTCAGATATCAACCAGAATTATAATTCCGCAGATTATCCCGATTATCGAAACCTGTGTGGTACTGGCGGTGGTCGGCAGCCTGAAGACCTTTGACTTTGTCTATGTCATGACAAATGGCGGGCCAGTCGGAGCAACGGATGTACCTAGTACGGTGATGTACGATCTGCTGATTAAACGCAGTGTATATGGCGAGGGCAGCGCAGTTGCATTGTTTATAGTTGTCGAGTGTCTATTGTTCACAATTGTTCTGAGGTATATTTTCAAAAAAGTGAAAGAAAAATATTAAAGGAGGAGCAGCGATGAAAAAGATGAAACCCAGCCAGGCGATTATCTATATATGTCTGTGCGCGTTTACAGTTGTTCAAGTGTATCCGTTATTCTGGATGTTCTGCTTCTCTTTGAAGAATAACGATGAGATTTATGGCGGCAATGTGGCTGGTTTACCGAAGGAATGGTTATGGTCTAATTATGCCGATGCGTGGGTCAATAGCGGAATTGCCAAATACTTCATGAATACTGTCATCGTGACACTAGCGACGGTGGTTCTGACTGTAGTATTTGCAGCGATGGCAGCGTATTCGATTGCTCGGATGAAATGGAAATTAAGCCGTACTGCACTGACCGTTTTTCTATTGGGCATCATGATTCCGATTCACTGTGCTTTACTGCCTTTGTTCCTGTCTTATGTCAAATTGGGACTGCTTAATACCTACTGGTGTTTGATCATACCGTATACAGCGTTTGCCCTGCCGTTGGCGATATACATCTTTACCGGCTACATGGAGGGCATTCCGCAGGAGATGGAAGAGAGCGCATTTTTAGATGGCTGTGGTGTGTTCCACTGCTTCCTATCTATTATCTTGCCGATGGTAAAACCTGTGATTGCAACCGTAACGATTCTGACCTTTATCAATACCTGGAATGAATTTATGCTGGCCTCGATATTCATCACAAAATCACAGATGAAGACATTGACGGTTGGGATCCAGGAAATGGTCGGGCAGTATACAACCAACTGGGGGCCGATTGGTGCGGCTTTGGTATTGGCTTCGCTGCCGACGCTGATTATATACATAGTGATGAGTAAGCAGGTTCAGAAGAGTTTTATATCTGGAGCAGTGAAAGGATAGAGTCGTGTCGGCGAAACAAAATACTAGATTACATTTGGACTAAGGAGAATAAAAAAGATGAAAAATCGAGCATATTATTTACTGGCGGCAGGACAGTTGGAAGAGCGAGAATGTGAGATGCCTGTCTGCCGGGATGAGGATGTAATGATTCAGATAGAGTACTGCGGTGTCTGCGGATCTGATGTATACTTTTATAAATACGGATCACCCGATTATACACAGCAGCGTTTTCCCTTTATTTTAGGACATGAGCCTGGCGGTACGGTTATTGAAGTGGGAAATAAAGTTACAAATCTAAAGGTCGGCGACCGAGTCGCGGTGGAACCGGGGTACTCCTGTGGTCATTGTGAATGGTGTCGGAACGGTCAGTATCACCTGTGTCCGGAAGTACGTTTTCTGTCAATTCCGGCACCCAATTTTGTTGATGGGGCCTTTCGCAAATATATGGCTCATCCGTCCGAGCGCTGCTTTAAACTGCCGGATGATGTGACAACGATGCAAGGTGCATTGATAGAACCGCTGACGGTTGGTATGAGCGGAGTCAGGAATTCCGGTATACGAACTGGTGATACAGCGGTGGTGATGGGCGCTGGGTGTATCGGTCTATCGGCTTTGCAGACCCTGCGGGCCTCCGGAATTACTGATATAACGGTGGTTGACCTCCAAGAGATCCGTCTGAACAAAGCCAAAGAACTAGGGGCGAGCACGATTATCAATGCCAGCCGAGTGGATACAATAAAAGAAATCGAACAGCTAACCGGAAGCCGCGGTGCCGACTATGTCTTTGAAACAGCCGGTAGTAAGGTGACGGCAGCTCAGACGGTCTATCTGGCAAAGCGGGGTGGCGTGATTGTAATGATTGGCAATACCGGTAAGTTTGAGTTTGATTTCCAGCGTCTGATTGACCGTGAGATATATATAAAATCAAGTTTCCGTTATAATAATATTTACCCAGTTGCTTTGGATCTGGTTGCAGCAGGGAAAATTCAGCCGGAGAGCGTGGTTACCGATGTCTTTACGTTTGAAGAAATACCGGAGGCGATGAAGGCTTGTGTGGAGAGACAGGATGAAGTAGTAAAGGCAGTTATTAAGATAGGCGATTAACAACAGCATGGCAGCATAATTCGGGGGGCAGAAATCACATGGTACTTGATAGATTTCTGCTTTTTTCGAATCTTTTCAGGGAGGAAGAGAGTATGATTAAAGTATTGATTGTTGATGATGAGCCGTTACCGAGAAAGTTAGTGGCGCATTGCCTGGCCAATAGAGATTTTGACCTGACAGTGGTGGGGGAAGCGTCAAATGCCAACGATGGGATGGAATTAATTGAGACATTAAGACCGGATGTTGTCATTACAGATATTATGATGCCGGGAACTGATGGCATTGAATTTACTAAAATAATAAAAGATAAGTTTCCTCATATCAGGGTGATTCTGATCTCAGGATACGATGATTTTGAATATGCCAATCAGGGAATTAAGCTGGGGGTATTAGATTATATAGTAAAACCGATTAATCAGGAAGCTATTGTGAAGGTGGCGCAGAAAGTTTGGGAGGACATTGAGGAGGAACGTCAGCATAAAGAAGAATTTAATAAATTAAAAGAGGAGTTAAATCAAAACGCCGAATATATCAAAGAAAAGGCACTGTATTCTTTAGTTCTGGGACAAAATAGCAGGGCCGCTTTGGAATGTCTGGATTACTTTGGTGTGGATTTACATAATGGAATTTATCAGACTGCGGTCATAGACTGTTCGCCGGATGGCGAGCATGCCAGAGGAAATAAGGAACATGAACTGGAGAGAATTATCAAATCGCTCAAATGCAAGCGGACCATTGCCAGATATGCAGCCGAATATGAGGGAATCTATGTTTTTAGTGCTGATACGAAGATGATTAACTTGCTAAACAATAATACCGAAATCGATTTTGACGAATTCTGTGAAACTATGCGGTGCCAGATTGAGGATGAGTTAAACAACAGCCTGTATATCGGGGTAGGCAACAGATACGGTGAGATTGGTCAGATCAAGCATTCCTTCCACGAAGCGCTGGAGGCCTTGGCATACTGGTATGCCATCGGCGATAGCCATACCGTCTGCTTTGAAGATATCTGTATGTACAGTACTGCTAATCGAGTCAGTATCGATGAAGAAATATTGCATAAATTCTCTTTTCTGGTTCGCTCAGGTATGGTTGAGGATGTCAGCAAGCTGATGAACGAGTTGTTTACGGAGATGAAAAATAATGGGATATCTAAAGATGATGCCACTGTTTTTGCCGTAAAACTGTTGATGGAGGTGCTACCAGTGTTCCGCGATATTACCGAAAGTTCCCGGGGAGTCAAGCAGGATATCGCTTCTGTTACGACCAAGATTATGGCCCAGCCAAATCTCAATGACTTACAAATGTATCTGACCAATACGATGGTCAATATCACTAATGTAATTAATGAAACGTTTAGAGATAAGGCGGATGGAATTGTCGATAATGTGGTCAGTTATATCAATGAAAATTACATGGATGAGGAGTTATCCCTGGCGGACATAGCTAAGAAGTACTTTGTTAATTCCAGTTATCTGAGCCGTATTTTTAAAGAAAAAGTGGGGAAACCGTTTCGTGATTATTTATTTGAAGTCCGCATGGGGAATGCCAAGCGGTTATTTGAGCAGTCAGATCTGAAAGCCTATGAGGTGTCAGTGAAATGCGGAATCAAGGATCCTTCGTATTTTAGTGTTTGCTTTAAGAAGTATACTGGGAAATCGGTTAATCAGTATAAACAAGATATCAGTGGGTAGTATGCGTTTTTCTGCTATTCTGTAGGTATGTCTACAGTGAGGTAAGAGTATGTTAAGAAAAATAAAAAGAATTAAGACATGGACGTTACAAAAACAGACTTTTATATTTTATGGGGTCTTATTGGGGATATCACTATTGGCGATTCTATTTGTTGTAGTGAATATCATGCAGGGAACTGTGGAAGAAAAGGCAGATACAGTGTTAAAACGTGATGGCATGAGAATCCAGACCAATTTTGAGTCGCTGATTAATCGGGCGGATGAATATTCAAAGATTATTATGTTTAGTGCAGGGACCCAGAGTCTGTTATCGGAATCTAAAACTGTGGTCAGTAGAACCAATATGGATTCCATTTACGCAGTAATCGGCAGTACGTTTATCAATTCCGTTTATATCTATGATTTTAACGGCAATGAGTACACCGTATTTAGTGATGATTTCCGGCAGTCCAAGTTTAAGGATGTCAAACAAGCCCCATGGTATCAGCAGGTGGCTGATAATAACGGTGGATATAATCTGATTCCGCAAAGCGGAGGGTTTCTTGATAACGAATCCCATCAATCGAAGTATCTCTCTTTTGTCCGAGTGATTAATGACCTGGATACCCAGAAACCAATTGGGGTTTTGATTATGAATGTTACAGAAGCAGATGTTCAGGCGACTTATGTACAGGTAATTGAACAGTATGGGATTCTCTTTGATATAAAAAATGAAGACGACGATTGTTTGCTAAGCTCAGAAGATAATGAGCAAGACAGCTCAACGTGGTCAGCACCGCAAATCAATGCGCCAGCTGATGAAATTGTTACCATAAAACACCAGAACCAGAGCTACCACTGTATGAATATCAATCTGACTAACGGTTGGATTGGCACTCTTTCGCTTAATTATAAAGCGGTCGAACATGAGTATACCGGGTTAATCGGCGTATTTGCTGCTATATTTGTACTTGCAGTTATAGTGATTGTATTGGGCTCAATGTATATAGCGAACATGATTAACGCACCGATTAAGCAGATGCTGTTATCGATGTCAAAGTTCGATGAGCAGCCTCTGGAGCCGATTGCCTGTATTGAAACCAATAAAGAATTGAACGAGCTGCAAAAAGGTTATAATCTCATGGTGGATGAGATCCAGAGGCTGTTTAAGGAAACGGTTGCAGAACAGAAACGTAAGCGGAAATATGAGCTGGAAGTGCTGCAGACTCAGATCCGCCCTCACTTCCTCTATAATACTTTTGATGCAATCGGTGCCCTTGCATTGATGAACCGTTCCGATGATATTTTCATCGTGATGCAGGCCCTAGGTAAATATTACCGCAACAGCCTACACAAAGGTCAGGAGATTATTCCGCTGGCGGATGAGCTGAAAATTGTTGAAAATTACCTGATTATTTTAAAATACCGCTTTGACAGCATCTTTGAAGCAAAGTACGATATCGATGATTCGGTTCTTCAGGCACCAATCTTAAAACTGACTTTGCAGCCGTTTGTTGAGAATGCCATTTTTCACGGCATGAAACCGCGGAAGCAGGGCGGGGTTATCGAATTCAAAGCAAAGGATGTGGATGGCAGGATAATCATCCAAATCATCGACAATGGAGTCGGGATGTCAAATGAGCGTATCGACCAGGTGCTTTATGGGAAGGTGAAAAGTGAAGGTAGAGGATTTGGTGTCCATTCAACGATTGAGCGTCTGCATCTGCATTATGATGTGGAGGATATCTTTGATATTAAAAGCGAAGAAAATAAAGGTACGATAATTACTCTTCGGATACCGAAACAAGAATGGAGGCAGGCGGATCATGATGAAAGTACTGGTAGTTGATGACGAACCGCTGGTTAGACAATTGGTTATGCATTGCATAAATTGGCACGAGTATGACCTGGAGGTCATCGGACAGGCAGAAAGTGCCGAGTCGGGCATGATGCTGATTGAGGAAGCCACGCCGGATGTGGTTATCACGGATATTATGATGCCGGCGGTTGATGGTCTCGAATTTACGGCGATGATTAAGCAAAAATATCCGAAAGTCAGAGTGATTTTGATATCCGGATATGATGATTATGAATATGCAATCAAAGGGATTCGACTGGGGGTGTTTGATTATATTTTAAAACCAATTGATCGTGAAGTGCTGGCGAAAGTAGCTGTCAGAGTGCGGGAAGATATTATGCAGGAACGTATGCTCAGGGAAAGTTAGGAGCTGTTGCAGAGCGGAAGATATATCATCTGTTCTGCAACATTTTTTTTGTTAAAAGAGTAATCGAAGTTAAACTTCTAATAAATCCAGTATATCCAAGAATCAGTTTGGCGCTACTAAAAACAGTGTGGCGGTTGTTCTGTTTAGATAGAGTTTGAATGTTATAAATGAATGCTACCTTAATATTTTTACATGACATAGCATATGCATTAGAACGAAATGTCAAAGCTACATTAACAATTATTAAGATTAGGAGATGACACATGTAAGGTTTCGGTAGTAAGTTATTATCAACAGATACAAGGAGGGAAATCTTATGATAATAAAGAAACCGGCAGTAGCAGGAACGTTAGAATCAAGTGATTGTCAAGTAACGGTTGAAGAGGGCGTCGGAACCATTGATCTAGATTTAAATAGTTGTGTAATAAATCAATATGGAGAGCAAATTAGAAATGTAATAGTAGGAACATTAAAGAGTCTGGAAATTAATGATGTGAAGATATCGGTAGTTGATAAAGGTGCTTTGGATTGCACGATAAAAGCAAGAGTAGAGTGTGCAGTCTATAGATCAAATGATTTAACGGGTCCTTGGAGGTAGTAAAATGAATGAAAATAAAAAAAGGCTAAGAAGAACGATGCTTTTTCTAAACGCACAGAAACCGGGACTAATAAAAGACGCATATATCTATAAACCGGATTCAATTATTTTTGACTTGGAAGATGCAGTTGCAGAAAATCAAAAAGATGCGGCAAGATATTCACTATATCATTCTCTGCGAAGTATTAACTATCGTAACTGTGAGAAAGTGGTAAGAATCAATGGATTAGATACACCTTATTGGAGAGAGGATATAAGATGCGCAGTTGCAGCAGGATGTGATTCGATTCGAGTACCTAAGACGGAAAAGCCGGAACAGATAGTTTTAGTTGAAAAAGAGATAGAAAATGCAGAAGTAGAATATGGGGTGGCTCATGGGAAAGTTCTAATTATGGCGGCTATTGAATCTGCGAGAGGTGTAATGAAGGCATTAGATGTGTGTGAAGCATCTGAAAGATTGTTTGGGGTAGCACTTTCAGGTGGAGATTATACTAAGGACTTGCAGACTCACATAACAGGAACCGGGATTGAACTTATGGGCGCTAGACAGCAACTGATTATTGCAGCAAGAGCTGCTAAAGTACAATGCTTTGATACAGTGTTCACAGATCTTGAAAATATGGACAGATTTAGAAAAGAGGTCGAAGATATTCATTTGATGGGTTTTGATGGGAAATCACTTGTTAATCCAAGGCAAATAGGAATTGTCCACGACATATTTACACCGACAACAAATGATATTGTTTTTTCAGAAAAGGTTGTTAAAGAGATTGATGAAAAGAAACGTATGGGAATAGGTGTATTTACAGTAGATGGTAAGATGATAGATATAGCCTTTTACGATGGTGCAAAGAGAGTGCTGGATATGGCAAGAGCATCAGGGGTCTATTAGGAGGAAAACATTATGTTAAATGCGGTAGGTAGAGAAATACCCGAAGAAGTCATTAAAAATACCGAAAAAGAAGTATTTAAGGGGGTACATCAGTATGATGGATTTATATATGAGAAAAAAGGGCCAAAAACAAAATGTGTTATCAATTCGAATGGAAGTAAGTTGGTTGATAGTATTCGTGACGTATTGCTTAAATGTGGGATTAAGGATGGTATGACATTAAGCTTCCACCATCACTTCAGAGATGGTGATTACATAGTGAATATGGTAATGAAAGAGGTACATAATATGGGTGTAAAAGACATTACCATATGTGCCAGTTCACTAGGAAAGGCACATGATCCGCTGCTTCAGTATATTGAAGATGGAACAATTACAGGTATACAATCATCCGGAGTTAGAGGGAAAGTTGGTAGAGCGATTTCCGAAGGTAAGCTAAAAGGATATGCTATTATGCGCTCTCACGGTGGCCGTGTTAGAGCTATTGAGTCAGGTGAAGTCAAGGTAGATATAGCATTTATCGGAGCACCTACATGTGATGATTACGGGAATTGTAGAGGAATAGGTGGAGTGTCAAATTGCGGTGTGTTATCATACTCAATGGTTGATGCAGACTATGCAGATAAGGTTGTTGCAGTAACGGATTGTTTGGTCGCTTTTCCTAATTTTCCGGCACATATTTCTATGACGAATGTAGACTATGTAATAGAGGTTGATGAGATAGGTGATCCGGAGAAAATAGCCACTGGTGCCGCCAAACCGACAACTGATATGAGAAAGCTTATGATGGCAGATTATTGTACACAGTTTGTGGTAAATACTCCATATTTTAAAGAAGGATTTTCATATCAAACAGGAGTCGGAGGGGCGTCAATAGCCTCAACCATATCTCTTTCCAAGATAATGAAAGAAAAGAATGTAAGAATGGGATTTGGAGTTGGTGGATTAACCAAACCAATGTGTGACTTGCTTTTAAATGATCAAGTGGATTGTTTATTGGACACACAAGATTTTGACTTAGATGCGGTAAAATCTGTTAAAAACATGAAACACTTTAGAATTTCAGCATCTGAATATGCAAATCCGTTTAATAAAGGTGCAATTGTAAATAAATTAGATTTTGTTATTCTTGCAGCACTAGAGGTTGACGTTAATTTTAATTGTAATGTGGTAGTTGGATCGGATGGTGTGATAACAGGAGCTCAAGGTGGTCATCCTGATACCGCAGCTGGGGCAAAATGTACAGTAGTTCTCACTCCATTACTACAAGGAAGAATACCGGCTATATGCAGTGAGGTTACAACCGTTACAACACCGGGTGAGTCGGTAGACGTAGTCATTACCGAGTACGGAATAGCAATTAATCCAATCAGGCAAGACTTAATTGAGTGTATGAGAGATGTTAATCTGCCGTTTAAAACGATTGAAGAGTTACGTGATATGGCATATTCCATAGCTGGTGAGCCGTCAAAGGTTGAGTTTGATGATAGAGTAGTTGGTATAATCGAGAGCAGAGATGGAAGTATTATGGATGTGGTACGCAAGATAAAGATGGCTTAATAGTAAATCTAAGAAGATGGAGATGATAATATTGAATGAAAAAGCAAGTTTATCTGATGTTCTAAAATATCGAGATAAAAAAGACGCTATACAAAAAGAAATGGCTAGCGAATATAAAGGAACGGTCATAGTGAGTTTCAGTATGAATGTTCCGGGACAAATTAAAACAAATGAATATATTTATGATGTCTTTATACATAGCGATAAATTTATCGAAGCAATGTTTAGAGATATGGAAATATATGTATATAAAAAAAGAGAAATAAGAGACGTTGCCGGATACTGTGCAATATATTCCATTAGTGGGACAACAGCACAAAAACTAAAACGAGATATGGTAAATATCGAGGAGACACATCCTTTAGGCCGTTTATTTGATATTGATGTTTTAGATCAAGGAATAGGTATCTCAAGAATAGAGATAGGAAAATCACCGAGAAAATGTCTGATTTGTAATGATGACGCAAAGATTTGCAGTAGAAGCGGGACCCACAAAATCGATGCACTTACAACAAAAGTAGAAATGATGATTAAAGACTATTTAGACTAAGAAAAAGCTTGCACTAAGCAAAGGAAGTGATTATATGTTAGCAACTTTGGTAAATCCAATTATAATAACAGAGTGCGAAAAAGTAAGTGATTTGGCATATAAATCTCTGATTGAAGAGGTGTTTACTACGCCGAAGCCGGGACTCGTAGATGCATATTCTAGTGGAGCACATTTAGACATGGATATTAATACGTTCATCGATAGTGCAAATGCTATTAAACAGTACTATTGTGAAATGGTATATATTGGTGCAGTGGAACCTAATACATCAAAAGAAACGTTTTATAAGGTGCGTAAATGCGGAATGGAAGCTGAGGCCGCTATGTTTGGTGCTACTTCAGGTGTTAACACACACAAAGGGCTAATATTTGGTATTGGAGTATTTAGTGCAGCATATGGAATTTGTTTGAGAAAAGGTATACCGATTAATCTATATAATTTAGTACGTGAAGAGATGACTTTAGTCACCCAAACACTGACTAAAGAGCTAAAAGAAATAAGTGACAATGCAAGAGGCAAAGGAGCTAGGGGCGAAGCATTAAATGGATATTCATCTGCTGTGATGTTAGGATTACCAACGCTGATACGAGGTGTCAGTATGGGTAAGAATTGGAATCTTGTCAAACTTCATACGCTATTTACACTAATGGAAAAAGTTTCGGATGCTAATGTTTTATCGAGAGGTGGAAGTAATGCTCTTCTTAGAATGCGGGAAAGGGCAGGAGATTTTCTAGTTAGTGGTGGCGCGTATAAAGAAGGTGCAATAGGCGAGCTGATTTCATTGGATAAGGACTTTACCAAAGAAAATATCAGTCCAGGAGGATGTGCTGATTTACTTGCAGTTAGTATTTTCCTGTATTATTTATTGGGAGGTGTTTCGAAATGAATCATACAGTTATTTTAAGAGAAACACTAGATAGGAAAGAATACAGTGAAATATGTGAATTTCTAAAAATTAATAATATTGACTTTAGCACAGAGATTGATTATTGCGTAATACTTAGAGACGACTCGGGATGTGTAGTTGGAACCGGAGCAGTTGAAAGCAATGTCTTTAAGTATATTGCAGTAGATGACAAAGCAAGAGGGTATGGACTGACAGGCGTTATTATTAGTGAGCTTATTAGCTACGCATATAGTAGAGGGATAACCAATTTATTTATATATACAAAACCTGAAAATGAAGACGTATTCGAATCACTTGGATTTTACAAGATAATGAAAACGGATGATGTATTACTTATGGAAAATAAGAGAGACGGCTTTACTAGATTTTTAGATCAATTATGTCTTAGCACAAAAACTATAGTGGCAAATGACGATGTTATAGGCTCGGTAGTAGTTAATTGCAATCCATTTACACTGGGGCATCGGTATTTGGTTGAGGAAGCAGCTAGCATATGTACTCATTTACATATATTTGTCCTCGGAGATAAGAGAAGCTTTTTTCCGCCGGAAGATAGGATGAAAATGGTTGTTAGTGGGGTTAGTGATTTAGATAATGTTTCTCTCCATAATGGAAGTGAGTATATGGTTTCAGCCTCAACTTTTCCAACATATTTTAGAAAAGATAAATGTGGAGCTGCAAAAGCAAATTGCCTATTGGATATCATGATTTTCGCCAAGTTGATTGCACCCACACTTTCGATAACGAAGAGATTTGTTGGTACAGAACCAACATGTGAAATAACGGGTCAATATAATGTGGCATTGAAAAGTGAATTGCCAAAGTATGGTATTGACGTACATGAAATAGAACGGAAAAAAGCAATGGATACGGTAATTAGCGCATCAGAGGTTAGAAAACTGTATTATGATAAAAATTTTGACGAAATAAAAAATCTAGTGCCAAACTCAACACTAGATTATCTGAGTCTGTGAAAAAAAGTCTGTAAATACTAATCTTCTATGATAATTATAGAGCTGGTAAGCGAGAATTAGCTTTCCAGCTCTTATTTCATTTATACTTTAGATGAAGTGACATGTCAATA